>NZ_JBFABE010000018.1:0-126798 GCF_040640155.1 Streptosporangium sp. NPDC023615
CCCGCCGCCCCCGCCGCCCCCGCCGCCCCCGCCGCCCCCGCCGCCCCCGCCGCCCTTCGCCGTGCGCCACCGCCCTCCACCGGGTGCCGGCGCCCGCCGCCACCCGTCGCCGCGGTTCCTCCCCGCGCACCGCCGGTCGCGCGGAGGGGGCCGCCCGGCTCTGTCCTGATGTCCTGATAAGGAAAGCTCCGTGATCTCCATGGACGAGGCACGGGCGGGACGGGGAGTATAAGGTCCGGAGCGTGGAACCCGTCGTCGCCGTGTTGCTGGTCACCGCCCTGGTCGGCGTGCCCGCCCTGGTGCTGTGGCGGGTGCTGCGCGGGCGCCGGGAGCTGGGCAGCAGCCCGGCGGAGCGGGCGACCTTCGAGACCCTGCACACCGCCTCGCTGGCCGCCCCGCCCCTGCGGGCCGGGCTGACCGAGGCGGGGGCCCAGAAGGCCTCGCGGTACCTGCGGGAGCTGCTGGGCTCCCCGGCGCTGGCCATCACCGACGAGAAGCGGCTGCTGGTCTACGACGGGGAGGGCGACCACCACGCCCGGGACGTGTTCACCCACGCCGACAAGACCCTCGCCGGGGGGCGGACCAGGGTCCTGGGCCCTGAGGTCGTCTCGTGCGACCTTCCCGAGTGCCCGATCCGGTTCGCCGTGGTGGTTCCGCTGACCACCGACGGCCGGGTGGTCGGCTCGCTGGCCGCGTACGGCGGACACGCCTCGGCGGGCCTCGTCAGGGCCGCACACGAGGTCGCGAACTGGGTGAACTCGCAGCTCGAGCTGGCAGAGCTCGACCGCTCCAGGACGCGCCTGATGGAGGCCGAGGTCCGGGCGCTGCGCGCGCAGATCTCCCCGCACTTCATCTACAACTCGCTGACGACGATCGCCAGCTTCGTCCGCTCCGACCCGGACCGGTCCCGCGAGCTGCTGCTGGAGTTCGCCGACTTCACCCGCTACTCCTTCCGGCGGCACGGGGAGTTCACCACGCTGGCCGAGGAGCTGCGCTCGATCGACCGGTACCTGACCCTGGAACGTGCCCGTTTCGGTGACCAGCTCCAGGTGACGCTCCGCATCGCCCCGGAGGTGCTGGCGGTGGCGGTCCCCTTCCTGTGCCTGCAGCCGCTGGTGGAGAACGCGGTCCAGCACGGGCTGGAGAGCAAGCCCGGGACCGGGCGCATCTCGATCGTCGCCGAGGACGCCGGGGCCGAGTGCAGGATCAGCGTCGAGGACGACGGCGTCGGCATGGAGCCGGCCCGCCTGCGCCGCATCCTGGCCGGTGACGCCGACGAGCGCTCCGGGGCCGGGGGGGTGGGGCTGGTCAACGTGGACGAGCGGCTGCGTCAGGTCTACGGTGACGAGTACGGCCTGGTGGCGGAGACGGCCAAGGGGGCGGGCACGAAGGTCAGCGTCCGCCTGCCGAAGTACCATCCGGGTGTCTCGGCCCGTTGAGCCCGTGCCCGGTCAGCCGTCGCCGCCCGCCGTCGGGACCCTCCGCTCGCGACCACGAAGAGTTGACATGCGATGTCTGATTCACCACCCTCGAGAGATCCTCACGTGAACGGTCCGGGGGAGTGGACGTGACCGGCCTGCGCGTCCTCGCGGTGGACGACGAGCTGCCCGCGCTGGAGGACCTGGCCTACCTGCTGCGGGACGACCCCCGCATCGCGGAGGTCTCCCTGGCCAGGGACGGGGCCGCCGCGCTGCGCGTCCTGGACCGGGCGATCGCCGACGGCCGGCCGATCGACGCGGTCTTCCTCGACATCCGGATGCGCGGCCTGGACGGGGTGGTGCTGGGCCGGCTGCTCTCCCAGTTCGCCAACCCGCCCCGGGTGGTCTTCGTGACGGCCTACGAGGAGCACGCGGTCGACGCCTTCGAGATCAAGGCCGAGGACTACCTGCTCAAGCCGGTCCGGCCGGAGCGGCTCGCCGAGGCCATCCGGCGGGTGTTCGTCTCGGCCGAGCTGCCGGAGGGCGAGGCCGCCGGCCGCGGCGACCCCGACACCATCCCGGTCGAGCTCGGCGGCGTCACCCGGTTCGTGGCCAGCACCGAGGTCCGCTACGTCGAGGCGCAGGGCGACTACGCCCGCCTGCACACGGCGGGCGGCAGCCACCTGGTGCGCATCTCGCTGGCGACCCTGGAGGAGCGCTGGGCCTCGGCGGGGTTCGTGCGGGTGCACCGCAGTCACCTGGTCGCGGTCAAGCACATCGACGAGCTGCACATCGACTCGGGCCGGTGCGTGGTGCGCATCGGCGAGACCGAGATCCCGGTCAGTCGGCGCCACACCCGCGAGCTGCGGGACCTGCTGGTCCGCCGGGCGCGCAAGGGGCGGCCGGAGTGAGCCGCGTCCCCGAGCCCGGTCAGGGGGGCGAGCCGCGCCGGTGGATCGGCGACCGGTCGCGCCGGGAGCCGGAGCGCTCCCGCAAGGAACCCGAGCGCCCGCGCCGGGACGCCGACCGCCCGTCCCGCAGGGACGCCGACCGGTCCAGGCGGGAGTCCGAACGGCCGCGGCGCGAGGTGGTGACGAGCCCCCGGACGCTGGCCCCCCGCCACCCGCGCTACCCGGTCACCCGGGAGATCGACGAGCAGACCCGGCTGGGCGAGATCTACATGCGCTCGCTGATCCGCACCCAGTTCCGGCTGGCCCTGTTCGTCTGCACGGTGCTGGGCTGCGTGGTGGGCGGCCTGCCGCTGCTGTTCCTGCTGGTGCCCGACCTGCGCGCGGTCCGCCTGCTGGGGATCCCGCTGCCCTGGGCGGTGCTGGCCGGCCTGATCTACCCGGCGTTCGTGGCCGGCGCCTGGCTCTACGTCCGGCAGGCCGAGCGGAACGAGCGCCACTTCGCCGAGCTGGTGGACCGGGCCCGTTGATCCGCCACCCGGGGCCGCGGCCCCCCGTCCGACCGCCGGGGGAGACCGGATGAACACCGCGTACGGGATGACGGCGGTGGTGCTGGTGGTGCTGGCGGCGGTGCTGATCGGCGCGTTCGGCATCAGGCTGTCGCGGACCACCTCCGACTTCTACGTCGCCTCGCGTACCGTCTCCCCGCTGTGGAACGCCTCCGCCATCGGCGGCGAGTACCTGTCGGCGGCGAGTTTCCTCGGCATCGCCGGGCTCATCCTCACCTACGGCGCGGACATGCTCTGGCTGCCGGTCGGCTGGACGGGCGGCTACCTGGTGCTGCTGGTACTGGTCTCGGCGCCGCTGCGGCGCTCGGGCGCGTACACGCTGCCCGACTTCGCCGAGGCGCGGCTGGAGTCGATGGCGGTACGGCGGATGGCCGGGGTGCTGGTCGTGCTGATCGGCTGGCTGTACCTGATGCCGCAGTTCCAGAGCGCCGGCCTGGTCCTGCGGGCCATCACCGGCGCCCCCGAGTGGGCCGGGGGGCTGCTGGTGGCCGCGGTGGTCGCGGTGAACGTGATGTCGGGCGGCATGCGGTCGATCACGTTCGTCCAGGCGTTCCAGTACTGGCTGAAGCTCACCGCGCTGGCCGTGCCGCTGATCTTCCTGCTGCTGGCGTGGCGGGGCGGCGGGGCGCCGGGCCTGAACGCGCGGGACGCGGCCGTCTGGGCGCTGCCGCTGGCCGGCGACCGGGAGTACGGCCTGTACTCCACCTACTCGCTGATCCTGGCCACGTTCCTGGGCACCATGGGACTGCCGCACGTGCTGGTCCGGTTCTACACCAACCCCGACGGCCGGGCCGCCCGCCGCACCACGCTGGTGGTCCTGTCGCTGCTGGGGGCCTTCTACCTGCTGCCGGCCGTCTACGGCGCGCTGGGGCGCATCTACGTCCCGGAGCTGGAGGGCAGCGACACGGTGGTGCTCGCGCTGCCCGGCCACCTGATCGGCGGCGTGGCGGGCGACCTGCTGACGGCGCTGGTGACGGCCGGGGCGTTCGCGGCGTTCCTGTCGACCTCCTCCGGGCTGACGGTCTCGGTGGCCGGGGTGATCGGCCAGGACATCCTCAAGGGCGGGGTGCGCTCGTTCCGGGCCGCGGCGGTGCTGGCGGTGATCGTGCCGCTGGCGCTGGCCGCCGCCGCCCGCTCGCTGCCGGTCGCCGACGTGGTGGGCCTGGCGTTCGCGGTGGCGGCCTCCTCCTTCTGCCCGCTGCTGGTCCTGGGCATCTGGTGGCGGCGGCTGACGCCCGCGGGCGCGATGGCCGGCCTGCTGGCCGGAGGCGGCCTGGCCTGCCTGGCGGTCCTGATGACGATCGGCGGCGGGCCGCACTCCGGGCTGCTCGGCGCGCTGCTGGCCCAGCCCGCGGCGTGGACGGTACCGATCGCGTTCCTCGTCATGGTGGTGGTCTCGCTGCTGACGCCGTCACGCATCCCGCCGAACGTGGCGCGCACCATGGTGCGCCTGCACACCCCCGAGACCCTCGACCTGGACCGCGGCGACTGGCGGCCCCGTTCCTCTTGACGGGTCCGGCCGCCTATGGCGGAATGACCGTTATGCGGGTTTATTTAGGGTGTTTTGATTAGTTTTGGTGGATATCGGCGAGGTCCTGCGGCTGCCCCGGTTCAGGCTCGTCTACATCGGGATGGCCGTCAGCCTGCTCGGTGACGCCTCGCTGCTGCTGGTCCCCGGCATCCTGGCCAAGAGGCTCACCGGCTCGGACGGCGCCGCCGGCCTGACCCTGTTCTTCTTCACGCTCCCGCTCTGCGTCTCGCCCTTCTTCGGGTACCTGATCGACCGTACGGACCGCAGGAGGCTCCTGGTCGTCACCTGCCTGCTGTCGGGGGTCGCGCTCCTGCCGCTGGTCGCCGTCACCGGGCCGGAGACGTTCTGGCTGGTCTACCCGGTGTCGTCGGCCATGGGCTGCTCGTACGCGGTGATCTTCGCGGCGCTCGGCGGGCTGCTCAAGGGCATGCTGCCCGAGCGGTTGCTGGGGCAGGCCAACGGCGCCCTGCACACCACCCGGCAGGGACTGCGCCTGGTCGGGCCGCTGCTGGGCGTGGCGATCCACGCGAGCTCCGGGATCGCCGTGCTGGTGCTGTTCGACGTGATCACCTTCCTGGTCGCCGCCGCGGTCTTCGCGGCCCTTCCCGCCCCCGCGCCCGGACCCGCCCCCGCGCCCGGACCCGTCTCCGTGCCCGGACCCGCCGGCGGCCCTTCTCGCCCCGCCCGCGCCTCCCGTCCTGCCCGCTCCCCCCATGCCTCCCGTTCATCCCGCTCCTCCCGTCCTGCCCGGGTCCCCCCTGCCCGGCCGGCGCGGGAGGAGTTCTGGGCCGGGGTCAGGCACGTGGCCGCCGACCCGCCGCTGCGCCGGGCGGCCGCGGCCTCCTGCCTGATGTTCACGCTGGCCGGGGCCACCGAATCGCTGATCTTCGCCGTCATCGAGCACGGGCTCGGCAGGTCGCCGGAGTTCACCGCGCTCACCTCCGTCGCCATGGGGGCGGGGGCGATCGCCGGAGGCCTGTGGGGTCCCACGATGATGGCGCGCAGGGGTGAGCTGTCGGTGATCGGCGCGGGCATCGTGCTGTACGGCGTGGCGGTCATCTGCTGGGTGGTCCCGGCCGACACGGTCGTCCTGGCCGCGATGGCGGTCGCGGGCGCCGGTCTCACCATGGAGGGGGTGGCCAGGGCGACCCTGGTGCAGCGCCGCAGCCCCGGCCGGCTCGTGGGGCGGGTCTCCACCGCGTTCGAGTCCATGGCCGGGTTCACCCAGCTCTTCTCCCTCCTCGCGGGCGCGGCGCTGGTGTCGCTGGTCGACTACCGCCTCCTGCTGGTCCTGGTGGGCCTGTCGGTGTGCTGCGCCGGGGGCCACGCCCTCAGGGGACGGGCCCGGACCGCCACGCGGTGACAGCCGCGCCGGGCCGGCCGCCGGGGGGCGGGGAACCGCCCTGCGCCGGCCGTCGCGCGGTGCGGGGCGCGCTCCGCCCGGCCTCCGCGGGCGGGAGTGCCCGCCGTCCGCCGACGGGGGACGAACGGGGCCGATGACCATTCGGCGTACGAGACAGACCTTTCACCGCAGGACATATCCAATTGAACGCGACTCGTCGGCGCCTCGGCGAAGAGAACGCGTGCGGGTCTCCACGGAGGGTAGCGTCGCCCCCTACGTTGTCCGTGATCCAGATCACATTTGTGGGAGGTCTTGTGACCGCCAGGCAACACGATTCATCGGTTTATGAAGAGATTCAGGCCAGCGAACAGTTTCAGGAGCTGAGGCGCCGTTTCCGGGCGTGGGCGTTCCCGATGACCGCCGCGTTCCTCGCCTGGTACCTGTTGTACGTCATCCTGTCGGCCTGGGCCCGTGACTTCATGGGCACGAAGGTCATCGGCAACATCAACGTCGCGCTGATCTTCGGTCTGCTCCAGTTCGTGTCGACGTTCGGCATCGCCTGGGCCTACTCCCGTTTCGCCGGGAAGAGGCTCGACCCGCTGGCCGACGAGATCCGCCACGACACCGAGGGGAAGAGCGAATGAGCAGCCAGACGCTGTCCACGATCCTGTTCCTGCTCTTCGTCGTGGTGACGCTGGGGATCACCTTCTGGGCCAGCCGCAACACCAAGGACGCCACCGACTACTACGCCGGGGGCCGCGGCTTCAGCGGCGTGCAGAACGGCCTGGCCATCGGCGGCGACTACATGTCGGCCGCGAGCTTCCTGGGCATCGCCGGCATCATCGCGCTGTCGGGCTACGACGGCTTCCTGTACTCGATCGGCTTCCTGGTCGCCTGGCTGGTGGCGCTGCTGCTGGTCGCCGAGCTGATGCGCAACTCCGGCAAGTTCACCATGGCCGACGTGCTGGCCTTCCGGATGAGCCCCCGTCCGGTCCGCACGGCCGCGGGCGTCTCCACCATCACGGTGTCGATCTTCTACCTGCTGGCCCAGATGGTCGGCGCGGGCGCGCTGGTCGGCCTGCTGCTCGGCGTCACCTCACCGACGGGCAAGGCGCTCACCATCGTCGGCGTCGGCGTCCTGATGATCGTGTACGTGGTGATCGGCGGCATGAAGGGCACCACCTGGGTGCAGATCGTCAAGGCCGTGCTGCTGATGGGCGGCGCGGCCCTGATCACCCTGCTGGTGCTCGCCCACTACGGCTTCAACCTGTCGGGCCTGCTCGGCGACGCCGCCACGCAGAGCGGCAAGGGCGCGGAGTTCCTGAATCCGGGCGGGAAGTACGGCACCGAGGCGCAGGGCCTCGCGGGCAAGATCGACCTGATCAGCCTGGGCCTGGCGCTGGTGCTCGGCACCGCCGGCCTGCCGCACATCCTGATCCGCTTCTACACCGTCCCCACCGCCAAGGACGCCCGCAAGTCGGTCCTGTGGGGCATCGGCATCATCGGCGTCTTCTACCTGCTCACCCTGGTGCTCGGCTTCGGCGCGGCGGCCCTCGTCGGCGGCAAGGCGATCGCGGCCCAGGACAAGGCGGGCAACACGGCGGCACCGCAGCTCGCCGAGGCGATCGGCAAGCAGATCTTCGGCGACGTCGGGGGCACCGTCCTGCTGGCCGTGATCGCGGCGGTCGCCTTCGCCACGATCCTCGCGGTCGTCGCCGGGCTGACGCTGGCCTCCAGCTCCTCCTTCGCCCACGACCTGTACGCGCACGTCTTCAAGCGCGGCAACGTCACCGACAAGGAGGAGGTGCTGGTCGCCCGGATCTCCGCCTTCGTCATCGGCGCGATCTCGATCGGGCTCGGCATCCTCGCCCAGGGGCAGAACGTGGCGTTCCTGGTCGCGCTCGCCTTCGCGGTGGCCGCCTCCGGCAACCTGCCGGCGATCCTCTACAGCCTGTTCTGGAAGCGCTTCAACACCGCCGGGGCGGTCTCGGCCATCTACGGAGGCCTGGCCTCCGCGCTGTTCCTGGTGATCTTCTCGCCGGTCGTCTCGGGCAGCGCCACCTCCCTGTTCCCCGACGCGAACTTCGCCTGGTTCCCGCTGAGCAACCCCGGCATCGTCTCGATCCCGATCGGCTTCCTGGCCGGCTTCATCGGCGCGAGGCTCAGCAAGGAGTACAGCGCCGAGAAGTACGCCGAGATCGAGGTCCGCTCGCTGACCGGCGTCGGCATGGAGAGGGCCTCCAAGCACTGACGGCCCACCCGGGGTCCCGCCGCGGCGGGACCCCGCTTCGACGGGGCCCGGCCTCGGCGAGGTCCGTCCATGACGGGACCCTGCCTCGGCGAGGTCCGGCCGCGACGGGGCCCGGCCGCATCGCGCGGCCGGGCCTCGTTCTCATCGGCCCGTCAGCGGGACGCCTCGTCCAGCAGGGCCAGCTCGTCCTCCGAGAGCGTCAGCCCGGCCACCGCCAGCAACGGCCGCAACTGCTCGACGTTGCGGGCGCTGGCGATCGGCGTGGCCACCGTCGGCTGGGCGGCGAGCCAGGCGAGCGCCACCGTGGCCGGGGCGACATCGTGCGAGGCCGCCACCTTGTCCAGCGCGTCGAGCACCCGCGGGCCCCGCTCCGACTCCAGGTACTGCGCCGCCTTGCCCGCCCGGGGGCTGTCCACGCTCACCCCGGCACGGTACTTGCCGGTCAGGAAGCCGCGGGCCAGCCCGTAGTAGGGGGTGGAGGTCAGCCCGTGCTCGATGACCACCTCGCGCAGCGCCCCCTCGTAGTCGCGTTCGAGGAGGTTGTAGTGCTGCTGCAGCACCCCGTAACTGGCCAGGCCCTCCCGCTCGGAGACCCGCATGGCCTCGTCGAGGCGCTCGGCGCCGTAGTTGGAGGCGCCGATGTTGCGGACCTTGCCCTCGGTGACCAGCTCGTCGAACGCGCCGAGGGTCTCCTCCAGGGGCGTGTCCGCGTCGTCGACGTGGGCCCAGTACAGGTCGATGTGGTCGGTGCCCAGCCGGCGGAGCGAGTCCTCGGCCGCCGCGCGGATGTTGGCCGCCGACAGGCCGGGCCGCTCGCTCCACATGCCCACCTTGGTGGCGACCACGATGCGGTCGCGGTTGCGGCGCGAGGCCATCCACTCGCCGAGGATGGTCTCCGACACCCCGCCGGAGTAGAGGTCCGCGGTGTCGACGAGGTTGCCGCCCGCCTCGGCGTAGGCGTCCAGTACCGCGAACGAGTCGTCTCGATCCGCGGTCCAGCCGAATACGTTGCCACCGAGGCAGAGAGGGAACAGGTTCAGCTCAGAAAAGCTCATGTGCTAACTCTATTTCGCGAATAATCGCGCGGTTGCCGGGCATCGGCGACGACCGGCGGAGCGTTATTATGATCGGCGTCAATAAGACCGCCGGAGGCTCCCATGGCGCCAGGTTCACGGGTACGCGGATTCCTCGCCGGCGCCGCCGTCGCGGCCGGGCTGTTCGTCCTGGTGGCGGCCGTCGTGGTCGCCGTGGCCTCCCACCGGCCCGGATCCACCGGCCCCGCGCCCCCCGGGCGGCCCGGCGCCTCGGGCGCGCCCCGCACCCCGGACGCCCCGCGGGAACCGAAAGCCACCCTCGGTGACCCCTCCGGCGGGACCTCCGGCAGGGCCTCCGGCGTCCCCGGCGGTGTCGAGGTGATGGCGGAGGAGAGGTCGGGCGACCGGCGGATGGACCTGACCCTGCGCTCGGCCGCCCTCGGCGACGTCACCCGGGTGCGGCTGCTGCTGCCCGAGGGCTGGTCCAGGGACGCCGGCAGGACCTGGCCGGTGCTCTGGCTGCTGCACGGCGGCCTCGACGACCACCGCTCCTGGTCGGCGTCCGACGTGGACGGGCTCACCCGGGACGACCCCGTCATCGTCGTGATGCCGGACGGCGGCCGGTGCGGCAGCTACTCCGACTGGTACAACGGCGGCGACGGCGGCCCGCCCCGGTGGGCGACCCACCACCTGAGGGAACTCCTCCCGCTGCTGGAGAGCCGGTACGCGGCGAGCCGGGAGCGGGCGGTCGCCGGATACTCGATGGGCGGCCAGGGCGCGATGCTCTACGCCGCCGCCGGCGGTTTCAGGGCCGCGGCCTCCTTCAGCGGCGCGCTGCACACCCTCATGCCCGGCGTCGACGTCGCCGTCATGCTCGGCACCACCGCGGGATGCCCCGGCACCGACTGGAAGCGCGTCTGGGGTGACCCGCGCGAGGACCGCGAGGTCTGGGAGCGGCACGACCCGTACCATCTGGCGGACCGGTTGCGCGGCGTCCGCCTCTACGTGGCCTCCGGGGACGGCGGCAGGCGCGACGGCGAGCTGTTCGGCGACCTCACCGAGGAGCTCGCCCACAAGGCGGCGCTGGCCTTCACCGGCCGCCTCGAGGCGCTGGACATCCCCTTCGAGCCGCACTTCTACCCGGGCCGCCACGACATGACCTACTGGAACGGTGAGCTGCGCCGGGCGCTGCCCATGCTGCTGCGGTCGGTCGGGGCCCGCTGAACCTGCTCGGTCAGCTCGTCCATGGCCCCCCGCAGGTGGTCCATCAGCCGCCACACGTCGGCCACCCGGTCCGGGCAGGACAGGATGCCGAAGTCGAGCGAGCCGTCGTAGGAGAAGCAGGTGATGCTGACCCCGCCGCTCACGTCGGTCAGCACCGACATGGGGTGGTAGGCCAGCACCCTGGCCCCGCACAGGTAGAGCGGCAGCTGCGGGCCGGGCACGTTCGAGACGATCAGGTTGACCGGCGGCAGCACGATCGAGGCCAGCCGGAACACCGCGGAGGTCGCCAGCGCGGTGACGGCGGCCGGCAGCATCGACGACAGCTCGCCCAGCCAGCCCGCCGGGGAGCCGGCGAAGCGCAGCTTGGCCGCGCGCATCGTCCCGGCCATGACCCGCAGGCGCTCGCGCGGGCAGGACAGGTCGGTGGGGATGGGGGTGACCATGACGGAGATCTGGTTGCCCACCACCCGTCCGGAGCCGTCGCCGCGGACCGCGACCGGCACCGCCGCGATGAGCGGCCGGTCGGGCAGGGCGTCGCGCTCGCGCAGCCACGTGCGCAGCGCCGACGCGCAGAGCGTCATGACCACGTCGTTGACGCTGGCCCCCGCGCCCCTGGCCACCCGCTTGACGTCCGAGAGCGGGATGGACCCGAAGGCGAAGCGCCGCTCGGCGCCGATGGGGCCGTTGAACGGCGTGCGCGGCGCCGCCAGCACCGGCAGCTCGGGCAGCTCCTCCGCCTTCCCCGTGACCATCCGGGTGACCGCGGCGGCCACCTGCCGGGCACCCGGCAGCGCCGAGGCCAGCGGCATCGTGTCGAGCTCGGCCGCCATGCGGCCCAGCGAGTACAGCGTCCGGGCGGGCTGCAGCACCGTCCTGACCGCCGCCACGGCGAGCATCCCGGCCAGGCCCGGGGCGGCGGCCGCGGGCACGGGCGGCGTGGCCGGCGGCCCGGGCGGCTCGACGGCGCGCGGCTCGGGCGTCAGGTCGAGCAGCGCGGCGATCGTCTCCGCCCCGGACACGCCGTCGATGGCGCAGTGGTGCACCTTGGCGTAGAGGGCGACCCGGCCGCCGGTCAGGCCGTGGATGAGGTGCATCTCCCACAGCGGGCGGGAACGGTCCAGGTGCCGCTCGTGGATCCGGGCGACCCGCTCGGCGAGCAGGGCGTCGTCCCCCGGGGCGGCGAGGGTCGTCTCGTGGACGTGAGCGGCGACGTCGAAGGCGGGATCCTCCACCCAGTAGGGCCGGTCGAGGTCGAACGGCACGGTGGCCAGCCGCATCCTCAGCGCCGGGGTCAGGTGCAGCCGCTCACGGAGCAGCCCGACCAGGCGTGCCAGGGTGAGGGGCCCGGCGCCCGCGCGCGACGGGGCCAGGACGGCCAGCCCGGCGACGTGGGCCGCCGTGGTCGCCGACTCGGCGTGCAGGAACTGCGCGTCGAGCGCGGTCAGCTGGCGCATCGGACGGACCTCCCGGGAACCGGGGGGAACGCGTGCAGCCGTCATCTCGCCCTCATCGCCTCGGCACGTCTCGTCTCGCCACGGGACCCCGGACCTCTCCCCGCCCCGGCCGGTGGTCCCGGCCGGACGCCGTGACCGTGTGCCCCGGCCGCCCGTCGCCCCGGGTGACCTTCCCGTTCCTTTGGGTCACCACACCTTCCGGCTCGTGGCCCGCCCGGCGCCGGTCATCCGTCCACGACGGTCACCGGGTGGCGGACGACGGCGTCGAAGAGGTAGCCGAGGTCGTTGTGCGGGGTGTGGTCGGGCTGGACCGCGCCGGTCTCGTCGGTGGCGCGGGCCAGCAGCAGGTACGGGCCGGTCCTGGGCGGCCTCCAGACGACCTGCCAGCGGGTCCAGGCCGTCGCCGTGTCCGGGCCGCGCAGCGCGACGCGCTGCCAGGAGACGCCACCGTCCAGGCTCACCTCCACGTCGGCGATCCGGCCGCCTCCCGACCAGGACCTGCCGCGCAGCACGTACGGCCGCCCGGCGCTCAGCACGGCGCCCCAGGGCAGCTCGAAGGCGCTCCTGACGCCCCGCGCGGTCAGCGGCGGGCCGCCCCCGGGCGGGTAGGCGTCGCCGAACATCCGGTAGAGAACGGTGTTCCACGGCGAGGACAGCGGCGAGGTGGAGACCTCGATGTCACCGACCCACTTGATCGACGCCAGGCCGATCCAGCCGGGGACGACCAGCCGCACCGGGTGGCCGTGGTCGGGCGGGAGCGGCTCGCCGTTCATCTCGTAGGCCAGCAGGACGTCACGCATCGCCTTGGACACCGGGATCGGGCGGCGTACCCGGCCGTGGTCCACGCCGTCGGCCACGTAGGCCGGGTCGAGGCCGCGGGCCATCACGTCGACGGCGTCCGGGGTGATCCCGGCACGTTCCAGCACCGTGGCCAGCGGCACCCCGCGCCAGCGGGCCACCCCGACGCCGCCCAGGCCCCATGGGGTGCCGGTGGCCGGCCGGTGCTGCTGGGAGGCGAACAGGCTCCGCCCGTTGCCCGCGCACTCGATCGCCACGTCGCGCGTCACCGAGGGCAGGGCGAGCAGCTCCCGGTGGCCGAGGTCGCGGGGGGAGGCCAGGCCGGTGCCGTGCAGGCGCAGCCGCCAGGAGGACGCGTCGACGATCGGGGTCCGGGTGTGGTTGCGCACGAAGAAGCGGTCGTTGGGCACGTGGAAGCCGACCTCGCGCATGGCCTCCCAGCGCATCTCCGCGTTGGTCTCCAGCTCGGCGAACAGCTCCGGCGGCAGCGGCTTGACGATCCCCGAGGAGGGACGCGCGCCCCCCGCGGGGTCGTCCTCGGCGATCCCGCCGGCCCGGCGGCGGTAGGTGGTCTCGTGACGGCTCTTCTCGTACGGCATCCGGCATCACCCCTTCGTCTACATCTATTTCCTACCAGGAAAGTCTGTAATATCGAAGGACGGAACATCTCTGTCACCCATGATGTCGCCGGGTCCCCGGGACCCGGGACCCGGGACCCGGGACCCGGGGCCCGGGACCCGGGGCCCCGCGTCCCGGGGGTCCCGGGAGTCCCGGGTCCCGGGGCCTCAGCGGCCGAGGAAGGCCAGCAGCCGTTCCAGCGGCCAGGTGTTGATCACGTCGTCGGCGGTGAGCCAGCCGCGCTGGGCGACGCCGACGCCGAAGCGCTGGTTGTCCAGGTGCGGCACCGCGTGGGCGTCGCTGTCGACGGAGAACCTCACCCCGTGGTGGCGCGCCAGCCGCACCAGGTCCGAGGGCAGGTCGGAGCGGTCGGGGAAGGAGTCGATCTCCATCGCGGTGCCGGTGCGGGCCGCGGCGCGGAACACCTCGTCCCAGTCGGCGTCCACCGGCGGGCGGACGCCGATCCTGCGGGTGGTCGGGTGGCCGATGATGTGCACGTGGGGGTTCTCGCAGGCGGTGACGAAGCGCCGGGTCATCTCCTCGCGCGACTGGTTGAAGTGCGAGTGCACGCTGGCCACGCAGACGTCGAACCCCTCCAGCACCTCGGCGGGCCAGTCGACCGAGCCGTCCGGGGCGATGTTCAGCTCGCTGCCGTGCAGCAGCCGCATGTCCGGGTAGCTCCCCTGCAGCGCGCGCAGCCGCTCCCGCTGCTCCAGCGCCTTGTCCAGCGTCATCCGCTGCATCGCCAGGTCGGGCGCGTGGTCGGTCACCGCGTAGTAGGCGTACCCGCGCGCGCGGGCGGCGGCGACCATGTCCTCCAGCGAGGCGATCCCGTCGGTCAGGTCGGTGTGGGTGTGCAGGTCGCCCCGCAGGTCCTCGACGGTGACCAGGACGGGCAGCTCGCCGGCGAGCGCGGCGGGGATCTCGCCGCCGTCCTCGCGCAGGGTCGGCGGGATCCACGGCATGCCGAACGCGGCGAAGACCTCCTCCTCGGTGGCGGCCGCGATCACGCGTTCCCCCTCGAACAGGCCGTACTCCGAGAGCTTCCAGCCCTTCTTCACGGTGATCTCCCGCAGGTGCACGGTGTGCTCCTTGGAGCCGGTGAAGTACATCAGCGCGGCGCCCCAGGACTCGGCCGGGACCAGGCGCAGGTCGACCTGGACGCCGTGGGCCGTGCGGATCGAGGTCTTCTTCGGCCCGGAGGCGACGACCTCGGCCACGTAGGGCTGCGCCTTGAAGTCGTCCATCAGCGACTCGGGGCCGACCGCGAGGACGTCGACGTCGCCGACGGTGTCCTTCATCCGGCGCAGCGACCCGGCGTAGGCGATCCGCTCGGCGCCCGGCAGCGAGGCGATCACCCGCTCGGCCAGGTCCATGGCCGTCCCGGTGTGCATCCTGGCGCTGTTCTCGGCCAGGTGCTCGACCCCCTTGAGGAGGTTCTCCACGGTCTTGGCGCCGAAGCCCTTGACCCCCTCCAGCCGCCCCTCCTCGATGGCCCTGGCCAGCGCCTCGGGGGAGTCGATGCCCAGCTCCTTGTACAGGAAGACGGCCTTCTTCGGCCCGAGCGAGGCCACCCGGGTCAGCCGCCGCACCCCCTGGGGGACCTTCTCGCGCAGCTCGTCGAGCTGGCGGAAGCCGCCCCGCTCCAGGTACTCCTCGACCTTCTTGGCGATCGCCTCGCCCACCCCCGGCACGCTCCGCACCGGTACGGCCGTGATGTCCTCGGCGAGGCCGGCGATCGCCTTGGCCGCCTTCTGGTAGCTGCGCACCCGGAAGGCGTCGCCGCCGTTCATCGCGAACAGCTCGGCGTACTCCTCCAGGGCGGACGCGACGTCGTCGTTAGCTCGTGCCATGCCCCCCAGCCTAGAAGGCGGCGTGCTCCGGGACGGGATAGGTCAGCAGATGGCCGCACATGCCGTCGCGGGGCACGGCGGCCACCCGCGTGACCCCGGCCTCGCGCAGATGGCCGAGGTCGCCGGCGCGCAGGGCGGCGAGCTGCTCGCCCGTGGTCTCGGCGGCGCGCAGCGGGCCCTCGCGCCAGCGGGACTCGAAGGCGTCCAGCCGGGGCGCGAGCAGACCGGCGGCGGCCTCCAGGAAGGCGGCGAAGGCCTCCCGGCCGCCCTCGCGCAGCGTCAGGAACCCCTCGACGGCCAGGTCCCGGCGCTCCAGCGGGTCCGAGCCCACGGCCAGGGCGTACCGGGCGGGGTCGGCCAGGACGTCGGAGGGGAAGGTCAGGACGGCGTCGCCGGCCTCGGGCAGGCCGCTGTTCTGCATCAGCACCACGATGCGCAGGTCACCGCCGTTGACCAGGCGGTGGACGGTGCCGGGGGTGAACCGGACGACCTCGCCGGGGGCCAGCGGGGTCTCCCGGTAATCGCTCCAGGTCAGGGTCTGCACGGCGCCGGAACCGGCCACCACGACGTAGGCCTCGGAGCAGAGCGTGTGCAGGTGCGGCGAGCCGCCGTGCAGGCCGTCCGGGGCGGGCTCGTCGTAGACGGACAGGTCGCTCACACCCACACCGAACACGGGTCCTCCTTCACGTCGGTCCCGCGCTCACGCCCGGGTCGTACACGGGTCCTCCCTCACGCCCGGATCGGGGACGAGATCTCACGTCGTCCCGTTCCGGCCCGGTGCCGGGCACGGGTGCTCCCTCACGTACGCCTCCAGCCGGGCGCGGTCCCACGCGCCGGTGGCGACCGTCATCCGGTAACGCAGGAACAGCGTCTCCCCGGGCGGCAGGACGAGCGGGTCGTGGAAGGCGATGGAGGGGTTGACGGCCGCGAACGGCGTGGTGCGGACGAACCAGACGGCCGGCCGGCCGCTCTGGAACAGCAGGGTGGAGGACCGGTCGACCTCGTCGTGCGCGCCGACGTAGGCCAGCCACGCCGACTCCCGGCCCATCATCTCCGGCCCGTCGCCGCGCTCGGCGATCACCGTGCCGTGCTCGAAGGAGCGCGGCCCGCGCCAGAACAGGCCGCAGTAGCCGGCCATCGGGCGGCCGTTGGTGGTGGGACTGCCGAAGACCAGGTCGCTGCCGCGCACGTTGACGATCTCCGTGGACACCTCCAGCGTCCAGGAGTCCTCGCACACGTCGCGCACCTCGAACGTCCGGAGCTCGTCCACCCAGTGCTCGCCGCCCTGGGTGTGCCAGGTCAGGCGCTCCACGCCGGGGGAGGGGAAGTCCTCGTGCCGCATGGTCCCGTTGTTGGGCAGGTCCACGTACCCGGCGGCCTCGCGGACGTAGCTGCCGCCGCCCCAGAAGTTCTCCCCCGACAGGTCCGAGACGGTGAACTGCAGCCCCCGGTGCCAGCGGTGGTCGTGCGGGCGGTAGGCGCTGACCACGTCGCCGGCCGTCGTGCGGATCGGGTGGAAGTAGGGTTTCGGCGACTCGAAGACCGGTGTCTCCGGCTCGTACACGTAGCGCAGGATCGGCACGCCGCGCTCGGTGAGGGTCAGCTCCATCCGCGTCCGTCCAGTCGGTCGTAGAAGGGGTGGCCGGGAACGAGGTCGGCGCGGAGCACGGGCCGGCCGGTGGCCGCCGAGGCGTACAGGCCGGTGGCCAGCTCCAGCGCCCGGCGCCCGTCGGCCCCGCCCATGGGCGGGGGCTCGCCGCGCTCGTAGGCGTCCAGCAGGTCGGCGAGCTGGGCCTCGTGCGAGCTGGGCAGGTCCTCGGGGGGGTTCCACAGCGCCGAGGTGGAGCTCCAGTCGGCGTTGCGGTAGCCGTACAGGTGGCGCAGCTCCACGGTGGCCTCGGTGTAGTCGAAGCGCAGGTAGCTCTCCTCGCGCCGCGACAGCACGCTGTTGACGATCGAGGCCATGGCGCCGGAGTCGAACCGCACCGTGGCCATGGAGACGTCCTCGGTCTCGATCCGGCGCTCCAGCGTGCCGGTCATCGCGCGGATCTCCGTCCAGTCGCCCAGCACCGAGAGCATCAGGTCCATCTGGTGGATGCCGTGGCCCATCGTGGGGCCGCCGCCCTCGGTCTCCCACCGGCCGCGCCAGGGCACCTCGTAGTAGGCGTCGTCGCGGTACCAGGTGGTCACGCAGAGCGCGACCAGCGGGCGGCCCAGCTCGGGCGCGAGCGCGCGCAGGTGGCGCGCGCCCGAGCCGAAGCGGTGCTGGGAGACGACCGAGGCGCGTCCCGGCCCCTCGGCGGCCGCGATCCGGTCGTACTCGGCCAGCGACAGGCAGGCGGGCTTCTCGATCCACACCCAGGCGCCCGCCTCCAGGCAGGCCACCGCCTGCGCGGCGTGCAGGTGCGGGGGCGTGCACAGGTGGACCAGGTCGGGCCGCTCGGCCTCCAGCATCTCCTCCAGCGAGGTGTACGCCCCCTCGATGGAGTGCTCGGCGCAGAACGCCTTCACCCGCGCCTCGTCCACGTCCATCGCGGCCACCGGGCGGACCCGGTGGGCCTGGGAGCGCAGCGCGGGCAGGTGGCAGATCCCCGCGATGCCGCCGGTGCCCACCACCGCCGCCCGGATCACCGCCCCCTCCCCGCGGTGCTCCGTGCGAGGGGGGACTTTCCGGGCGAAGGTGACAGGAGGAGGCTCATGATCCTCATCGTACGACCACGGTCGTCAGGGAGCGCGGCGGCAGCACGAGATCGCGGCCGGTGTGACGGCCCGGCAGCGGGGTGGGCGTGAGCGAGTGCGCGGTGTCGGTCAGGTAGGAGGTGGCCCGCCCCGGCTTGGTCCTGATCCTGGTGGAGACCTCGGTGGTGGCGGTGTTGAGGATCTCCACGACCTCCGAGCCGTCGGCGTTGCGGAAGGCGGTCACCTTCAGCGCCGGGTCGGGCGCCTCGGCGGCCAGCCGGACCGCGCCGGGGCGGATGAAGCGGCTGTAGGCGGCCAGCGCCCACAGGCGCTTGGCGACGCGGTAGGTGGCGGTCGCCTCGTCGATCTGGATCAGGCCCCGGGTGGTGCCGCGCGAGGCGCCGAACCAGAAGACGTAGCCGGAGACCCCGCCCACGGTGAACGAGTCGTGGATCTGCCGGGCGACCGCGAAGCCGTCGTAGCCGCTGCCGTCGTCCCAGGCCTCGTTCCAGGTGTCGCCGTTGGGCGACCACTCCGACATCCACGTGGGCCGGTCGGTGGGCAGCGGGCCGTCCACCGGGCTGACGTAGGGGTGGCCGGTGTGCGTGGCGACCCACTTGCGCGCGACCGGGTCGGCCTCGATGGCCTTGGTGTACTCGCGCTGCTGGGACCATCCGGCGGCGTCGCAGCAGGCGACCTTGATGCCGGCGCGGGCCGCGACCGGGCCGAGCACCTTGACGAAATCGGCGGCCTCGGCCGGGGTGAAGCGCATCGAGGCGTAGGAGACGGTCAGGTCGGGCTCGTTGGTGAAGCCCAGGTCGGTGACGCGGATGCCCTCGCGGGCGTAGAACTTCGCGTACTGCACCAGGTAGTTCGCGTACGCCTTGCGCCACTCCGGCAGCAGCGAGCCGCCGTTGCTGTCGGAGCCGTTGTCCTTCATGTAGCCCGGGGCGCTCCAGGCGTCGGCGTAGAAGCGCTTCACGCCGTACCGCTTGGCCTCCTTGGCCAGCCACACCTGGCCGCCGTCGTCGCCGTCCCACACGTACCTCGGCGGCGCGTCCGGGCCGCCAGGGTCGACGGGCTGGATGGAGGACATCAGGTCGTACGGGCTGCCGGTGGGGGAGGAGCCGATGCCCAGCCGCAGGATGCTCAACCCGGCCCCGGTGCGCGGGTTGAGCCACAGGTCGAGGATCTCCCGCTGCGACGCGGCGGGCAGCGCGCGTACCAGCTCGTTGCGCCGGAACGCCTGGGAGAAGCCGAAGCCGTCGATCCGCTGGAGGGTCCGGTGGCGGTCCACCCGGATCTCCGGACCGGCCCCCGAGCCGGTCGGTGAGCCGGAGGGGCCGGCCGGTGGGGCGACCGGCGAACCGGTTCGCGGACCGCCCTTGGCGCCGGCCTCGGGGCCGTCCCCGGGGCCGGCCTGGGCGGCGGCCGGGACCGCGCCGAGCAGAGGGAGGAGGAGGATCGGTACCAGTACTGTCCTGCGACGTCGAGACACGCGGAAACCCGCTTTCCGAAACTTTCACAAGATTACAGATACTTTTCGTCTCAGTACCGTAAACGTCACGTGGGTGAGCGTCAACGCCCCGTCCGGGGCGCGGTGCTCTCCCGCACGACGAGCTCGGTGCTCAGCTCCACCCGCCGGGGCTCGCGTCCGTTCGCGGACGGGTCGAGCACCATCCGGGTGGCCAGCGCCGCCATCTCCTGGAGCGGCTGGCAGACCGTGGTCAGCGGCGGCCAGGCCGAGCGCGCCAGCGGCAGGTCGTCGAAGCCCACCACCGACAGGTCCCCGGGCACCGCCATGCCGCGCCTCCTGGCCGCCTCCAGCACGCCGAACGCCTGCATGTCGCTGCCCGCGAAGATCGCGGTCGGCGGGTCGGCCAGGGAGAGCAGGTCGTGGCCCCCGTCGCGGCCGGACCCGACCAGGAAGTCGCCGTACCCGATGAGCGCGGGGTCCACCGGCACCCCCGCGGTCTCCAGCGCGGCGCGGTAGCCGTCGACGCGGGCCCTGCTGCACAGCATGCCGGGCGGGCCGCCGATCATGCCGATCCTGCGGTGCCCCAGCTCCAGCAGATGGCGGGTGGCGGCGAGGCCGCCGTGCCAGTTGGTGGCCCCGACCGAGGCGACCCCGGGCGGCGGCTCGCCGTCGGGGTCCACCACCACGAAGGGGATGGACCGGGCGGCCAGCCGGTCGTGCCGGTCGGCGCTGATCCGCGAGCCGACCAGGATGGCCCCGTCGGTGCGCCGGGCGGCGATCCGCTCCACCCAGTCCCGGCCCGGACCGGTCCGGTCGTGCAGGACCGAGATCACCACGCCGGCGCCGACCTCGCGGGCCGCGGCCTCCACCCCGCGCACCAGCTCCATCGCCCAGGGGCTCTCGATCTCGGTGAACACCAGGTCCACCAGCCCGGCGGGGCCGTCGCCCTGGCCGCCCCTGCGCCGGTAGCCGTGCTCGCGCAGCAGCCGCTCCACCCGCTGCCTGGTCGCGGGGGCGACCTCGGGCCGTCCGTTGATGACCTTCGAGACGGTGGGCGCGGAGACTCCCGCCCGCTCGGCGATGAGGGCGATCGTCACGCGCCTTGTGGTCGACATGAAGCGAATACTAACCGAAAACTTTCGGAAATTTCACCGTCCCGATCGGGGGCGGGCCCGGGGGCCGGAGGGCACGGGACGGCATCACTACCTCGGTGACTATTGACGCGTAACCGCCGGTTTACCTATTCTCCGGGACACGAAATATTCGGGGTACATATGAAACTTTCCAGCCTCACTCCCGAAAGGGGATCCCATGCTGAGTCGGCGAGGCGTGGTGGCTCTGGCGGTATCGACGCTGCTTCTCGGAGCTTGCAGCACGAGCGGAGAAGACGGCGGTGCCACGTCCGGTGCCGCCGCCGGCTCTGACAAGGTCACCTTCGAGTTCTGGAACCTGGCGACGGCGGAACCGATGAAGACGTTCTGGGCGGATCGCATCAAGGAGTACCAGGCGGCCCATCCGAACGTGACGATCAAGAACATCGCCATCGAGAACGACTCCTACAAGCCCAAGCTGGCCACGCTCACCCAGTCGGGCAAGGCGCCCGACCTGTACTCCACCTGGGGCGGCGGCGTGCTGAAGCAGCACGTCGAGGCGGGACTGGTCAAGGACCTGACGACCGACGCCGCCGACGTCATCGGCGGCATCACCCCGGCCGCCATGTCCGCCTACCAGTTCGACGGCAAGACCTACGGGCTGCCCACCGACATCGGCATGGTCGGGTTCTGGTACAACAAGGCGCTGTTCAAGAAGGCCGGCATCACCGAGCCGCCCACCACCTGGACCGGGTTCCTGGACGCGGTCAAGAAGCTGAAGGCGGACGGGACCACCCCGATCGCCCTCGCGGGCAAGGCCAAGTGGCCGGGCCACTACTACTGGTCCTACCTGGCCATGCGGATGGCCGGGCTGGAGGCGTTCAAGCAGGCCGGCACCACCCACGACTTCACCGGGCCCGACTTCGTCGCCGCCGGGCAGAAGCTCAAGGAGCTCGTCGACCTCCAGCCGTTCCAGAAGGGCTTCCAGGGCGCCGACTACTCCACCCCCGACGGCCAGGCCGCCACCATGGGCAACGGCAAGGCCGGCATGGAGCTGATGGGCCAGTGGGCCCCGTCCGTGCAGAAGGACTCCGGCAAGGGCCTCGGCGACGACCTCGGGTTCTTCACCTTCCCCGCGGTCGAGGGCGGCAAGGGGGCGCCCGGCGACGCGTTCGGCGGCGGCGGCGGCCTGGCCGTGGGCGCCAACGCCCCGGCCGCCGCGCTGGACTTCCTGAAGTTCGCGCTCAAGGCGGAGAACCACAGCAAGGCCGTCAAGGCGGGCGGGGTGCTGCCCGTGCTCAAGCAGGGTGAGGAGGCGGCCGTCACCGACCCCCACATCAAGACGGTCTCCGAGACCCTCGCGGCCGCGAGCGGCTTCCAGCTCTACCTCGACCAGGAGTACCCGCCGGCCGTCGGCCAGGAGATCAACGACTCCGTGGCCGAGCTGATCGGTGGCACCAAGACGCCCGAGGAGGTCGTCCAGAGCATCACCGAGACGGCCAAGGCGGAGTCGGAGTAGCCGCCCGGATGAAGACGCTGACAGGGCCGGACGCGCGTCCGGCCCCTCCCCCCCAGGGACCCGCCCCCGCGCCACGGCGCGGGGGCGGGTCCCGCCGGGGGCGCGGCTGGGTCACCGCGATCCTGTTCGTGCTCCCCGCGCTGGTCCTGTTCACCCTGCTGGTGCTGGCCCCCATCGTGGTGGCCGGCTACACCAGCCTCTACAAGTGGAACGGCATCGGGCCGCCGAGCAACTTCATCGGCCTGGACAACTTCACCCGGCTGTTCGCCAGCGACATCTTCATCGGCGACCTGCGCAACGGCGGCATCCTGATCGTGCTGGGCCTGGCGGTCCAGCTCCCGCTCTCGCTGGGCCTGGCGGTGATGCTGAACCAGCGGATCCGCGGGCGGGCCTTCTACCGGCTGCTGTTCTTCGCGCCGTACATGCTCTCCGAGGCGATCATCGGCGTGCTGTTCTCGCTGATCCTCTCGCCCGAGGCGGGCCTGGCCAACCGGATACTCGTCTCCTGGGGCCTGGAGCCCTGGACGTGGCTGTCCGAGCCGGACACCGTGATGTTCTCGCTCTTCCTGGTGATCACCTGGAAGTACTTCGGCTTCCACATGATCCTCTACCTCGCGGGCCTGCAGAGCATCCCCAAGGAGCTGAGCGAGGCGGCCAGGATCGACGGCGCCGGAAGCTGGAACGTGTTCCGCCACGTCACGCTGCCGCTGCTCGGCCCCACCATCCGGGTCAGCGTGTTCCTGTCCATCATCGGCACCATCCAGCTCTTCGACCTGGTGTGGATCCTCACCGGGGGCGGTCCCTCGCACGCCTCCGAGACCATGGCCGTCAGCATGTTCGAGTACGGCTTCAAGCGGTCCCAGATCGGCTACTCCAGCGCGATCAGCGTCGTCATGTTCCTGATCAGCCTCGTCTTCGCCCTCGGCTACCAGCGGTTCGTCCTGCGCCGGGACCTGGAGGGGGCCAGCACCACCATGGGAGACCGCCGATGATCGCCCGGCTCCGCACGTTCCCGATCCACGCGCTCATCTGGATCGCCGCCGTCTTCATCGTCATCCCCTTCCTGTACGGCCTGCTCGGCGGGTTCAAGACCTCCGACCAGCTCTCGGGCAACCCGCTGGGCCTGCCGTCGCCGTGGGTGACCGGCAACTACACCGACGTGATCGCCTCCGGCACGTTCTGGCGCCAGTTCCTCAACAGCCTGTTCATCGCGGTCGTCACGACCGCGCTGGTCGTGGGCCTGTCGGCGATGGCCGCCTTCGCCTTCGCGCGCTTCGCCTTCCGGGGCCGCGAGTTCCTGTTCACGCTGTTCGCCATCGGGCTGATGTTCCCGTTCGCGGTGGCGATCCTGCCGCTGTTCGTCCTGCTGCGCACCTTCGGACTGCTGGACAACCCGCTGGGGGTGATCCTGCCGCAGGCCGCGTTCGGCCTGCCGCTGACCGTCATCATCCTGCGGACGTTCTTCCGGTCCATCCCGAAGGAGATCGAGGAGGCGGCCATCATCGACGGCTGCAGCCCCTTCGGCTTCTTCTGGCGGGTGCTGCTGCCGATAGCCCGCCCCGCCCTGGCCACGGTCTCGGTCCTGGCGATCGTGGCGAGCTGGAACAACTTCTTTCTCCCGCTCGTGGTCCTCAACGACCCGAACCTGTGGACGCTGCCCCTGGGCGTCCAGCAGTTCCAGGGCGAGTACATGGCCGACACCGCCAGGATCCTGGCCTACGTCATCGTCTCCATGGTCCCGGCCCTGGCCTTCTACGCCGTCGCCGAGCGCCAGCTGATCAGCGGTCTCACCGCGGGCGCCACCAAGGGCTGATCCCCATCCCCGTTCACCCCCGTTCGTCGTCGTTCGTAGTGATTCATCGTGGTTCGTCGTGTAGGAAGTGAGAAACAATGACCCTGAGCGTTGCCGGATCCCGTCTCGTCGACGCGGCCGGCACCCCGGTACGGCTGCGCGGAGTGGGCCTCGGGGGCTGGCTGAACATGGAGAACTTCATCACCGGCTACCCGGCCAACGAGTCGTCGATGCGCGCGGCCGTCAGGGACGCGCTGGGCGAGGAGCGCGCGGAGCTGTTCTTCGACCGCCTGCTCACCTCCTTCTTCGGCCCGGACGACGCCGCGCTGCTGGCCGGGCTCGGCGTCAACTGCGTCCGCGTCCCGGTCAACTACCGCCACCTGGAGTCCGACGACCGCCCCTTCGAGATCGACGAGCACGGCTTCCGTCACCTGGACCGGGTGATCGGCCTGCTCGGCGAGCACGGCATCCACAGCGTCATCGACCTGCATGCCCTGCCCGGCGCGCAGAACCAGCACTGGCACTCCGACAACCCCACCCACATCGCGGCGTTCTGGCAGCACCGCCACTTCCAGGACCGCGCCGTCCACCTGTGGGAGGTCATGGCCGACCGCTACCGCGGCAACCCCTGGGTGGCCGGCTACAACCCGGTCAACGAGCCCGGCGACCCGAGCGGGCAGGTCGTCGGCCCCTTCTACGACCGCCTGGTCAAGGCCGTGCGCGCCGTCGACCCGGGCCACGTGCTGTTCCTGGACGGCAACACCTACTCCACCGACTTCTCGATCTTCCGCGAGGTGTACGAGAACACCGTCTTCGTCTGCCACGACTACGCGCTGGCCGGGTTCGCGCACGGCGGCCCCTATCCCGGGCACACCCGGGGGGAGTGGGTGGACCGGGAGCAGCTGGAGCGCTCCTTCGAGCGCCGGACCGTCTTCCAGCGCCAGACCGGCACCCCCATCTGGGTCGGCGAGTTCGGCCCGGTCTACACCGGGGACCCCGACATCGACCGGCAGCGCTACCAGATCCTCCGCGACCAGCTTGAGATCTTCGACTCCTACGACGCCGGCTGGTCGCTGTGGACCTACAAGGACGTCGGCCTGCAGGGGCTGGTCTGCGCGGGCGAGCCGTACATGGGCCGGTTCGGCGACTTCATCGCCAAGAAGCAGCGGCTGGGCGCGGACCGGTGGGGGTCGACGATGGAGGAGGCGGCCAGCGAGCTGGCGCCGCTGCACCGGCTGATGGAGACCGAGTTCCCCTCCTGGGACCCCTACCCCTGGGGCGCCCGGTACCAGGTCGACGACCTGATCCGGCACATCCTCATCGCGCAGGCGCTGCTCCCCGAGTACGCCGGGCTGCTGCGCGGCAGCTCCGACGAGGACCTGATCGCCCTGGCCGACTCGTTCGCGCTCGCCCGGTGCAGCCGGCGGCAGCCGCTGCTGGACCTGCTCGCCGAGAACCTGGGCGCCGGGAACCCGAGCGCCGAGCACCTGCGCGCCGGGGATCCGCTCGGAGGGGATCTCCTCGGCGGGGACTCACGCGGCGGGGACTCACGCGGCGGGGACCCGCTCGGGGAGGGCCGGTACGGGGAGGAGTCGCACGCCGGGGACCCGCGCGGGAAGGAGCGGCTCGGGCAGAACTCCCTCGGGGCCTGACACCCTGACGGCTCCTAGGTAGATATCCGGAAAAATCCGGAAAGGCGTGGTATTCCGGGAAAGCCAATACACCCCCCACCCGATTCGTTTCCACTCCTACCTGACCGAGGAGCCCTGGAAAGATGCGCCGCCCCCGGCCGCGAAAAACGGCCCTGGCCCTGCTCCCCCTCGTCCTGTCCCTGCTCGCCGGAACGGTGGCGGGCCTGCCCGCCGCCCCGGCCGCCCACGCGTCCGCCGCGTGCGCGGGCGCGCACACGTCCGCCACGCACACGTCCGCCGCCGCGATCGCCACCTACGACTTCGAGTCCGGGACCCAGGGCTGGGAGCCGCGAGGCTCCGAGGTCTCGGTCACCGCCACCTCCGACGCCGCGCACGGCGGCACCCGCTCCCTGCTCACCACCGGCCGCACCGAGACCTGGCACGGAGCGGCCGTCACCCCGCCGTTCGAGAAGGGCGTCACCTACGAGGTGTCCGCCTGGGCGCGCGCCGCGGCCGGCCAGGAACCCTCGACCCTCGCGCTCACCGTGCAGCGCACCCCCGCCGGGGGCGAGGCCGTCTACGAGCGGGTCGCGGCGGCCACCGTCACCGACTCCGCCTGGGTCCGCCTGACCGGCACCTACACCTACAGCGCCGACTCCGCGCTGTCGCTGTACGCGGAGAGCTCGGAGGCGACCGCCGCGTTCCACCTCGACGACATCGTCGTCACCGCCGACACCGACCCGGCCAGGTCCGGTCTGACCAGCGACTTCGAGACCGCCACCGCCGAGGGCTGGACCTCGCGCGGCGGCGCCGTCCTGACCGCCGAGGCCGGCGCCGCGCACGGGGGCGCTCACGGCCTGGCCGTCACCGACCGGCAGGCGGCCTGGGACGGCCCGTCCCGCACGGTCCTCGGCAAGATGGCCAAGGGGTCGAAGTACGACCTGTCGATCTGGGTGCGCAGCGCCACCGCCCAGAGCGTGAGCCTGGCGGTCGAACGCCGGACGGGCGACACCCCGTCCTACGACCGGGTCGCCGGGCCCCGCGCCCTGGCCGCCGGCGAGTGGACCAGGCTCACCGGCACCTACCTGCTGGCCCACGACGTGGACCTCCTGAGCGTCTACGTCGAGTCGGCCGAGGGCACGGCGCCCTTCGCCGTCGACGACTTCCGCCTGGCCTACATCGAGCCCAAGCCGGTGCAGACCGACATCCCCTCGCTCAAGGACACGGTGCCGTTCACGATCGGCGCGGCCTTCGAACGGGCCGCCACCCTGGGCGAGCACGCCAAACTGATCACCAAGCACTACGGGAGCGTCACCCCGGGCAACAGCCTCAAGTGGGACGCCACCGAACCGGCCGAGGGGGAGTTCACCTTCGGCGACGGCGACCACCTGGTGGACTGGGCGACCGCCAACGGCCTGCGGGTGCGCGGCCACACCCTGGTCTGGCACAGCCAGACGCCCGCCTGGGTCTTCGAGGGCGCCACCAAGGAGATCCTGCTCCGGCGCATGGAGAACCACATCCGCGCCGTGATGGGCCGCTACAAGGGCCGGGTCGGCACCTGGGACGTGGTCAACGAGGTCGTCGACGAGAACCGCCCCGACGGGCTGCGCCGCTCCCCGTGGTTCGAGATCGCCGGCCTGGACTACATCCGGACCGCCTTCCGCGTGGCCCGCGAGGTCGACCCGGACGCGACGCTCGTCATCAACGACTACAACACCGAGTTCCCCCGCAAGCGGCGGGCGCTGTACGACCTGGTCGCGAAGCTGCGCGCCGAGGGCGTCCCGATCGACGCGGTCGGCCACCAGTTGCACGTCAACATCGAGCACCCGCCCGCCTCGTACATCGAGGACACGATCGAGACGTTCGCCCGCCTGGGCGTCGAGCAGCAGGTCACCGAGCTGGACGTGAGCGTCTACACCGACTTCGTGAGCTCCTACGACACGGTCCCGGCCGAGGTCCTCGCCCTGCAGGGGCACCGGTACCGGGAGATCTTCGACGTCTTCCGGCGCCAGGCCGAGCACCTGTCGTCGGTGACCGTCTGGGGCGTGGCCGACGACGCGACCTGGCTGTCGACCTTCCCGATCACCCGGCTGAACCCGCCGCTGCCGTTCGACGACGAGCTCCAGGCCAAGCCCGCCTTCTGGGGCATCGCCGACCCCACCCGGCTGCCGCCGCTCGTCCGCGCGCTGAACGCGCCCGCGGGCACGGTCACGGTGGACGGCAAGCGGGACGGCGAGTGGGACCTGCTGCCCGGCGCCCCCGTCCCCCGGGCCGGTGACCTGTCCGCGAGCTGGCAGGCACGCGTCGCGCCCGGCGGCCCGTCGGGCCCGTCGGGCGGTCTGTACGTGCTGGCCGAGGTCGTCGACGCCACCGCCGACAAGGCCGACACCGTCACCTTCACCGTGGACGGCACGGCGTACCGCGTCCGGCGGGGCGGCACGCACGCCCACGGCTTCAGGGCGCACGCCAAGCCGACCGCTACCGGTTACCGGGTCGAGGCGCTGCTGCCCGCGCGGATCGGCGCGACGGCCGAGGCGCGGGTCGTGGTGGACGACGCGTCCGGCGGGGAGATCTCCTGGACCGGGAGGCTGACCCCCGTACCGGCCGTCAGGACCACCACCGCGCCCCGGGGCGCACCGGTCGTGGACGGCGTCGCCGAGGCCGCCTGGAACAGGGCGCCGGAGATCGTCACCGCCACCCGCGTCCAGGGCGCCTCCGGGGCGAGCGCCAAGGTCAGGGCCGTGTGGAACGCCGGGGTCCTGTACGTCCTGGCCCGGGTGACCGACCCGGCGCTCAGCGAGGAGTCGCCCGACGCCTGGGCGCAGGACTCCGTGGAGATCTTCGTGGACCCGGGGAACGACAAGACCCGGGGCTACGGCGACGACGACGGCCAGTACCGGGTGAGCTTCACCGGCAGGAAGACCGTCGGCGGCACCTTCGACGCGGTCTCGGTCCGGGACAACCTGACCGCCACGGCCGTCCGGACCTCCGGCGGCTACACGGTCGAGGCGGCGATCAGGCTGCCCACCGTCACCCTGGCCAAGGGCACCCTGCTCGGCTTCGACGCGCAGGTCAACGACGCCACCGGCGCCGCCCGTACGGGCGTGGTGACGTGGAACGACCCGACCGGGCGCGCCCACGTCGACACGTCCAGGTGGGGCGTGCTCCGGCTCACCTCCTAGCCGGACCCTCCGGCGCGGGCCGGTGCCCGGGTCTTTCGGCCGGGCACCGGCCCGCGCCGGGCGGGGCGGGGCGGGGCGGGGCGGCCCCGCGCCGGGCGGCTCACGCCG
The DNA here is from genome assembly GCF_040640155.1 of Streptosporangium sp. NPDC023615. Lineage (NCBI taxonomy): Bacteria > Bacillati > Actinomycetota > Actinomycetes > Streptosporangiales > Streptosporangiaceae > Streptosporangium > Streptosporangium sp. NPDC023615. Next base: position 28,480 of record NZ_JBFABE010000018.1, read on the forward strand.
GCGGGATCAGCGCGGCGAGCGCGGCGAGCGCGGCGGAGGCCTCGAGGAGGGCCCTGGAGCGGGCGTCGACGCTCGCGTCCCGGGCGGCCAGCGCGGCCGTCACCTCGTCCCACCGGCGCGCGCCCCGCAACTCCGGCATCAGCGCCCGCAGCGGGGCGACGCGGTGACCGGCCCTGCGGAGCTGGTGGACGATCCGCGCGTCGCGGACGTCGTCCGGGAGGTACCGGCGCGGCCCTCCCGGGGAGGTCCGGCGGGGCACGACGAGACCCTCGGCGTCCCAGTGCCGCAACGTCGAGGGCCGCACCCCCAGCGCGGCGGCGAGCTCGGAGACGCCCATGGCGTCCGACGGGCGTACGTCGGCGATCGGCTCCTCGGCGATCGTCGCGGCGGCCCGCCTGGCCAGCCCGACGTCCCGCCGCTCCGTGTCGAGCCGGGCGTGCGCCGCGTCCAGCAGGGCGAGCAGCTCTGGCAGGGGGCGCGTGTGGACCGCGCGCATGATCCGCCTGGCCTCGACCGGCCCGGCACCGGCCGCGAGGGCCCGGTAGGCCAGCGCCGACCGCACGTGCGTCTCGTCGTAGACGCGGTATCCCGTGGCGGTGCGCGCCGCCGGGGGCAGCACGCCGTCGTGCTCCAGATCGCGCACGTGCTGGACCGAGCACCCGGCACGCCGCGCCACGTCCACCGTCCTCATGACGGGCGACTTGCGACTTCTCCCCGGCCGAGCTCGGGGCCGTCGGGGCGAAGTCTCCACATGGACATGAATGAAACGCTACAACACATGAGCATCGACGAGATCATCGAGTTCCTCAGCGGCCTCGAGGGGGTTCTCACCCTCAGGCCGGCGCCCGGTGACGGTTCACCCGAGATCAGCTGGGGCGACGTGTTCTTCTACCACGCGCCCGACGGCGCGATCCCGGAGAGGACCCAGCCCTTCGCGACGATCGTGACGAAGGACTACCCGGGCGACGGGCGCTCACGGCTGGACCGCCCCGGCGCCTTCCGCGTCAACGTCTCCGCCGGGAAGGACGCGTTCGCCGAGTGGACGGGCCGCCGGCCGCGCGACCCGGAGCCGGAGGGGACCGACCCGAGCGTGACGGACACCGTGATCGCCCACCCCGTCTACGGCGCCCAGGGCTGGCTGGCCGTGGTGAACCCGGGGCCGCGGACGGAACCGGCGGTCCGGGAACTGCTCCGCACGGCCCACGACCTGGCCCGCTCGCGGCACGGGCGGCGCGCCGGGCCGGGATCGGCGTGATCCTCGGCCGTGCCGTTCCCCGGCCCGGCCTCGCCCCGAAGGCGCCGGGCCGGGGATCCGTCCGTCGCCCGGTGACCCCGCTCAGCTCTCCGACGGGCCGGGGGCCGGGCTCTCCTCGGCCTGGAGCAGCATGTCGATGTGCTTCTGCACGACCGGCTTGGCGGTGACGGCGATCTGCTTGACCTCGGGCGAGGCGCCGCTCTCGATCTCCTTGTCCACGGCGGCGAGGGTCGCCCGGTGACCGGCGAGCTCGGCGGTGATCCAGGCCTTGTCGAACTCGGCGCCGTTCAGCGCCGCGACCTTGTCGAGCTGCTCACGCTGCGCCGGAGCGGGAGCGGGCGGGAGCTCGACACCGAGCCGGCCGGCCACCTGCCGTACCGTCGCGTCGAGCTTCGTGTGGTCGGCGATGAAGATCTCCCCGAGCTCGCGGACGGTGGCGGCGTTCGGCCGCCCCGGCGCGTCGGCGGTCTTCTGCTGGGCCGCCTTGCCCGCCTCGATCTCGGACAGGTTGGACTGGTGCGCCTTGACGAGGAAGTCCCGGTCCTGCCGGTTGGCGGCCTGCGGCGAGCCCGCCGGGGGCGGCGGGGGCGCGGGGGAGCCCACCGGGGGCGGCGGAGGCGGCGGGGGCGCGGGGGAGTCGGCCGGTGGCGGCGGTGGTGGTGGCGGGGGCGGTGAGGACGTGAAGGCGGTGCCGCCCGCCACGGCCAGGACGGCGGCCAGCAGAATGATCAGCTTTCGAAGCATCGGATCCTCCGTCGATCGGTCCACGATCGGAAACATCACTCCTCTCACATATGCGCTTATTGAGGGAGATATAGCTCCTAGAGCGGTAAACCCTGACAAAAAGACTCATGTGCTTCGCCGGTCGGCGGTCGTCCCTCGGGAAGGAGAGCTCTTTTGGATACGCCCGGTCACTGGTCATCCGGCCGGGTGTGATGAGATTTACCTGTCGTGACCGTTCACGTCGCGACCGGTCCGGGACCGTCACGGCCGCCGGGCGGCGGCGGGACCGCCCGGACCGGCAGGATCCCGTCACGTACAGGGAGGTGGGCGTCATGGGTGTCGTCTCGCCCGGGTTCTTCGGCCGCCGCCGCGCCGCCAACCCGGATCTGCCGCCGGGGCAGTACCTCACCGAGGACTTCCCGGTCCTCTCCGCCGGGCCCACCCCGCAGGTCTCCACCGACGAGTGGGCCTTCGAGATCGTCAACGAGACCGGTGAGACGACCCGCTGGGACTGGGCGGAGCTCACCGCGCTGCCCGTGGAGCGGTTCACGGTCGACCTGCACTGCGTCACCAAGTGGTCCAAGCTCGCCACCGCCTGGGAGGGGGTGTCGCTGGACACCCTGCTGGCCGAGGTGGAGACGTCCGCGGAGTACGCCCTGGCGCACTCCTACGGCGGTTACACCACCAACCTCCCGCTGGAGGACCTCCTCGACGGGCGGGCCTGGATCGCGATCCGCCACGACGGCGAACCCCTCGACCCCGAGCACGGCGGGCCCGCCCGGCTGCTCGTGCCGCACCTCTACCTGTGGAAGAGCGCCAAGTGGGTGCGCGGCATCCGGCTCCTGGACGAGGACCGGCCCGGGTTCTGGGAGGGCGTCGGCTACCACAACTACGGAGACCCATGGCGCGAGCAACGGTACTGGGGCGACTGACCTGGCGGGTCGCCACGGTCGCCGCCGTGCGCGACGAGACCCCGGACGCGCGCACGCTCGTCCTGGACCTGCCGGGCTGGCCGGGCCACCTGGCCGGCCAGCACCTCGACGTGCGGCTCACCGCCCCCGACGGCTACTCCACCCAGCGCTCGTACTCCATCGCCTCGGCCCCGGACGGGGACCGGGTGGAGCTCACCGTCGAGGTGCTGCCCGACGGCGAGGTCTCCCCCTACCTCGCGCGCGTCCTGGCGCCGGGCGACCCGCTGGAGGTGCGCGGCCCGATCGGCGGCTGGTTCGTCTGGCGCCCCGAGACGCCGGAACCGGTGCAGCTCGTCGCGGGCGGCTCCGGCGTGGTCCCGCTGATGGCGATGATCCGCGCCCGCGCCGCCGCCGGTGCCGAAGCGCCGTTCCGGCTGCTGTACTCCGCGCGCGAGCCCGAGGCCGCCCTCTACCGCGCCGAGCTGGACCGCCTGGCCGCCGGCGCCCTGGGCCCGGAGGTCACCTACGCCTACACGCGCCGGGTGCCCGAGGGGTGGGGACGCCCTCCGGCGCGCGTCGGCGCGGACCTGCTCGCGCGGGCCGTCTGGCCGCCGGAGCGGGAGCCCGCCGTCTTCGTCTGCGGGCCCACCGGCTTCGTCGAGACGGTCGCCGGCCTGCTCGTCTCCGCCGGGCACGACCCCGGCCTGATCCGCACGGAACGCTTCGGCCCCAGTGGAGGACGATCATGACCCAGGACCACATCGACGGCAACGCCGCGGGGGGAGCCCTGCGCGACGTCTTCGCCGTCGACCTGACCGCGGCCACCGGCCGCTGCTCCGCCTGCGACCGGTTCCTCGCCCTGGCCGAGGCGCACCTCTACACCCACGCCCCGGGCCTGGTGGCCCGCTGCCCGGGGTGCGAGGAGGTCGTCTTCCGGCTGGTCCGCGCCTCCGGCAGGGCCTGGCTGGACATGCGCGGCATGACCTGCGTCCAGTTCGAACTGCCCGCCCGGTCCTGACCCGCCGGCGGTGGCGGTACATCCGGAAAGGCGGCTCCACCGGACCGTGAACGGATCGGGGGCCGGCCGGCGCCGTCCCGCGGCCCCGCCCGGGTTCTCCTTCGCCGTACAACGACCGTGCCGGGGATTCGCCGACGCGGTCCTCGCGGTCCTCGCGGATCTCTCGGTCCTCTCGGTCCTCTCGGTCCTCGGTCAACGGCCTCGATCGCGGTGAACGATCCGCAATTCACGGCGCCCGCGGTGGGATGACGATCGTGGGTGGCCGGACGGCCGGGAGGTGATCCGTTCGATCATCCGGCGACGGTATCCCGCTCCCTGTCCGGAGGCAATGCTTTTACGGGCGGCGCGTACCCGGACGTGCTTACGGCCATACCGTCATGGCAGCTCAGGGTAGGTGTGGGACTTTTCGGCGGGAGTTTTTAGGGTTTGCGGCGCGGACCGGAAATCGGGCTTACCCCAGTATGCTTCGCTAAAATAAGGGCGATTTCAATATCTCGTTACAAAGCGTCCCTTGGTATACCATCCCTGGCATTTGGTATGGCATCCAAGGAAGGCGCGGCCGTGCCCGAACCGCACCATGACGTGATAACGGAATTCGCCGATACGGTCAGCCGGAATCCGGACCGACCGGCGATCACGCACAACGGCCGATCCCTCACCTATGCCGAACTCGACACGTGGGTGCGTGCCACGGCCCGGCGGCTCGGCCCGGATCCCGGAGTGGTCGGGGTGGTCACGTCGCGGTCGCCGGCCACCGTGGCCGGCCTGCTCGGCACGCTGGCCGCGGGCGGTACGTACCTCCCCGTCGACCCCGCGTACCCCGAGCCGAGGCGGTGGGCGTCCATCGCGGCGGGCGGATGCCGCCTGGTGCTCACCACCGGGCGGGAGACGTCCCTGCCGCCGGGGACGCGCGCGGTGGAGCTTCCCGGCCTCGCCGAGGTCGTGGACGCTCCCGGGGGCACGTCCGGAACCGGGCCGGAGCCCTTCGCCGCCGGCGATCCCGGCGATCCGGCCTACATCCTGTTCACCTCCGGCTCCACCGGGGAGCCGAAACCGGTGGTCACCCCGCGCCGGGCCGTCACCGTCGCGGTCGGCGCGCTGCGGGACCTGTTCGGCCTCACCCCGGCGGACCGCGTGCTGCAGTTCGCGTCGCTGAACTGGGACACCTGCTTCGAGGAGATCCTGCCCACGCTCACCACGGGCGCGACGCTGGTCTTCCACGACCACGCCCACTCCGGGTCCTTCCGGCGGATGCTGCGGATGCTGGAGGCCGAGCGGGTCACCGTCCTGGACCTCCCCTCGGCGTTCTGGCACGAGCTGGTGCGCCACCTGGTGGAGGAGCCGGCGACGCTCCCCGCGTCCGTGCGGACGGTCGTCGTCGGCGGGGAGGCGGTCAACCCGGTCCGGCTGGCGGACTGGTGCGCGCTCGACACCGGCGCGATCCGCCTGGTCAACACCTACGGGTGCACGGAGACCACGCTGGTCACCCACGCCGTCGACCTGGGCGGCCCCCTGGCGGCACCCCGGCCGGCGCCGTGGGGGGCCGGGGAACGCGTGCCGATCGGACGCCCCCTGCCCCATGTCCTGCAGCACCTCGGCGAGGAGGGCGAGCTGCTCGTCGGCGGCCCGTCGCTGGCGCTGGGGTACGGGGACAGGCCGGACGCGGACGCGGAACGGTTCGTCGAGATCGATCTCGGCGCCGGCCCCGAGCGGTACTTCCGCACCGGTGACCGGGTCGGCCGGGGGCCCGGCGGCCTGCTCGTCCACGAGGGCAGGCTCGACCACGAGCTCAAGGTGCGCGGCGTCCGGGTGAACCCGACCGAGGTGGAGGCCCAGATCACCGGTCACCCCCGCGTGGCCGCCGTGGCGGTGGCGGGGGTCACCGTCGGCGACCACACGACGCTCGCGGCCTACGTCGTGCCGCGCTCGCCCGACGGCGCCGTGACGCTGGCCGAGGACGTCCTGAACCACCTGCGCGACCGCCTCCCGGCTCATCTCGTGCCCGGCCGGGTCACCGTCGTGCCGGAGCTCGTCCACACGACCGGCGGGAAGGTCGACCGGGCGGGTTCACACCGGCGATACGCGTCCACCACCACCTGAGAGGGGCATTTTATGGACGTAGAGGATTTATCCGACATATTTCGACGTGTTCTTGAAAACGATGGGGTCCGTGCGGATTCGGACTTCTTCGTCATGGGCGGGGACTCCCTGCTCGCCACCCGTGTCCTGAGCGCGGTCGCGCGCGCCTGTGGCGTGGAGCTGGACTTCGACGACTTCCTGGAGGCGCCGACCCCCGAGGCCCTGTGCAAGAAGATCGCGAGCCTGACGTGAGCGTCGTCGTCGTCGGGGCCGGGCTGGCGGGCCTCACCGCCGCCACCGGCCTGGCGGCGCGCGGCGTCGAGGTCACCGTCCTCGAGGCGCGCGACCGGGTCGGCGGCCGCACGCGCGGCATCGAGGTCGAGCCCGGCGGCTGGGTGGACGCCGGCGCGGCGTACCTGGGCGACCGGCACACCGCGCTGATCGCCCTGATGGGCGAGCTGGGCCTGAGGACGACGCCGGCCACCGTGGCCGGCGACAGCCGCTTCGCGCTCGGCGACGGCGAGCTCACCCGGCCCGGCCGGTTCCCGCCGCTGTCCGCGGTCGCGCTCGGCGAGATGTTCGACGCGCTGGACGAGCTGGTCCGCACCGTGGGCGCGGACGCCCCGTGGGCGTCGGCGGACGCCACCCGCCTCGACACGCTCACCGCGGCCGAGTGGGCGCGCGAGCACCTGCGCCACCCGGACGCGCGGCTGTTCTTCCCGCTGTTCCTCGGCGAGATGATGGCCGCCGACCCGGCGGACGTGTCCGTCCTGCACATGGCGTTCTACCTCCGCTCGGGGGGCGGGATCCGCTACCTGAACGCGTTCGAGGGCGGTGCGCAGGAGCACCGGATCGCCGGCGGGGCGCACCGGTTGTGCGAGCGGCTGGCCGCCGGACCGGGCATCCGGGTGTACCTGAACGAGCCGGTGCGCGCGATCCACCAGGACGACGACGGCGTGACCGTGACGACCCGCGCCGGGTCGCTGCGCGCCGACGCCGTGGTGGTCGCGGTGCCGCCGTCGCTGGCCGACACGATCGACCACGGCCCCGCCCTGCCCGCACCCCGCTCCACCGAGCGCACCGCGCCCGGCTGCGCGGTGAAGGTGCACCTGGTGTACCCGGCGCCCGTCTGGCGGGAGCACGGGCTGTCGGGCTGGTCGGTCAGCGCGCGGGGCCCCTTGCTGTCCACCGTGGACGACTCGCCCGCGGACGGGACGGTGGGCGTACTGACCGGATTCGTGACCGGCGGGGAGGCGCACCGGTTCGCGCGGCTGGGTGAGGGCGAGCGGCGTGAGCGGGCGGTCGCCCAGGCCGCGCGGCTCTTCCCCGGCCTGCCGCCGCCGATCGGGTTCCACGTCACCGACTGGATCGGCGAGGACTACAGCCGGGGATGTTACGCGGCGCTCTTCGGGCCGGGGGACTGGCCGCGGCTCGGCCCGCACCTGACGGCCCCGCACCGGCGGGTGCACTGGGCCGGAACCGAGACGAGCGTGGAGTTCTTCGGACTGATGGAGGGAGCCGTCCGATCGGGGCACCGGGCGGCCGAGGAGATCATCGCAACGTACAGACGGAGGGACGTCCATGCCTGACCCCACCTCGATCGCGCCACTGCCGGTCCGGCGATCGCTGATGACCGAGCCGGAGCTCGGCGCGGGGAACTTCCTGCGGTACGCCCTGGAGACCAACCCCCACCGCGGGGTGCCGTTCGTCTACGCCCACCACACCGACCACCGCGGCCAGGTGGTGCTGCGCGGCCACAGCCTGATCGACCTCGCGGCCCTGCGGGACCGCTACGCCACCTGGTACCGGGCCAACGGCGTACGGCCCGGCGACCCGGTGGGCGTCGTGGTGGGGGAGGGGCTGGAGCCGCTGCTGCACTTCCTGGCGCTCACGGCGCTCGGCGCCGTACCGGCGATGATCAACGACGCGATGCGGCTCGACACCATGGTCCGCTACCTCGACCACGTCGGTGTCGTCGGCGTCGTGGCCGACGACCCGACCCGCCTGCGGCCGGCCTACCGCGACGGACCCCGGAACAGGCCGCGCTTCGTCGTCCCGGCCTCGGAGGTCAGGGCCCACGACGCCGACGTGGCCGCCCTCCCCGGCGAGTACCCCTACCGGCACGCCCCCGACGACGTCGTGGCGCTGATCCACTCCTCCGGCACCACCGGCACCCCCAAGTCGACGATCCTGGGCCACCGGCAGTTCTGGGACGGCAAGCAGCCGCGCATGCTCCGTTTCCCCGCCGAGCCGTACGACAGGCTGATGTCCCTCATGCCGCACACCCACGCGGGCGGGCTCAGCTACTTCCTCACCGCGGTGCTCCTCGGACTGCCGACCGTGATCATGTCGGACTGGCGGCGCGCGGTCGTGGAGCCGGTCATGGAGGTGTTCCAGCCGACCATGGTGGCCTCGTTCCCCCGGACGTTCGTCGAGCTCGCCACCGGGGAGCTCCCGGTCAAGGGGGCGGCGAGGGTCCACTCCTGGTTCAACACCGGCGACAGCGCCCACCACGGGCACATCAGACGGCTGGTGCGGCTCGGCGAGCGGCCCGCGGGCCTGATCAGGCCGTGGCTGGTCCCGGGCGGCGCCGCGGCGGGAGAACCGCTCCCCGGCTCCCAGTTCGTCGACGGCCTCGGCTCCTCGGAGATGGGGATGGCGCTCTTCGGCCAGGTGACCACGCCGGAGACCCCGCGCGACGACCGCTGCGTGGGCAAGGCCCAGGAGGCGGTGATCAAGGCCGCGGTGCTCGACGGGAACGGCCAGGAGGTCCCCGACGGCACCGTGGGCCTGCTGGCGGTGATGGCGCCCTCCATCACCCCGGGGTACTGGAACGACCCGAGGCTGACCCGCAGCTTCGAGCTCAACGGCTACTGGCTCACCGGCGACGTGGCCCACCGGGACGCCGAGGGCAACTTCTACCACCTCGACCGGACCGTGGACGTCATCGAGACCCGCGACGGGCCGGTCTACAGCCTGCCCGTCGAGGAGGTCCTCATCGCCGACTGCGACGCCCTCGTCCAGGACTGCTCGGTCATCGGCGTCCCCGGTGAGAAGGGGGAGGGGCAACGCCCGATCGCCGTGGTGCGGCTGCAGGCCGACGCCGGCGACGTCACCGCCGACGACGTGCGCGAGAGGGCCAACAAGGCCCTCACCGACGCGGGCCTGGCCACGCTCGACGCGGTGGTCGTCGCGCGGACCGACGAGGACCTCCCCCTCGGCCCCACCGGCAAGGTGCTCAAGCGCGAGCTTCGCACCCGGCACGCGACGATGTTCACGGGATGAGCGCCGACGCCCCCCACCGGCCGTACGCCTACGCGCGCCGGCCGCTCGTCGAGCCGGACTGGCGGCGATTACCGGGCTGGCGCGGCGTCGACGACGCGCAGTGGCGCGACGCCCGATGGCAGCGCGCCCACTGCGTCAAGAACGCCGGGCAGCTGCGCGCCGTCATGGGAGACCTGCTCCAGGACTCCTTCTACGCCGACCTGGCGGCCGACGCGGAGCGGTTCGCGACCATGTCCACGCTGATCCCGCCGCAGATGCTCAACGTGATGGTGCCGCACGCCGAGAGCGACCCCGCCTCCTTCACGGAGGCGTTCATGGCCGACCCGGTCCGCCGGTACATGCTGCCGGTGCGCTCGGACCGCCACCCGCGCTGGCCCAGCCACCCGCACGCGCGACGCGACTCGCTCCACGAGGCGGAGATGTGGGTGGTGGAGGGGCTGACCCACCGCTACCCGACCAAGGTCCTGGCCGAGCTGCTGTCCAGCTGCCCCCAGTACTGCGGGCACTGCACCCGGATGGACCTGGTCGGCACCTCGACCCCGCAGGTCGTCAAGACCAGGCTCGCCCTCAAGCCGATCGACCGGCAGGAGCTGATGCTGGACTACCTCAAGCGCACGCCCGGCGTGCGGGACGTGGTGGTCTCGGGCGGCGACGTGGCCAACGTGCCCTGGCCCCGGCTGGAGACGTTCGTGCTGCGGCTGCTGGAACTGGAGTCCGTACGCGACATCCGCCTGGCGACCAAGGCGCTGGTCGGCCTGCCGCAGCACTGGCTCCAGCCCGCGGTGCTCGAGGGGATGGCCCGGATCGCCGGACTCGCCCGCCGCCGCGGGGTGAACCTGGCCGTGCACACCCACGCCAACCACGCCCGGTCGGTGACGCCGCTGGTGGCCGAGGCCGCCAGGGCCCTGCTGGACGCGGGGGTGCGGGACGTGCGCAACCAGGGCGTGCTCCTGCGGGGGGTGAACACCACCCAGGCCGACCTGCTGGACCTGTGTTTCGCCCTCCAGGGCGAGGCGGGCATCCTGCCCTACTACCTCTACCTCTGCGACATGATCCCCAACGCCGAGCACTGGCGCGTCCCGGTCCACCAGGCCCAGCGGCTCCAGGAGGCCATCATGGGCTACCTGCCGGGCTACGCGACGCCGCGCGTCGTGTGCGACGTGCCCTACGCCGGCAAACGCTGGGTGCACCAGGTCGTCGAGTACGACCGGGAACGCGGCATCTCCTACTGGGCCGGGAACCACGGGACGGGACTCGGCCGCGACGGCTCCCCGGACCGCCGGTTCCCCTTCTACGACCCGATCGACACCTTGCCCGAGCCGGGCCGCCGCTGGTGGACCGAAGGAGAGGGACGAGCATGACCCCCGCGACCCCGGCGGCCCCCGCCACCGAGAGCACGCTGCGCCGCATGTGCTGGATCTTCCCCGACAGGGAGTCGAGCCGGGCGACCGCGATGTGGCACGACTTCTTCTGGGACGTCTACGCCGACGTGGCCGCCGAGCTCGGCCTGAGCTGGACCAGGCACGCGCCCGACGCCGTGACGGTCGACCACCTGGGGCCGGGACGGCCGCGCGTCCACGTGGACGACGAGCTCGTCACCCCCGAGGACACGCTCTTCATCACCGCGCTGTACTCGCTGCCGTACCAGTCCATGGACATCTTCAACCAGTACGCGCTGTACGCGGTGCTGGAGAAGGCCGGCTTCTACCTGTCGTTCCCGCCGGGCCTGTCGGCCGTCGCCAACGACAAGCTGGCCACGATCCTGCACCTGAGGGACTCGCCCGTCCCGCCGATCCCCACGCTCCGCATCGGCACCGGGCGGGACATCGGCAAGCACCTGTACGAGGTGGCGCTGAAGGACCTGACCTACCCGGCCATCGTCAAGCCGGCGGGATGGTGCGGCGGCGGCGGGGTGAACCTGGCCCGCGACGCCGAGGAGATCCGGGGGCTCGCCAGCCTGGCGCAGGGCGGCGACACCACCCTCGTCATCCAGCCCTACCTGGGCGACGGCACGGTCGACTACCGGGTCTACGTCGTCGACGGCGAGCCGTACGCCGTCATGAAGCGGATCCCCGAGCCCGGCTCGCCGGTCGCCAACGCCAGCCGCGGCGCCACGATGGAGTTCCCGCCGGTCCCCGCCGAGCTCGCGGAGGCGACGGCGTACTTCTACCGCAAGGTGCCCGTCCCGTTCTTCTGCGTCGACTTCCTGTTCGACGGCGAGCGCTTCTGGTTCTCCGAGCTCGAACCCGACGGCGTGATCGCCCCCGACTACGGCGACCCGGACCGGACGCTCCAGCGGGACATCACCCGGGCGCGCTGGATCGCCTACCGCGACGCCCACGCCCGGTGGCTGGCCGCGGGCGCCGCGGACACGACCATTGAAAGCTGGTGATCACATGACCGGATCGTCCCCGCCGCCGCCCGGCGGCGACACGACCGGATCGTCCCCGCCGCCCGGCGGCGACACGACCGAGTCGTTCTCGCTGCCGCCCGAGGCGGCCGAGCCGAGGCTGGACGTCTCCCGGCGGTCCCTGGAGCGCCTCCGGAGCGTGCCGGAGCTCGCCCCCCGGTACGCCGGCCACGACAAGGTGCTCACGCTGGGGGACGTCGCCGCCCTGCCGGTGCTGGTGAAGGACGACCTGAACGTGGCCCTGGCGCACCTGAGGCCGAAGGCCGAGCGCGGCGCCACCTGGATCTTCCAGAGCGGCGGCAGCACCGGCGCGCCCAAGGTCGGCCACGCCCCCACCGGCTTCTACATGGAGGGCGTGTACGAGCAGTGGCGCCCCCTGGAGCGGGACGACGTCTTCGTCAACGGCTGGGGCGCGGGCCGCATGTGGGGCGCCCACTTCCTGGCCGCCGCCTTCGCCGACCTGTCCGGGTGCGACGTCATCGCGCTGGGCTCGGTCGGCAGGGAGGAGTACGGCGACTGGCTGGCGTTCTTCGCCGCCAGGGGCGTGACGGCCTTCGGCGGCACGCCGAGCGTGCTGCGGTTGTGGTTCGCGCACGCGCGGGCGGCCGGGACACGCCTTCCCGCGCTGCGCAAGGTGCTCTGGCTCGGGGAGGCGTGGCACCCGCAGCTCGACGAGGACCTCGCCGAGGTCGCGCCGCGGGCGCGCCGCTGGGGCATGTTCGGCAGCACCGAGACCTGGGTCGTCGGCACCAACACCCCCGACTGCCCGCCGGACGTCTTCCACCCCCTGCCGTCCCAGCTCGTGCACGTGGGCGAGGACGAACTGCTGGACTTCACCACCCTCGATGCGGACATGCTCAACCCGGTGCTGCGGTACCGGACCGGTGACGCGGGCCGGCTCGTGACGTGCGGGTGCGGCCGGGACGGCAGGGCGATGCGGGTCCTGGGCCGCCGCGACTCGGTGGTGCAGGTGCGCGGGCTGGGGCTGCACGTGGACGACGTCGTCGAGCGGGCCGAGCGGGAACCCGGCGTCTCCCGGGCGCAGGTCCTGATCACCGAGCGGCGGGGCCGGGTGTCCACCGTGGAGGTGCTGCTGCTCACCGACCGGGACGCGCCGCCGGACCTGGCCGGACGACTGCGCGCGGACCTGATGTCCTCGACGTTCACGATCAGCACGGCCTTCCAGCACGACCCCGGATCGTTCCGGGTGGAGGTCGTCGACGCGCTGGTCGGCAACGAGCGCACCGGGAAGACCGCGGCCTTCGTCGTACGGGAGGAGCGGTGAGGCCGCCGGGCTCGAACTCCACGGGCTCCACGGGCTCCACGGGCCGGGAGTTCAACCTGCTCTGGGGCGGCCAGACGGTGAGCCTCCTCGGGGACCGGATCACGGTGTTCGTGGTGCCCGCCCTGATGATCTTCGCGTTGGGCGCCTCGCCGTTCGAGGTGGGCGTCGTGGCCATGGCCCAGTACCTCGGCATCCCCCTGCTGGGACCGATCGCCGGCGTGCTGGTCGACCGGTGGGACCAGCGCCTGACCCTGGTGATGTGCGACCTGGTGAGGCTGGCGGCGGTGCTGGCCATGCCCGTGGCCTACTGGCTGGGGGTGCTGTCGACACCGGTGCTGTTCGCCTGCGTGGCGCTGATCAGCGGCGCCACGATCTTCTTCAACGTCGGGTACCTCGTGGCCGTGCCCGCCGCGGTGCCGCAGGACCGGCTGGTCGGGGCGTACTCGCGCCTGGAGGGCAGCAGGACGGTGTCCGAGGTGGCCGGCCCCTCGGTGGCCGCGGGGCTGTACCACGCGCTCGGGGTGGCCGCGCTGCTCGTGGACGCGGCGACGTACCTGATCTCCGCCGTCTGCCTCCGCTCCATGCGATCCTGGGGAACCAGGACGGTCCAGCACGGTTCGGTGCTGTCGCGGCTGGGCCTGGGGTTCAAGCTGAACTGGGCCGACCCGGTCCTGCGCCGTGTGATCGTCGCCGCCGTGATCCTGAACTCGGGCGGGCCGATCTTCGTCACGGTCCTGCCGGTGCTCGCCTACCAGGGCCTGGGCGTCTCGGTCGGCGTGTTCGGGGCGGTGATGTCGGTGGCCGCGGTCGGCGCGGTGCTCGGCGCGCTCGTCGCACCCAGGATCGCCGGCAGGCTGGGCCTGGGGCGGACCATGGCGTGGGCACTGCTGCTGCACTGCCTGGCCGGCCTGGGCGTCCTCGCCGCGCCCGCGCTGCCGCCCGCGCTCGTGATCGGCATGACCATCGGGTTCTACGGTTTCTTCATGTCGTGCATCAACGTCTGCAGCGCCCCGATCCGGCAGTCGCGGATGGCGGCCGACAACCAGGGAGTGACGCACGCGGCCTTCCGCACCGCCACCTGGGGGGTGATCCCGCTGGCCGCCTTCCTCGGCGGCCTGGGGGTCACCCTGCTGACCGACGACCTCGGCGTGCTCGACGCGACCAGGGTGGTGATGGTCGCCGGCACCCTGCTGGCCGCCCTGTCGTTCCTGCCGGCGACGAGGATCCAGCCGCTGCTCGACGAGGCCGGACGGCGGCCCGAGCCGGAACCCTCGGAGAGCACGGCATGACGGCGCGGCGGAGGACCGTGCTGATCACGGGGACGTCGTCGGGCATCGGCCTGGCCACCGCGGTCACCGCGGCCGGGGCCGGGTTCACCGTGGTGGCGACGTTACGCGATCCGGACGGGGCGCACGCCCTGCGGGAGGCGGCCGACGAGGCGGGGGTCACGCTGGACGTCCGCCGCCTCGACGTCACCGACGAGGAGTCCGTCGCCACCTGCCTGAAGGGGGTGCGCGAGACCTACGGGCGGCTGGACGCGGTGGTCAACAACGCCGGGATCTCCAACTTCGACCCCACCATGGAGATGTCGACGACGCGGGCCCTGCGGGCCAACCTGGAGGTGAACTTCTTCGGGGTCGTCGCCGTGAGCCGCGCCGCGATGCCGCTGCTGCGCGCCTGCGGGGGCCGCCTGCTGAGCGTCGGCAGCGTCCACGGGGTCGTCGGCCAGCCCTTCAACGAGGCGTACGCGGCGGCCAAGTTCGCCGTCGAGGGCTTCATGGAGAGCCTCGCGCCGGTCGCGGCCGAGCACGGCGTGAAGGTCTGCGTGGTCGTGCCCGGCTTCGTGCGCGACACCCGGTTCGGCTACTTCCCCGACATCAACCGGGAGACGATCCGGGCCGCCTCCGGCCCGTACGCCCGGACGTTCACCGACTACCTCGACTGGGTGGTCGGTCACGGCTGGGGAGGGGCGAGCCAGACGAGGTGGGAGGTGGCCGAGGTGGTGGTGCGCGCGCTGACCGCGGAGGACCCGCCGTTCCGCGTCCCGACCAGCGACCGGGTGGCCGAGTACCTGGCGCGCAAGCTCGCCGACACGGACGGTTCGGCGATCCAGGCCCTGGCCAGGACCTGGATCGCGGGCGCCGAGGGCGCCGAGCGGGGGGTGGGGCCGGCGTGAGCGCGGAGAGGGACCCGTCCCCGGCCGCCTGCGAACAGGACCCGGCCTGCCGGGCGCTCGGCATCGCCGTCGAGGAGGTCACCGTCGGGCGGGCACGGCTGAGCATGCGCGTCTCCGAGGACATGCTGAACGGGCACGGCATCGCCCACGGCGGATACCTGTTCCTGCTCGCCGACGCCGCGTTCTCCTACGCCTGCAACAGCCACGGCCCGGTCACGCTGGCGCACAGCGCGCAGGTGACGTTCCTGCGCCCGGCCGCCGCCGGCGACGACCTGGTGGCCGAGGCGGCCGAGCGCGTCCGGTACGGCAGGGGCGGCGTGTACGACGTGACCGTGCGGCACGCCTCGGGCGAGGTCGTCGCCGAGTTCCGCGGGCAGAGCGTGACGGTCTCCGGCACCCCCGGGAGGCCGCCGCGATGACGGCGGCCGTCGTCACGCGCCGCCCGCGCCTCGTTCCGATTCCACGGTGCCGGCCCGGCACACCGACCAGACAGGGGAGCAGCACATGCCCGCCAAGCCACTGCACGTCCTGATCGACTTCGCCCGGCGGAACTCCCCGTTCTACGCGGAGCTGTACCGTGACGTGCCGGACGTCGTCTCCGACCTGACCCAACTGCCGATCATCGACCAGAAGGCGTTCTGGGCAGCGAACACGTGGCCGGACAACCGGCTGCTGACCGGGCCGCTGACCGACGCCGGCGTGTACACCTCCGGCGGCACCACCGGGGCGCCGAAGTTCTCCCCGTGGACCCGCACCGAGCACGCGGACTCGGTGACCGCGTTCGGCGCCGGCATGGCCAGGGCCGGCCTGAGGCCGGGGCACCGGGTGGCGAACCTGTTCTTCGCAGGGGAACTGTACGGGGGGTTCCTCTACATCGAGAACGCCCTGCACCACGCCCCGGTGGAGAACGTGCGGCTGCCCGTGGGCGGCTCCACGACGAACGAGTACGTCGCCGACCTGATCGCGACCTTCGGCGTCAACGTGCTGGCGGGCCCGCCGATGAAACTCGGCGCGGTGGCCGACGTGGTGAGCGCCCGGGGCCAGGCGGCCGACACGGTGGAGCTGCTGCTGTTCGGCGGCGACCTCCTCTTCGACGACCTGCGGCCCCGGCTGGCCGGGGCCTTTCCCCGGGCCGTGATCGCCTCGCTCGGGTACGCGTCGGTGGACGGCGGGCTGATCGGCGCCCCGGTGCCGGGCGACGACCCGCGGGTCCACGAGGCCTTCCCCGACCGCACGATCGTGGAGCTGGTCGACGAGGTGACCGGCGAGCCGATCACCTCACCCGGCGTCCCGGGCCGCGTGGTGGTCACCAACCTGTTCCGGACCCTGATGCCGGTCATCCGGTATCCGGTCGGGGACCTGGCCGAGTGGGTCGACGACGACCGTCGCCGGTTCCGGCTGGTCGGCAGGGCGATCGAGGGCGCCAGGGTGGCGATGGTGACGATGAGGACCGAGGACGTCCGCGCGGCGCTCGCCTCGGCCGACCCGGACCGGGTCGTTTCCGGGGTGCAGCTGGTGCAGCGCCGCTGGGACGGCAAGGACGGCCTGGTGCTGCGGCTCGCCCACGCCTGCGCCGGGGAGCCCCCGGCGGAGCTGACCCGCAGGCTCGTCGACGCGGTCCACGAGGCCCGCCCGCTGTACCCCGACCACGCCGGCGAGGGCTTCATCCACCCCCTGTCGATCGAGTGGGTGCGGCCGTCCGGCCTGGTGACGAACCCGCGCACCGGCAAGCTGGTGCAGGTGGTGGACGAACGCCCCCACTCCTGAGCTCCTCCCGCCCGGCCCGCGACGGCGCCGCCCGGGGACGGGAAAGGTTCGGCACCTTGCCTCACGTGCTCGCTGTCACCGTGGAAGGCAACGGGTCGGCCCCCTCACGTGGTAGAGGCCGCGATCATCCCCGTCAACGCGGGCCGGCCGTTCATCCAGTCGGGTGAACCATTCCGATTCGGCCGCCAAGGCCCGTCAACCGTCACATCACCGATCAGTACATCGCCGACACGGTAATCGTCGAAAGGCGGGTGGAAACGGCCTCCGGCGGACGGAGTGTGAACACGCGGCCTGGCGTGAGTCAGCACAATGATCATGCGGGGGAGTAATGCATGTCACATGCTCGTCACCGACCATGAGGTCCCGGGACCGGTCCCGGTGAGACCGGCGCAGCATGGTGACATGACACCTCTGACGTTCCGTTTCCTGGCCGCCGCGGCATGTGCACTCATGACGACGGTCGTCTCGGCGGGCTGCGGCGGCGCCCAGGTGAACGGCGCCGGTTCCGCGGGCGCGTCGCCCGCCGCCTCGAAGAGCGCGACCGGTTCCCCGACCGGCGGTTCGGCGACCAAGCCCGCCCCGACCCCGACGGCCGGCGGTTCGGTGACCGAACCCGTTCCGACCCCGACACGGCCGAGCGCCCGGAACGGTACGAACTACAAGGCCTGTTCCGACGGTAGGTGCGAGATCGCCGTGTCCAAACGGGTCAAGCTCAAGTTCTCCAAGTCTACGACCACCCTGACGATAAAGAAGGTGTACGCCGACTACATCGTGGTACGCCGGGCCTCACCCGACGGATATGTCGACCTCAGCGTCGGTGCGGGCTGCAAGGTCAGCTTCTACGAGTACTTCGAGTTCGGATGGGGCGGCACGTGGTGCTCGGGAAAACCGTTGAGAGAAAATAAGTACGCCTACCAGGTCAAACGAATCATGACTGTCAAGAGCATCACCGACGGCACCGCGATCCTGGACCTGAAGTCCTGGTGAGATCACCCGGGCGGGGTGGCCGGGCCCGGTGCCGGCGGCGGGCCGCGGTCTCCGGGCCGCGGCCCCGGTCCGCCCGTCCCGGTGCGAGGTCACCGCCGCGGAGGCGCGGGTTCCCGTGGTCGCGGGATCGTGATCCCGCGAGGCGGGCGCGGAGGGCGGCGCGGCCGAACGCGCGTGAGCCGCCCACGGCGTCGTCGACGATGACCCCGTGCCCGGCCGTCCGCCGCTCCTTGTCGCCGTGGGTCACCCACGACCACGAGGAGAAGCCGGATGCGCGCGTCCGGATCACGTGAGCGCACCGGCCCCCGGAGGTCATGCCCCGGCCGGTGTCCGCGCCGCCCGGTGCGCGCGGTGCGCCGGAGCCGGGCCCCTCGCTCCCCGGGCAGGACGGTGTCAGAAAGCCGTTTCCCGGCCGTTGACGCGCCCGTAGCGTGTATGTAACCTTTGGCCAACGCTAAGCAAAAACTGTACAAAAACATGCAGTCTTTTTGACTCTCCTCGTAATTCCTCAGGGACGCGCCGCAGCCGTGCACCTGCCCCCCACCCGTGAGCGCCGAGGGCGTCCGCCTTCACGCCCCGACCCCGTCGTGCATGACGAGAGACAGAGGAAACGCGGATGAGAAAGCCGTACGGACCGTTGAGGCTGGTGGCGGCCGTGGTCGCGACCGGCCTGCTGGTGATGGGGGCGGCCGTCCCGGCCTCCGCCGCGGCCGGCCCCAACCTGTCGCCGGGCAAGGCGACCCAGGCCTCCGGCTCCACGGCCGGCCACGAGGTGTCGGCCGTCAACGACGGCGACCAGTCCACCTACTGGGAGAGCGCCAACAACACCTTCCCCGGATGGGCGCGAATCGACCTGGGCGCCGCCACGAGCGTCGACCGGGTCGTCCTGAAGGTGCCCGCCCCGGTCGTCTGGCAGACCCGCACCCAGACGCTCTCGATCCAGGGAAGCTCCGACGGCTCCACCTACAGCACGGTCGTGGCCTCGGCGAACCACACGTTCGACCCGGCCACCGGCAACACGGTCACGATCGGCTTCGGCGCCGCGACCCACCGGTACTGGCGCGTCAACGTCACCGCCAACACCGGCTGGCCCGCCGCGCAGATCTCCGAGTTCGAGATCTACGGCGCCGCCGGCACCGGCGACACCCAGAACCCGTCGGCCCCCGGCAACCTCGCCCTCACCCAGCCGGCCGCCGGTCAGATCAGGCTCACCTGGAACGCCTCGACCGACAACGTGGGCGTCACCGGCTACGACGTCTACGCAGGCGGGCAGCTGCGGGGCAGCGTCGGCACCGTGCTGACCTACACCGACACCCAGCCGGCGTCGGCGACCGTGACGTACACGGTGCGCGCCAGGGACGCGGCGGGCAACCGCTCGGCCGAGAGCAACGCCGTCACCCGCACCGGCACCGGCGACCCCGGGACGAACCTGGCGACCGGCAAGGAGATCACCGCCTCCGGCCACGTGCACAACTTCGTCGCCGCCAACGCGAACGACGGAAACCCCGCCACCTACTGGGAGGCGAATTCAGGGGCGTTCCCGAACACGCTGACCGTCAGGCTCGGGGCCGACGCCTCCGTCAACGCGGTCGTCGTCAGGCTCAACCCCGACCCCTCCTGGGGCCCCCGCACGCAGAACATCCAGGTCCTGGGCCGCGAGCGGAACGCCACGACCTACCAGAACCTGGCGTCGGCGGCGAACCGCACCTTCGACCCGGCCTCCGGCAACACGGTACGGATCGACGTGTCCGCGAACGTCGCCGACGTCCAGCTGAGGTTCACCGCCAACAGCGGCGCGCCCGGCGGGCAGGTCGCCGAGTTCCAGGTCCTCGGCACCCCCGCGCCGAACCCCGACCTCACGGTCACGAACCTGTCGTGGACGCCGGCCGCCCCGACCGAGACCGGCGCGATCACGCTGTCGGCCACGGTCAGGAACGCGGGCAACGCCGCCTCTCCCGCCGACAGCGTCACCCTCTCCCTCGCCGGGACGCAGGTGGCGACCGTCGCGATCCCCGCCCTGGCCGCCGGCGCGAGCGCCACGGTCACCCAGAACATCGGCACCCGGGGCGCGGGCAGCTACGCGGTCGTCGCCAGGGTGGACGCCGACAACACGGTCGCCGAGCGGAACGAGGACAACAACACCCTCACCGCGTCCTCGCCGCTGGTGGTCACCGAGGCCCCCGGCCCTGACCTGCAGGTGCTCGGCATCACCTCCAACCCCGCGAACCCGGCCGTCGGAGCGTCCGTCACGTTCACCGTGGCGGTGCGGAACCGCGGCAGCGCCGCGACGGGCGCGGCCACGGTCACCCGCCTGACGGCGGGGAGCACCACGCTCAACACCACGACCCCCTCGATCGCCGCCGGCGCCACCGCCAACGTGGCCGTCAGCGGAAGCTGGACCGCCGTCAGCGGCGGCGCCACGCTCACCGCGACCGCCGACGCGACGAACACCGTCACCGAGACCAACGAGACCAACAACACGTTCTCGCAGGCCATCGTGGTCGGGCGCGGCGCCGCCGTCCCGTGGACCGAGTACGAGGCCGAGGCCGCCACCTACCAGGGCACGCTGCTGGAGGCCGACCCGCTGCGCACGTTCGGGCACACCAACTTCGCCACCGAGTCCTCCGGGCGCAAGTCGGTGCGGCTGAACAGCACCGGGCAGTTCGTCGAGTTCACCTCGACGGCCCCGTCCAACTCGATCGTGGTGCGCAACTCCATCCCCGACGCCCCGAACGGCGGCGGCATCGAGGCGAGCATCAGCCTCTACGTCAACGGCACCTTCTCCAGGAAGCTGACGCTCTCCTCACGCCACAGCTGGCTGTACGGCGACACCGACGGCCCCGAGGCGCTGTCGAACACCCCCCAGGCCGACGCCCGGCGGCTGTTCGACGAGTCCAACGCGCTGCTCTCGCAGACCTACCCGGCCGGGACGAAGTTCCGGCTGCAGCGTGACGCCTCCGACACGGCCTCGTTCTACATCATCGACCTGATCGACCTGGAGCAGGTGGCGCCGCCGACGAGCCAGCCGGCCGGATGTACCTCGATCACCACCTACGGCGCGATCCCCGACGACGGGCTCGACGACACGGCCGCCCTGCAGCGGGCGGTGACCGACGACCAGAACGGCGTCATCGGCTGCGTGTGGATCCCGGCGGGGCAGTGGCGCCAGGAGAAGAAGATCCTCACCGACGACCCGCTGAACCGGGGTCAGTGGAACCAGGTGGGCATCAGGGACGTCACCATCCGCGGCGCGGGCATGTGGCACTCCCGGCTCTACACGCTGACCGAGCCGCAGGACGCGGTGGGCGGCATCAACCACCCGCACGAGGGCAACTTCGGCTTCGACATCGACAGCAACACCCAGATCTCCGACATCGCCATCTTCGGCTCGGGCCGCATCCGCGGCGGGGACGGCAACGACGAGGGTGGCGTGGGCCTGAACGGCCGGTTCGGCCAGAACACGAAGATCACCAACGTGTGGATCGAGCACGCCAACGTGGGCGCCTGGGTCGGCCGCGACTACGACAACATCCCGGCCCTGTGGGGTCCCGGCGACAACCTGCTGTTCAGCGGCATGCGCATCCGCAACACCTACGCCGACGGCATCAACTTCACCAACGGCACGCGCAACTCGAAGGTGTTCAACTCCTCGTTCCGCACGACCGGCGACGACGCCCTGGCGATCTGGGCCAACCAGGCCGTGAAGGACCAGGTCGTCGACAACACCCACGACAACCACTTCGTCAACAACACCGTCCAGCTCCCCTGGCGGGCGAACGGCATCGCGATCTACGGCGGGTACGACAACTCCGCCGAGAACAACCTGATCTACGACACGATGAACTACCCCGGCATCATGCTGGCGACCGACCACAGCCCGCTGCCCTTCTCGGGGACCACGCTGCTCGCCAACAACGGGATCTACCGGAGCGGCGGCGTCTTCTGGAACGAGGACCAGGAGTTCGGCGCCATCACGCTGTTCCCGTCGACCAAGGACATCACCGGCGTCACCATCCGTGACACCGACATCCACGACTCGACCTACGACGGCATCCAGTTCAAGACGGGCGGCGGCAACATGCCGAACGTCGCGATCACCAACGTGAGGATCACCAAGTCCAACAACGGCGCAGGGATCCTGGCCATGGGCGGCGCCCGGGGCAACGCGACGCTGACGAACGTCACGATCAGCGGCTCGGCCGACGGTGACATCGTGAAGGAACCGGGGTCGAGCTTCGTCATCACGAGGAACTGATCCCTCCCGGTGGTCACGCGGGGCCGGCACCCTCCGCGACCACCGGACCCCCTCCTGCCGCGACAGGGGCGGCCTCCTCCGCGATCAGGAGGAGGTCGTCCCGTCCCGCGATCACGGGGAACCGGTCCCCGCCCCGTGATCGCCGAGGAGCCGGCTCCGCTTCGTGATCACGGGCGGCGGGCCCTCCCCGGCGTGAAAGTTTCATCGGTCCCCGATCACGGGGACCGGCGGGCCGCCCGGCGTGCTCCCCCGGTGGAAGGACCACCGGGGGAGCACGCGCGTGTCCGCCCCCGCCCGCCCCCGCGGGTGCCGCCCTGCGGGAGGTGAACGCCGCGCGGCCATCGCCCGGCCGTCCGCGGGAGACCCCGGCGGGCACGTTCCACCGCCCGCCCGGGAACGGCCCCGAGGCCGGGAATCCCGGACGGGTCCCGGCCGCGCGGGCCCGCGAGGTCCCGACGGCCGCGCGAGGCGGGGCTTGACAGGGTTTTTCGCATCCTCAACACTCTGGGAAACCTTGTCGTGACATGAGATCTTTCGGCTCTCTGACCGTTGATTAAACGGTTTCTGTTAGCGCTAACAAAACCCGTAGGCGCCGACAGGAGGACGACGAGGTGACACGCACTCCCCGCGTTCGACACCCGACCCCCCACGGAGGTTCGTGCAGATGGGAAGACGATGGTGGACGGCGGCCCTGCCCGCCCTGATCCTCGGCCTGCTGATGTCCCCGGCCGACGCACTGGCCGCCGCGGCCCCCGGAGACGGCAACCTGGCGGTCTCCGCCACGGCGAGCGCCTCCTACACCTCCTCCTGGGAGAGTGTCGCGGCGATCAAGGATGACATCGACCCCCCGAGCTCCAACGACACCGCCAACCCGCGCTGGGGCACCTGGCCCGAGACCGGCACCCAGTGGGCGGAGCTGACCTGGAGCCAGCCCCAGACGCTGCGCTCGGCGCAGGTGTACTTCTTCGACGACAACGGCGGCGTGCGGGTGCCCGCCTCGTGGAAGCTGCAGTACTGGAACGGGAGCTCCTACGCCGACGTCGCCGGCGCGAGCGGCTACCCCACGGCGGTCAACGCCTACAACAAGGTCGTCTTCAACAGCGTGTCCTCCGCCCGGCTGCGCGTGGTGCTGCAGAGCGGCGCGGCCTCGGTCGGCCTGCTGGAGGTGAAGGCGTACTCCACCGAGTCGCCGGGCAACGGCGGCGGCACCAGCGGCTGGACCCCGCCCGCCAACCTGGTCACCCCCCTCGACCAGGTCTGGCAGCACGTCGAGAGCACCTACAACCCCGGCCCCACGGTCTTCCGCAACTTCGGCTGGGACCAGATCATGGCCAACCGGGGGAGCATCAACTACTGCGTGCGCTGGGACTCCTCGGCGCCGGTCTCGGCCGCCCTGCGCGACCGGATCCACGCCTCGCTCGCCCGGCAGTTCAAGAAGTGGATGGACGTGATGGTCGGCCACAACGGCTGGCCGTACACGGAGGTCCCGGTCAAGGTGGTCGGCTGGGCGGTGCGCGACCGCGCCACCCTGCAGTGGAGCGACAACTCCGTGGACGTCTACGTCAACGACATCCGGGAGAACGCGCCCCAGTGCGCCCCGCCCTGCGGCCGGTTCTTCAACCAGAACGGCCAGTACCCCAACTGTCCGGGCGGGGCCGCGCGCCACTACGACATGTCCCTGTGGCTGACCGCGGGCATGGGCGGGGGGGCGGGTGGTGACTGGGGCCAGCGCCTCGGCAGCGAGTACTTCGTGAACAACATCGACGCCGCCGACATGCACATCCTGCTCCACGAGATTGGCCACAGCTTCGGCCTGGACGACTTCTACGACTGGACGCCCACCGGGGTCGGTGGCTTCCTCATGAAGGCCGGGAGCGCGAGCCGGATCACCGAGTTCGACAAGTGGATGTTCCGCGACTGGTGGAGGCACCTCAAGGGTCGCTACGGTCTCTGACCCTCACACCGCGCGACACGCGAGACAACCGCACGACACCGCACGACACCGCACGGCACGACACCGTGCCGGCGCCGGCCGGTCCGGACCTTCGGGTCCGGGCCGGCCGACGCGTTCCCGGCGAGGCCTACGGGAACGTTCCGGACTGTCGTTCAGGCGGCGCGGGCGGCGCGGGTGGCGCGGTGGACTCCCGGATCACCAGGCGGCACGGCATGGAGTGCACGCCCGGGGCCGCCTGGCCGTCGATGGCGGCGAACAGGTGCTGCGCGGCCGTGTGCCCCAGCCGCTCCAGGTTCGGGTCCACGCTGGTCAGCAGCGGCCTGGTCTCGGCCGAGAGCACCTCCCAGTTGTCGTAGCCGATCACCGCCACGTCGGAGGGCAGGCGCAGGCCACGCTCGCGTGCGATCTCCATGAAACCGGCGGCGATCTGGTCGCTGCCGCAGAACACCGCGTCCAGGCCGGGCTGGGTGAGCAGCAGCATCTCGGCGGCCTGCCGCCCCCAGCGCTGCGACCACGCGCCGAACAGGGTCTCGCCGGCCTGTTCGAGACCGGCCTCCTCCAGCGCCCGGCGCGCCCCCTCGGCCCGGTCGGCCGCCGCCTTGTAGTGCGTGGGCCCGGTGACGTGCGCGATCCTGCGCCGCCCGGTGGCCAGCAGGTGCCGTACGGCGAGCACGGCCCCGCCCACGTCGTCCGGCGTGAACGACACGTCGCCGGGGTCGTCGGACGGGCCGTAGGCGTACACCACCGGGATCGGGAGCTCGCGGCTGATGGAGGGGCGCGGGTCGGTGCTCCCTCCCACGACGATCAGGCCGTCGACGCGACGCGACAGCAGCATCCGCAGGTGGTGCTGCTCGCGGATGGCGTCGCCGCGGGCGTCGCACAGCACCACGGCCATCTCCCCGGCGCCGAACGCGTCCTCCGCGCCGAGCAGGACCGGGATGCCGAACCGGCCGACGCTGTCACTGGTGAGCAGGCCGACCGTGCGGCTCTGCCCGGTCAGCAGGTTCCTGGCCAGCGCGTTGGGCCGGAAGGAGAGCTGCTCGGCCGCCTCCAGCACCCGGCGGCGGGTGTCGGGGCGGACGTTGTCCTTGCCGTTGAGGGCCTTGGACACGGTGGCGATCGACACCCCGGCCAGCGAGGCCACATCGCTTATGGTCACCGAACGCGACCGCCTGCCCGTCATCTTGACGAAATCCTTTTCCCCGTGCCTGTCCCCGCGACCCCGGACGACCGCCTGGCAGAACCCCCTGAGATTACCTCATGTCGCCCAACTGGCCAGCGGGTGTTGACACGCCCTCGCGTTTCTTTTACGTTTCCGAAAACCTTTTATTTCTATTTCGTGCGTCGCGGGGGATGCCGGAAGAGGAGAGGACCATGCAACCACGCGCGCGTGCCGCCGGTGCCGCCGTCATGCTGTTGGCGCTGGCCCCCATGATCGCCTGTGGGGGGAGCGGGAGCGAGCAGGCCGCGCCCGCCTCGGCGGAGCCGGTCACGATCACCATGTGGACCCGCGCCGCGACGCAGGCGCAGAGCGAGCGCCTGGTCAAGGCCTACAACAGCGGCCACAGGAACCAGGTGAAGCTGACCGTCGTCCCCACCGACAACTACCAGCCGCGCATCGCCGCGGCGGCGGGCGCCAAGCAACTGCCGGACGTGTTCGCCGCGGACGTGATCTTCGTCCCCAACTACACCTCCCAGGGGCTGTTCCTCGACATCACCGACCGGATCGCCGCGCTGCCGTACAAGGACTCCCTGGCGCCCGGCCACATGAGGCTGGGCACGCAGGACGGACGCCGGTACACGCTGCCGCACACGCTGGACCTGTCGGTCTGGTTCTGGAACAAGGACCTGTACGAGAAGGCCGGCCTGGACCCCGAGAAGGGCCCCACCACGCTGAAGGAGTTCGCCCAGCAGGCCACCACGGTCGACGAGAAGCTCGGCAAGGACGGCAAGGTGCACGGCACGTTCTTCGGCGGCAACTGCGGCGGGTGTTACGTCTTCACCTTCTGGCCCTCGGTCTGGGCCGCCGGAGGCCAGGTGATGAACCCCGAGGGCACCGCCTCGCTCAGCGACAGGCCGCCGATGACCGACGTCTTCGCGATCTACAAGGGGCTGCACGACAAGGGCGTGACCGGCCCGACGACCAAGGAGGAGCAGGGCCCCACCTGGACCGGCTTCTTCCCCAAGGGCGAGATCGGCGTCATGCCGATGCCCTCCACCACGCTCGGCTCGATGCCCGCCGACATGAGGGTCGGCGTCGCGCCGATCGCCGGTCCCGACGGCGGCGAGTCCACCTTCGTGGGCGGCGACTCGGTCGGCATCTCCTCCACCACCTCCAACGCCGACGCGGCCTGGGAGTTCCTGTCCTGGACGGTCTCCGACGAGGCGCAGGTCGAGATCATGGCCAAGAACAAGGACGTGCTCGCGCGCACCGACCTGTCGAACAACAAGTACTCCGCCGAGGACCCGCGCGTGGTGCTGATCAACTCCATGGTCGCCAAGGGGCAGACGCCGTACGCGCTGCGCTTCGGGCAGACCTTCAACGACCCGCAGGGGCCCTGGCTCCGCCTGGCCCGCGAGGCGCTGTTCGGCGACGCCGGCAAGGTCGGCCCGCTCAACGCCGAGATCACCAAGTCACTGCAGCAGTGATCATGACCCTGACCGGAACGCGGCGGAGGGTGGCGCGGGGATCCGTCCCGGCGCCACCCCCGCGGTGGCGCGGGCGGCGGGCCCAGGGCTGGCTGTACGCCGCCCCGACCGCCGTCATCGTCGTCACCCTCTTCGTGGCACCGCTGGTGCTCGTCGTCTGGATGTCGCTGAACCGCTGGCCGCTGCTCGGCCCGGCCACGTTCAACGCGCCGGACAACTACCTCAAGATCACCGAAAATCCGCTCTTCCTCGACGCGGTGGGCTTCACGCTGAAGTACACCGCCATCGTCACCGTGCTGCTGTCGGCGGCGGCACTCGGCCTGGCCCTGCTGGTGCAGGAGCGCAGGCCCGGCGTGGGCTTCTTCCGCACCGCGTTCTTCCTGCCGGGCGCGGTCGGCTTCGCCACCGCGGCCCTGCTGTTCTACGGCATGCTCAACAACGACTTCGGGCCGGTCGACCCCCTGCTGCGGGCACTGGGGGTCACCGACGAGCCGGTGAAGTGGACCGGCACCCCGAACATGGCGCTGTTCTCCACGATCGCGCTGGTGCTGTGGCGCTTCGCCGGGTTCAACATGCTGATCCTGCTCACCGGCCTGCAGTCGATCCCGGTGGAGGTCTACGAGGCGGCCCGGTCCGACGGCGCGAACCGGTGGCAGATCTTCACGAGGATCACGCTTCCGCTGCTGCGCCCCACCCTCGCGCTGATGCTCATCCTCAGCGTCACCGGCTCCCTGCTCGCCTTCGACCAGTTCTTCATCTTCACCAACGGCGGGCCGGACAACAGCACCGTCTCCATGGTCATGGTCATCTACCGCGACGCGTTCTTCCGGTTCGACCTGGGCGGCGCCGCGGCGCTCTCGGTCGTGCTGCTGGTCGCGCTGGTCGCGCTCAACGCCGTACAGATGCGGGTGTTCAGGAGGTCCACGTGAGGCGGTGCGAGCGCGGAAGAGACGCGCGTGCGCGACGAGGCGCCCTGCCCGGGGCCCTTTCCGGCGCGGGGGGCGGGGCGGTGGGAGGCCGATGAGGACGACCTACTACACCACGATGTCGGCGCTGGCGGTGCTCTTCCTGTTCCCGCTGGTGTGGAGCGGCTGGTCCTCCTTCGACGGGGGAGCGGGCAACTACGCCGAGATGGCCCGCTTCGGCGAGGGCGTGGACGTCTACCTCGTCAACAGCGTGCTGGTGTCGGCGATGACCGTCGCCGGCACGCTGGTCGTCTCCGCGCTGGGCGGCTACGCCTTCGCCCGCTTCGACTTCCCCGGCAAGAACCTGCTCTTCCTCGTCACCCTGGCCATCCTGATGGTGCCGTACGCGACCATCCTGATCCCGCTGTACGTCCTGCTCGGCCACATCGGGCTGCAGAACTCCCTGGTGGGCCTGTCGCTGGTGTTCGTGATGTTCCAGTTGCCGTTCGCGCTGTTCATGATGCGCAACGCCTTCGAGGCGATCCCCCGGGAGCTGGAGGAGGCCGCCCTCGTCGACGGCTGCGGCACCTTCCGCGCCTTCCGGCGCATCCTGCTGCACGCCGTGCGGCCCGCCCTGGTCACCGTCGCGCTCTTCGCCTTCCTCGCCTCCTGGAACGATTTCTTCGCGCCGCTCATCCTGCTCAACGACGGGGCGAACTTCACCCTCCCGGTGGCCGTGGTCAGCATGACCCAGCGCACCTTCGGCGCCATCGACTACGGCATGCTGCAGGCCGGCGTCATGGTCATGGCCGTCCCCTGCCTGATCCTCTTCGTCGTCCTCCAGCGCCACTACGTGCGCGGATTCATGTCAGGAGCCCTGCGTGGTTAACCCCGTCACCCCCTCCGCAGGGGTGCTGTCCCCCCTCGGCCTCGACGCCGTACGGCTCGCCCCCGGTTTCTGGGGCGACCGGGCGGACCTCAACCGGGAGGTCATGATCGACCACTGCCTGGAGTGGATGGAACGGGAGGGCTGGATCGGCAACTTCCGCGGCGAGCGCCCCCGCCGCGGCAGGGAGTTCAGCGACTCCGAGGCGTACAAGCTGCTGGAGGCGATGGCCTGGGCCGGCCACCCCGGCCTGCCCGAGCTGGCCGCGACCGTCGCCGCCGCCCAGGAGGGCGACGGCTACCTCAACACCCGCTGGAGCCAGGGGCGCTACAGCGACTTCGAGTGGGGGCACGAGCTGTACTGCTACGGCCACCTCATCCAGGCCGGGGTGGCCCGGCTGCGCGCGCACGGAGAGGACGAGCTCACCGAGGTCGCCCGCCGGGCCGCCGACCACGTCTGCGGCCGCTTCATGGAGACCACCGAGACCTGCGGCCACCCCGTGGTGGAGATGGCGCTGGTCGAGCTGTACCGGGTCACCGGGACCGAACGCTACCTGGAGATGGCCCGGCGCTTCGTCGAACGGCGCGGCACGCCCGCCCTGGGACCGATCCACCTGGGCCGCGCCTACTTCCAGGACGACCTGCCGGTGCGCCGGGCGCGGGTGCTGCGCGGGCACGCCGTGCGGGCCCTGTACCTGTCCGCCGGCGCGGTGGACGTGGCCGTCGAGACCGGCGACGACGAACTGCTGCACGCGATCGAGGAGCAGTGGGAGAACACGGTCGCCCGGCGCACCCACCTGACCGGGGGGATGGGCTCGCGCCACGCCGACGAGTCCTTCGGCGAGGACTTCGAGCTCCCGGCCGACCGGGCCTACTCCGAGACCTGCGCGGGCATCGCCTCGATCATGCTCGCGCACCGGCTGCTGCTGGCCACCGGCCGGGCCCGCTACGCCGACCTCGCCGAACGCACCCTGTACAACGTGCTCGCCACCTCGCCGGCACTGGACGGCCGCTCGTTCTTCTACGCCAACCCCCTGCAGATGCGCGTCCCGCCCGAGCCGCGCGAGGGCGTCGTCCCCCACACCTCCGGGGTCGGGCTGCGCTCCTCCTGGTACGACGTGTCGTGCTGCCCGAACAACATCGCCCGCACCCTCGCCTCGCTCCCGGCCTACCTGGCCGCCGCCGACGGCGACGCCCTGCGCGTCCACCACTACGCGCCCGCCGAGATCCGCCACCGGGGCCTGACGCTCCGGCTGGAGACGGACTACCCCTGGTCCGGCACGGTGACCGCGCACGTCGTCGAGGGCCGTCCCGGACGGGTCGCCCTGCGCGTCCCCTCCTGGGCCGAGGGCGCCACCCTCACCCACGGCGGCACGACCCGCCCGGCCGGGCCCGGATACGTGACGGCCGAGGGCGACTGGCGTCCGGGCGACCGGATCCGGCTCGACCTGCCGATGCGGGCCCGCTGGACCTTCCCCGACCGGCGGGTGGACGCGGTGCGCGGGTGCGCCGCGGTCGAGCGCGGCCCGCTCGTCTACTGCGCAGAGTCGGCCGGCGACGAGCCGCCGCTGGCGCTGGTCAAGGTCCTCCCCGGACCGCCGGCCGAGCGGACGGCGGACGGGATCGTCGAGCTGGAGGCCCGGGCCTGCCTGGTCCCGCCCGCCGACACCGCCTGGCCCTACCGGAGCGGGAACGGGGACGCGGCCGGTCGGGGGGACGCGTCCGCGCGGGAGGACACGGACGTGCAGGAGGCCGCGGACGACGCGAGCGCCCCGGCCGGGCGGGAGGTCACCCTGAGGATGGTCCCGTACCACCGCTGGGGCAACCGCGGGCCGTCGAGCATGCGGGTGTGGCTGCCGCTGGCCTGAGGGGAGACCTCCGATCACGGGGACGCCTGATCGCGGGGACGCCTGATCGTGGGGAGGGCCGATCGCCGGAAGGTCTGATCGCGGGGAGGTCTGATCGCGGGGACGGTCGCCGGGCGCGGGGTCGACAATGTCGGTCATGAGCTCATCGCGACACGACCGTCCCCTGCCCCCGGCGCGCATCGAGGAGGTGGCCGACGGCGTCTACGCCTACCTGCAGCCCGACGGGAGCTGGTGGATCAACAACACGGGCTTCCTGGTCGGCCGCCATGGAGTCATCAGCGTGGACTCCTGCTCCACCGAACGCCGCGCCCGCGCCTACCGCGAGGCCATCGGCACCGTCACCGACCGGCCGATCAGGACGCTGATCAACACCCACCACCACGGTGACCACACCTTCGGGAACTTCGTCTTCCCCGAGGCGACCGTCGTCGGGCACGAGCGGACCAGGGAACTGGTCCTCGCCGAGGGGATTCCCGACTACCTCACGCTGGCCTGGACCGAGGCCGACTGGGGAGCCCTGGAGGTCAACCCCCCGTTCCTCACCTACACCGACGGGGTGACCGTCCACTCCGACGAGCTGCGCTGCGAGGTGCGGCACATCGGCCTTCCCGCCCACACGACCAACGACTCGATCGTGTGGATCCCCGAGCGGTCGCTGCTGTTCGCCGGGGACCTGGTGTTCAACGGCGGCACGCCGTTCGTGATGATGGGCTCGGTGACCGGGGCGATCACGGCCCTGGACCGGCTCAGGGAACTGGGCGCGGAGACGATCGTCCCCGGACACGGCGACGTGTGCGGGCCCGAGGTCATCGACACCGTCCAGGGTTACCTGCGGTTCGTGCTCGCCACCGCCGAGCGCGGCCGCGAGGCGGGGCTGTCCCCGCTGCGGGCCGCGCGCGAGACCGACCTCGGGGAGTACGCCGGGCTGCTCGACCCCGAACGCATCGTCGGCAATCTGCACCGGGCCTACGCGGAACTGGACGGCCTGCCCGCGGGCGAGCCGATCGACGTGGTCACGGCGGTGCTGGAGATGATCGACTACAACGGCGGCAAGCCGCTGACCTGCCTGGCCTGACCCTGGCCGACGGATCCGCAGGGTTTTGTACTGATCTTTAGTGATCAGCGGAACACCTGGCGATATCCAGGCGAAAGGGCGGTTGAGTCGCCGGGGGAGCCGTGCCACGTTGGGAGTGATCCTTCCGCCGGGGGAGGCCCCGGTGGAGGGATGTCTGCGATGTTCGCGGAGCGCGCGCTCTCCCGGGTCGTGTACGGCTCCCGCTACGACCGGGTGCCCAGGAACCAGCGGTCCTACGTCCGTCCCGGCGAGCGGCTCGCCCGCGAGGTCCGGTGGCGCCTGAGGATCGGCCGGACCCCCGTGCTGAGGTACCAGGACTACCGCGAGCGCATCCTGCTGGAAGGGGCCGAACGGTTCGTCACCTGCCGGCTGTGCGGGGAGACCCGTCAGCAGCCGCTGTTCCAGCGGGCGGGCGCGGGGCGCGGGGGGAACTACCGGGTGGTGCGCTGCCCGGCGTGCGGGCTCCTCTACCGCAACCCCGCCGTCCGGCCCGCCGCAACGGACACCCCGGCCACGGGCCGGGATCTCACCTCGCCCGCGGTCCGGGATCTCACCTCGCCCGCGGGCCGGGACCTCACCCCGCCCGCGGGCCGGGACCTGTCCCCGGTCGCGGCGCCCGTGACGTCCCCTCCGGCGACGCGGAACCGCGGGGAGCGCGGGCGCCCGGCCGACCGGCGGCGACGTTACCGGCTGACCATGGACGCCTTCGGCCCGGTGTTCTCGTCGGGTCACGGGCGGAGGCTGCTCGACGTCGGCCGTGGCGGCGGGCTCTTTCCCCGGCTCGCCGAGGAGCGCGGTTTCGAGGTGACCGGACTGGATCTCCCGGCCGGTTCCGTGGCCGCCGCCACCGCGCGGGCGGACGCCGGCGGTTTCGATGTGATCACCCTCTGGTCGGTCCTGGCCAGGCTCCCCAGGCCGCTGGAGGACCTCGGGTGCCTGCGCGGGCTGCTCGCCCCGGGCGGGGTGCTGCTGATCCTCACCGCGAACGCCGCCTCCCTGCAGCTCAAGGCGTACGGGAGCGGCTGGAGGGGGTTCACCCGGAACGGCCTCATGTTCTACTCGGCCGAGACCCTGGCCGCCCTGCTGAGCCGTACCGGATTCGCCGGGGTGGCCTTCGCCCCGTTCTACGGCGACGACGTCGAGGCGGGCGCCGTGGGGCTGCCCGGCCGGATGGACCGGCGGCTGCGCCGTAACGTCGAGACCGGCGGAGGCAAGATGCTCCGCGCCCTGGCCTTCGCCGACGAGGAGGCCATCGGCCGGTGGAGCGAGCGGCTGGGAGCCCGGAGCCCGACCTGACCGGAGCCCGGAGCCCCACGTGACCCGCGTGCTCGGTCGCGCTCCTCGGTCACGCTCCTCGGGCCCGGTCCTCTGCCCCGGCTCTGCCCCGGCCCCGCTCTGCCCCGGCCCCGGCTCTGCCCCGTCGCGGATCGGCGGCCGGGCGCCGCGCCGGTGTCCCCCAGGCGGTGGAAGGTGAAACCCGCGCCCCCGCTGACACGGGCCAGGCGGACCTCGGGTTCCTCGGGCGCCGGCCGGGCGCCGGGGTCGATCACGGCCTCGTACGCGTGACGCTCCCCCCTTCTGAGCGGGACCGGGACGCATCGCGCACGCGGATCGACCGCGGCGACGACCGCGTCCAGGGCGCGGTCGGCGTCCCCGCCCAGCTCGGCCAGCCAGGTGAACGGGTCGGCCTCCCGGAAGATCGGCGCGTCGGGGAAGCCGAACCTCACCCGGAGCGGCCCCGACACCTCCACGTCCAGACCGGCGTAGGAGTCCGGCCGGAAGGTCGGGTGGAGCTGCAGGACCCTGCCGATGGCCGCGGCGCCGTCGTCGGGGACGTTCATGGCCTCGCGGATCCTGCTCGCGGTGAGCCCGGCCAGCCCGACGAGCACCCGCGGTCCGGCCCGCCGGGCCGCCCGCTCGCCGTACCACCGGTTCACGCTGAGCAGGTACGCGCGGAAGAGCAGGTGGCTCTGGAGGGCGACCTCGTCCAGCACGGTCTGCAGCGCCGCGTGCGACAGGTCCTCCAGCCGGAGGTCCGGATCGAAGGGGCCGCCGTACCCGTCCAGCCCGCCCGGCTCGGCCGAGACCTTGCCCGAGGTGACCGGCAGCCGGGCGAGCAGCGACGCCTCCACCTCGGCCCGGCCGGGATGCGGCGCGAGGGGCTCGGCGCTCTCGGAGATCTCGACGCGCCAGCGGCAGTGCGGCATCCGGTCCGCGGGCACCCGGGGAGGGCGGTGGACCGGCAGGAACCGGGCGCGCGGGTTGGTGGCCGCGCCCGTCGCGTCGAACGTGGGGTCCTCGATGGTGTGGCACATGCCGCGGACCCAGTCCTCGCCCATGGGCTCGACGTCGAGGAGCGCGCCGCAGTGGGCCAGCTCGAACTCCCCGTGCCGTTCGTCGACCAGCCGCAGCCGGAAGTCCATGAACTGTGGCGGCGCGCCGATGTCGAGCTGGAGGTTCTTCAGGATGGACGAGACACCGTCGCCCCGGAAGCCCAGCGCCTCCTGCATCCGGATCGAGTAGACGGGGCTGGCCGCCGCCCACTCCTCGATGGCGACCCGCTCGGCCCCCGGCCGGCCGTCGCGTTCCAGCACCATCGGGACGCCGACGCGGTCCTGCAGGTGGCCGTGCAGCAGCCACTCCCTGCCGAGCACGGCGAGCGCCCCGCGGCGGAGGCGCTCCAGCCGGAAGCCGGGGTCGAACGGGCCGGAGTAGTCGGAAAGAAGTGTCACATCGATTCCTTCGCCGAACCGGGACCCTCAAACTAGACACGTGTCCAGGTCGCGGTCAACAGAGAACCGCAACACGTTCCTTTCCGGTAGGGGACGCGCTCGGCGCGCGGAGAGGCCCCCGGAGGATCATCGCCGCGGCAGGATCATCGTCACGCCGGGGACCGAGCCGACCGACGCCAGGGCGGCTCCCGCCTCCTGCAGGCCGATGGACCGGGTGACCAGCGCCTCCGGCCGCAGGCTCCCCCGGGCGACGGCCGCCAGCATCTCCGGGTAGGCGTGCGCGGCCATCCCGTGGCTGCCGAGGAGTTCGAGCTCGTGACCGATCACCCGGCCCATCGGCAGCGCGGTCAGCCCCGGCAGCAGGCCGATCTGGACGTGACGGCCCCGCCGGCGCAGGCCCTCGATCGAGGCCGTGCACGTCTCGGGGCTGCCGAGCGCGTCCACGGAGACGTGCGCGCCGCCCGAGGTCAGCTCCCTGACCCGCGCGGCGATCTCCGTGCCCGGGACGGCGGGGACGCAGGCGGCGGCGCCGAACCGCAGGGCCAGCTCAAGGGCGCCGGGGGAGACGTCCACGGCGATCACCCTGGCCCCGGCCGCGGCGGCGATCATGACGGCGGACAGGCCCACGCCGCCGCAGCCGTGCACGACCACCCACTCGTCCGGCCGGACCCGGCCCACGGCGGTGATCGCGCGGTACGAGGTGGCGAAGCGGCAGCCCAGGCTCGCGGCGGTGGAGAAGTCCATCTCCTCGGGGAGCCGCACCAGGTTCACCTCGGCGTGGTCGATCGCGACGTACTCCGCGAAGGAGCCCCAGTGGGTGAACCCCGGCTGGGTCTGGCGCTCGCAGACCTGCTGCTCCCCGGCGGCGCAGGCCGCGCACGAGCCGCAGGCGCAGACGAACGGGGCCGTCACCCGGTCGCCGGGCCGCCAGGAGACGACACCGGTGCCCACCGCCTCGACGACCCCGGAGAACTCGTGCCCCGGCACGTGGGGAAAGACCCGGATGTCCGGGTCGTGTCCTCGCCAGCCGTGCCAGTCGCTGCGGCACAGGCCGGTGGCCTCCACCCGGATCACCGCTCCGCCGGGCGGCGGCTCCGGGGCGGGCACCTCCCTGACCTCGAGATCGGCTCCGAAACCGTCGAAGAGCACCGCTCGCACCCGCCTGTCCCCCTCCCGGATCGCGCCCGGCCGCGCGTTCCGGCGGCCCGGCACCATTGTCGGCGCCCGGGGGACGCCGGGGAAAGCCGCAGGGCCGCCGACACCCCGCCGGAAGTCGGAGTCCCTGGTGAAGAGGTGTCCCGAGCACTGATTAGAGGGGTCATGCTGGGAGAGAGGCAGGGGGCACGAGACGGGACGAGCATCTACTGATCGGACGGTGTGATGGGGCAGAAAGTCGACAAGGACCGCTACTCCGAGGAGGAGTTCGTCCGCTTCAGGGCGAAGCTGGCGGAGCAGCTCGACAGCCTGCGCGAGGTGCTCGCGCGGCCCGGCTTCGGCGCGGGACCCGCGACCATCGGGGCCGAGCTGGAGATGTTCCTCATCACCCCCGACGGGCGGGCGCTGCCGCGCAACCACGAGGTGCAGGCCGCCGCGGGCGACGACCGGCTCACGCTGGAGCTGGGCAGGTTCAACCTGGAGGCGAACCTGACCCCGCTGCCGATCGAGGGGCGGCCGTTCACCGCACTGGTGCGCGAGGTGCGGGAGGTCATGGCCCTGGTGGACGCGGCGGCCGCGACGCAGGGGGGGCAGGCCGTGGCGATCGGCATCCTGCCCTCGCTCGGCGAGTTCGACTTCACCCACGAGACGCTGAGCGGGGAGGACCGCTACAAGGCGATGACCCGGGGCATGCGGCGTCTGCGCACCGAGCCGTTCCGGGTGCTGGTGGAAGGCGTCGAACGGCTGGAGCTCGAGGTCGAGGGGATGATCCTGGAGAGTGCCAACACCTCCTGGCAGGTCCACCTGCGTACCACCCCCGTCGACTTCGCCCGCGTCTACAACGCCGCGCAGCTCGCCATCGGGCCGGTCCTCGCGGTCAGCGGGAACTCCCCCTCCTTCCTGGGCAGGAAACTGTGGGAGGAGACGAGGATCGCGCTGTTCGAGGAGGCCGCCGACGACCGGGACGTGGAACGGCTCGACCGCAGGGACGGGCGGGTCTCCTTCGGGTCGAGCTGGACGCGCGGCATCGAGGAGATGTTCGCCACCTGCGTCCGCGACTACGAGCCGGTGCTGCCGATGATCACGGACTCCGGCGAGCCGGGCCCCGGCGGCGTCCCCGAGCTGGCCGAGCTGCGCCTGCACCAGGGCACGGTCTGGCTGTGGAACCGCCCGGTCTACGACCCGGGCGACGGGGGCCACCTGCGGGTGGAGATGCGCGCCCTGCCGGCCGGTCCGAGCTCGGCCGACATGGTGGCCAATTCCGCGTTCCTGCTCGGGCTGACCGCGGCCCTGGCCGTCCGGCCGGTGGAGGAGTTCCCCTTCGCCGGGGCCTACCGCAACTTCTACCGCGCCGCGACCCACGGCCTGGACGCGGCGATGAGCTGGCCCGGCCTGGACGAGGAGACCCCGGCCGACCGGCTCGCCCTGGACCTGCTGCCGCTCGCCGAGAGCGGGCTCGCCAGGATGGGCGTGGACGCCGACGAGATCCGGTGGACGCTGGACATCGTGCGCGAGCGCGTCACGCGCCGCCGTACCGGCGCGATCTGGCAGCGGGAGGCGACGGCACGCCTGGGCGGCGACCGGGAGGCGTGGGCCCGTATGGTCTGCCGGTACCGGGAGCTGGCCATGACCGGCGAACCCGTACACACCTGGCCTTTTTAACTGCACAGGGGATTTGAGTGACGGCATACTCATGAACTCCGCATCTTGATCCGCCCATCACGGCGGAACCGGACAGGGAGTGACCCCGCATGAGCCAGTTGAAGGCCGTACCGACGGAGCCGTTCGGGCTCAGGCGTGACGGGGGCGGCCTCGCGGCCGGGATCGCGGCCCTGGGGAAGGAGCTCGAGCGGGTCCCCCTCGCGGACGTGCTGGCCAGGGCGAACCGCGTCCTGGCCAGGAAGGGCAGGAACGGCGCCGGCGCGTTCACCGGGATGACCCCCAAGCCCGCCGACTGGTACTGCTTCGACAACGACGACAACGCCGTCAGGGAGTGGTACCCGCAGGGCCTCACGAGCGCCTCCGACGCCGGGATCGCCGGCGGCGGCGCGAGCGTGCTCGTGGTGAGCTGGTACCATACGCCGTCGTCCGGGGCCGAGCGCGGCGTGCGCCTGACCTTCCTCGACACCGCCACGCTGCGCTACCGGCACGTCCTGCTCGTCCGGGCCACCGCCGACGGCGACATCACGCCGATCAACATCCACGCCGGCGGTGTCGCCTGGTACGGCGATCTGCTCCACGTCGCCGACACCAGCCGGGGCCTGCGGGTCTTCGACCTCCGGGAGATCTTCGAGGTCGACGGGAAGGGCGCGCCCACGATCGGCAGGAAGGGCGGGGCGTACGAGGCGTTCGGCTACCGGTACGTGATGCCGCAGACCGACGCCTGGACCAGCACGAGCGGCACCGTCCGCTTCTCCTTCGCGGCCGTCGACCGTAGCACCGCCCCCGACACCCTGATCTCCGGCGAGTACGTCGACGAGGCCGGGGTGACCGGGCGGGTGGCGCGCTGGCCGCTGGCCGCCGGGGGCTCCCTGAACGCCCCCGCCGGGGGCGTCGTCCAGGCGGTGGACGCCTACGCGCTGCCCGCCAGGAAGATCCAGGGCGCGCTCTCCCACAACGGCACCTGGTACCTCAGCCAGAGCGCGGGCGCCGCCGGGAACGGCACCCTGATCGTGGTCGGCGACAGGCCGGCCAGGCGGTCCTACGCGGTGGGCCCGGAGGACCTCACCTGTGTCCGCGACCGGGGCACGCTGTGGACCGTGAGCGAGTTCGCCGGCAGGCGGGCGGTGTTCGGCGTGCCGCTCTGACCGGGAGGCGCGCGTCCCCGGCCGGATCCCAGGGGTGACGTGCCGCACCTCCCGGGCCCGAAGGGCGGCGCGCCGTCCCGGCCGGACCCGGAGGGGGCGTCGCGCCGGCGGGGGGCCGGTCAGTGCAGGGAGCCGCCGACCAGGCGGAGGTCGCCGCCCAGGGAGACCGAGACGGCGGCGGTCACGATCGCGGTGAGCGCCTGGGCGGCCACCGGGACGGGCATCGAGGGCGCGGCCCCGCCGAGGACCTGCTCGGGGGAGAACGGCACGTGCACGAGGCCCCCGCGGATGCCCGGACGCTCGGTGGCGATCAGGTGCATGAGGCCGTAGAAGACGTGGTTGCACAGGAACGTGCCGGCGCTCTGGGAGACGCTCGCGGGCACCCCGGCGGCCCGGGCCGCCGCGGCGCAGGCCTTCACCGGCAGCGTGGCGAAGTAGGCGGCCGGGCCGCCGGGCACCACCGGCCGGTCGATCGGCCGGTGCCCGGCGGCGTCCGGGACGCGGGCGTCGTCGAGGTTGACGGCCACCCGCTCCACCGTCACGTCCGGCCGGCCGCCGGCCTGCCCGACGCAGACCACCACCGCCGGGTCGTGCTCGGTCACCGCGGCGCGCAGCCGTTCCAGTGCC
Organism: Streptosporangium sp. NPDC023615; assembly: GCF_040640155.1. Classification (NCBI taxonomy): domain Bacteria; kingdom Bacillati; phylum Actinomycetota; class Actinomycetes; order Streptosporangiales; family Streptosporangiaceae; genus Streptosporangium; species Streptosporangium sp. NPDC023615. Next base: position 67,288 of record NZ_JBFABE010000018.1, read on the forward strand.
TCGCCGAACACGCAGGGCAGCAGCGCGGTCCGCACGCCGGGGACGAGCCCCACCGTCTCCCACGGCGGGTTGCCGGGTCCGTCGAGCGGTTCCAGGGCGACGAGCAGCGCGTTCCTCATCGGTTCTCCGCGGTCCTGACGTCCGGCGGCGGGGGCGACGACGAGGGCGACGGCGACGACGAGGGCGAGGGCGACGAGGGCGACGCCGGGGGTGGCGGTGACGGGCGGGAGGACGGCGGGGCCGCGGCCGCCGATCCCGGGGCGGGCAGGGCGCAGGCCGGGGTGCCGCCGGGCAGGCGGTGCCGGTTGGCGGCGACGAGCCGGTAGAGACCGTGGGCGGCCCACCGCACCGGCGGGAGGCGCAGCAGGAACCCCAGGGGGCTCCACGGGAGACCGGCGGCGATCAGCAGCCCGGCCACGGCCTGGGCCCCGCCGCGCACCCGGCCGCCCTCGATCCAGAGCACCTCGTACTCGGCACGCTCGCGCGTGACGCCCAGCGCGGCCAGGTCTGCCCTCTGCCAGGGGACGACCCGCGCACGGATCCCGACGAGACGCTCGGCGAGGCCGACACTCGTCGTGCAGAAACCGCAGTCGCCGTCGAAGACCAGTACAGGTTCTCCCGTCATGCCCACGACACTACCCAGCCCGTTTCGATCATGGACGGGCGACCAGGGTGACCGCGATCGGGCGGTGATCGGAGTGCGGGACGTCCGGGTTGACCGGGGCGATCCCGGCGAAACCCGGGGTGACCAGGACATGGTCGATCTGCTCGACCGGGCCGCCCCGCCCGCTCGGAACGGTGTCGAACGGCCTGACCGCGTCCAGCGGGTCGGTCAGGCCCGCGTCGGTGAGCACCTTCCAGGCCGCCTCCCCCGGCTGGAGGTTCAGGTCCCCGGCCACGACCACCGGGGCGCCCCGCCCGGCGGCGTCCTTGACGATCCCGCCGAGCTGGCGGACCTGCGCGAGGTCGTTCCGGTCGGGCGAGGGCTGCAGGTGGGTGCCGATCACGACGAACTCCCTGCCCCGCCAGTTCAGCCCGACCTCCAGCGCCTGCGCGCCGGTCGGGCCGCCCTGGACCAGCACGTGGTTGCGGATCGACGTGATCGGCAGCGTGGTGAGCAGCGCGTCGCCCCACACCTCGTCGGTCGCGGGCGCCCAGATGTAGTGCATGTCCAGCCGCTCGGCGATCAGCCGCACCCCGTCGTGGCCGCCGTTGAGCAGCCAGCCCCGGTCGGCCTCGCTCAGCACGACCACGTGCGGCCTCAGGCGCCGCAGCTCGTCGGCCTGCTGTTCCAGCGAGAGCCTGCCGGACTCGCCGTACCCCATCCTGATGTTGTACGCCGCGACCCGCAGGCCGTCCGGCGGGGGCTCCCAGCGCGGCACGTCGCCCTGCCACAGCGGTACGGCGGCGACCAGGGCGGCCGAGGCCGTGACGGCCGCCGCGAAGCGCCGGTCGTAGGACAGGCGGGGCAGTCCCGCGCCGCCCACCAGCGCCAGGGCCGCGACGAGGAGCGCCGCGGTGATCGGCACCCACCCGTTGGGCAGGTAGAGGTCGTAGGCGGCGTAGTAGCCGAAGACGAACACGAAGAACAGCAGCATGCCCCCGGCCGCGGCCAGGCCACGCCGGGCCGGCCGGTCCGGGCCGAAGGTCGTCGCGGCGTGCGCCAGGCAGGCGCCCAGCGCGACCTGGCCGACGATCTGCGCGGCGATCGTCCAGCCGGGCGCCACCCCGTGGACGCCGTCCACGGTGGCCCTGCCCAGGGTGAACGCCACCGCCGAGGCGACCAGGGCGATCGCGGGCGGCAGCGGGCGGCGCAGCACCGGCAACGCGGCGGGCAGCGCCGACACCACCGCGAACGCCGCCACGATCACGGCGGCGGCCTGCTGGGCCGAGTCCGTCGCCGCCTGGGCGTGGGCGGTGTTGCCCGTGTACAACCCCCACAGCAGCACGGCAGGGCCGATCGCGAGCCAGGCGCGCGGGGCCCCGGAGTACTCCTCGTCCGGGGGGACGGCCCGGATCAGCAGCATGCCGAAGAGCCCCAGCTCCACCAGCAGCAGCAGCCACGGGACCGGCCCGGGACGCCACATCAGGTCGATGCCGTCCAGCGCCGCGTGGATCACCGTGGAGGCCGCGAGCCCGGCGATCACCCCGGCCATCACCGGCCGGGCGTCCAGGGTGGCCATCGCGGTCGCCACCAGCCAGACCAGCCCGGCCAGCAGGCCCACGCCGGCCACGTAGAGCTGGGGGTCCCCGCCGCCGGTCATCTGGAGGACCAGCCGGGCGAGGAGCAGCACGCCGCCCGCGCCGAGGGCGATCAGCGGCGGCCTGACCCTCCTGGCCAGCGGGACGGCGAGGAAGGCCATGACGAACCAGGAGAGGGCGAACAGGCCCATCATCTCGGCGGGGGTGCTCCCGGCCCGGCCGAAGAGGGTGATCAGCGACGGCAGGAAGACCCTGAGCACGTCCGCCAGCACGACCACGCCGAGCGCCATGTCCAGGCGAATCCGCATGTTACCTCCAGAGAACGCGAGCTATCCTCGCCTTCTTCGCGACGCGTGACAAGGGCGGTCCACCGCGACGGCGCGGGACGTCTCACCGCGGCGGGAACGCTCAGGAGGCGGCGGGCTCGTCGCCGGGACGAGGGCCGGGTCCTGAGCCGGGCCGGGGGGGAGGTCCGGCGGGACCGTCGAGGTACCGGAACGCCTCGTGCGCCGAGCGGACGCTGTCGCGCAGCGCCTGCTCCAGGTGACCGGCGTCCTCGGCCAGCCGCCCGATCTCCGGTACGGCGAAGGCGTCCGCGCCCGACTCGGCCAGCAGCTCCTCGTAGCGGGGCAGCCGCGCGCGGAGCACCGCGATCTGCTCGTGGGCCCGCAGCGCCCGCTCGGCGTCGGTGACGTGACCCGCGTAGCGTTCCAGCGCCTCCACCCGCGCGGTCACCGCGGCCTCGCTGGCGGCCAGGGCACGTTCCAGCGGCGCCATGGCCGCGGTCACCTCGGGCGTGCTGCCGCCGTACGCGAACTCCCGGTGCTCGTTCCGCAGCGCCGAGATCTTGGCCAGCAGCCGGGCGATCTCCCACTCCTGCGCGGGAAGCATCGCCGAGTTTCGCGCGTCGTCCAGCAGGCCGGTGGCGTTGACCTGGGAGTGCAGTATGAAGTCGATCGACTGCTGGGTCCGGTCGAGCAGCCGCCCGGCCTCGTGGTCGAAGTCCTCCGCCAGCAGGTAGCGGCCCTCGTACCAGCGGGCCTCCCGGTAGAGCTCGCCCTCCTCCGACTCCTGGTCCACCGGCTCGCGGGCGGCGAGAAGGCCGACGAAGACCACGAAGAACAGCAGCGCGGTCGCGAAGAACAGCAGCCTGACGTCCAGGAACAGCAGGACCATCAGCGCGAGCGTCGACAGCGCGCCGCCCGCCTGCAGGAAACGGATGGGCAGGCGCGAGGGGGGCGACGGAGGCTCCGGGCTCCACCCGGCCCGGATACGCGACAGCATCGACCCGTGTCGGCGGAACAGCTCGGCGATCCGGGCGGGAACTTCAGGATCGACCACCACGCGCCGCACAGGTTAGTCCTCCGTATCAGTCAGGACCTCTACGATTCACATCAGCCGTCGAGATGGCGGAACGCCTCGTGCGCCGAGCGTACGCTCTCGCGCAGCGCCCGCTGGAGCATGTCGGCGTCGTCACTGAGATACCCGATTTCGGGCAGTGAAAAGGTGCTGGCGCCCGCCTCGGCGACGAGTTGCTCGTATTCGGGCAGGTGAGTACGGAGAATCTCGATCTGCCCCTGGGCGAGAAAGGCGCGCTCGGCGGCGGCGACGTGGCCCGCGTAGCGTTCCAGCGCCTCCACCCGCGCGGTCACCGCGGCCTCGCTGGCGGCCAGGGCGCGTTCCAGCGGGGCCATGGCCGCGACCATCTCGGGGCTCCTGCCCCCTCTGGCGAGGTGGCGGTGCTTGACGCGCAGGGCGGAGAGCTTGGTCAGCAGCCGGGCGATCTCCCACTCCTCGGCCGGGAGCATCACGGAGTTGCGGACGCTGTCGAGCATGCCCAGGGCGTTGATCCGGGAGTTCAGGATGAAGTCGATGGCACGCTGGACCCGGCCGAGCAGGCGCCTGGCGCCGTGGTCGAAGTCCTCCAGGACGAGGAAGCGCCCCCGCCACTGCCGGGCGTGCCCGTACAGCACGCGCTCGACGGAGTCGATGGGGGAGGGCTTCCTGGCGATGTAGACCACGGTGAGGATCAGCAGGCAGAAAGCGATCATCACGGCGAGCAGGGGGACGACGAACGAGAGCGAGTCGCCGAGGACGGCCAGGACGGCCGGGATCAGCACCGCGAAGCCGCCGAGGACCCCGATCAACGCTCCCGGCACGCGGGGGCCGCCGTCGTCCCTGGGGACGCGGCCGGTACGGAAACGTGACAGCAGAGGGCCGTTACGGCGCAGGAGGTCGGCGACCTCCCGGGGGACCTCCGGATCGACCACCACGCGATGCACAGGCTCGCCCCCTTTGCTGTGTTTCATGAGCATAGCGATTAACCATGTTCCAGGTCGTACGCCTTCCATGGTGCCCCGTTTCCGGACGGGGCGCGGGCCGGAGAGGTGCGGGCCGCCCCGGCGGCGGTGTCGCGTCCTGAGGACACCGGGAGGGTGGCGGCGACCTGTCCGGGAAGGACGGCGGCTCGACCAGGGGAGTGGTCCCGTGTCCGAAAGGGGTGGCTCGTCCGGGGAGGAGGATGTCGCGGCCAGGGCGTCCGGCGGGGCGACGGTGGCCGGTCCGAGAACACCGGCGGGGCGGCGGACCGCCTGAAAGCAGAAGATCCCAGGCCGCCGGCCTGGGATCTCGCTGGTGGACGATACAGGGATTGAACCTGTGACCTCTTCCGTGTCAGGGAAGCGCTCTCCCGCTGAGCTAATCGTCCTCGGGTGAATCAGAGCGGAAGACGGGATTCGAACCCGCGACCCTCACCTTGGCAAGGTGATGCTCTACCACTGAGCCACTTCCGCGTATCCGCTTCGGGTTTCCCCTCGGCACCCGCACCACTTTACCGGATCCCGGGGGTCCGTCGGTCGTGCGTGGAGGTGGAGACGGGATTTGAACCCGTGTAGACGGCTTTGCAGGCCGTTGCCTCGCCTCTCGGCCACTCCACCGGCCGGATCCCGGAGGACCCGCCGGAGCGGAAGACGGGATTCGAACCCGCGACCCTCACCTTGGCAAGGTGATGCTCTACCACTGAGCCACTTCCGCGTGATCCCGGAGACGACTCCGGAGCACGTGGAAAACTCTAGCGCCTTCCCCGGGCGGATGTGCGCACCAATCCCGACCGGGGCGCATCATCCGCCGTGACCGGCCTGACGTCGGAGGCGCGGACGAACATGACCCGGTGCCCGAACTGGATCTGCCGGTAGCGGATCCTCCCGGTGACGATCCGGTGTCTGGACGCGTCGTAGGAGGCGGCCCTGAGGTAGCGGGCACGCCGGGTCATCGCGACGCTGTACACCTGCCCGGCCGGGATCGAGTACTGCAGGGGGGCCAGCGGCTGGACGGGCACGTTCTCCGGATAGGCCGGTGCCCCCGGGTAGGCCCTGCCGTAGACCTTGATCGGGGCGCGGCCGGGCCGGGGGGTGACCAGCGGGCCGGAGGCGGGCAGAGAGGTGGGCGCGGCGGCCGGGTCGCTGAACCACGCCTTCTGCCCCAGGTACCAGATCGCGGTCCAGCCCTCCCGGCGCTCGGCGAGCGCGTACCGCTGGCCGGTGGAGGCGCGGGCGGCGTGGTCGTAGACGCTGTAGCTGGACCCGCCGGTGGGGTGCTTGCCGATGTCCCTGACCAGCGGCGCCGTGGGGGAGGGACGGGTACGCAGCCAGACCGAGGCGGCGCCGAGCCTGCGGCATCCGCCGGGGCAGCCGGTGAAGCCGGGGCTGTTGGAGGCGTAGTGGGGTTTGATCAGCACGGAGCGGGCGTTCTCGCCGCCCGAGGCGCGCAGCGGGCTGCCGAGCAGCTCGAAGTAGTGGCCCCAGTCCCAGTAGGGGCCGGGGTCGTCGTGCATGCCGCTCACGGTCTCGGGGGTGGTTCCCGGCACGTTGTCGTGCCCGAGGATGTGCGCCCGGTCGAGGGGGATGTCGTACTTGTCCGCGAGGTGGCGCACCAGCCTGGCCGACGCCACGTACATCGCCTCGGTGAACCAGGTGCCGCCCCTGGCCAGGTAGCCCTCGTGCTCCAGGCCGATGGAGCGGGAGTTGACGTACCAGTTCCCGGCGTGCCAGCCGATGTCCTTGCCCCGCAGGTGCTGGGCGATGTGGCCGTCCCGGGACCGGATGGTGAAGTGCCAGCTCAGGTAGTCGGGGTTCTTGGCCAGCCGGGTCATGGCGTCGTAGGTGGTCTCGCCGTCGTGGATCACGATGTAGTCGATCTCACGGCGGCCCTCGAAGCGGTCGTGGTTGCCGTAGCCGCCGCCCGCGAGCCGCTGGTAGACGGCGGGAATCCACTCGCAGGAGACGTTCGCGGGGCAGTCGGGCCCCGCCGGGGGGGCCGCCACGGGCGGGCGGGCCTGCACCGGTGGCCGGGCCTGCACCGGCGGGCGGGCCTGGACGGGGGGCCGGGCCTGGACGGGCGGCCGCGCCGTGACAGGGCGCGCCGTGGCGGGGCGGGCGGTCGGCGCGGCGGCGGGGCGTACGACCGGCTGGGCGGCGGGGCGTGCGGGCACCGGGCGTGCGGGGGCGGCGGGAGGCAAGGCGCGGCCGGCGGCGGGATCGGGCGCGCGCCGCTGTGCCGTCCAGGCGGGGGACGTCCACGTGGAGGACGTCCGTGAGGAAGAGGTCCGTGCCGGGGTTCGGGGCACCAGGCCGGGCCTCGCGGCCAGCGTCATCGGCTCGCCGTCGTCGGTCACGCGTGTGACACCGGCGCGGATCGTCGCGTAGACCTCGTCGGCGAAGGAGCGCGCCGCCTCCGTGAGGACCGTCCCCGGCCGGGACCCCGGGCCGAGGGGGCCGGAGTAGCGGGCCACGGCCCCGTACCAGCCCGCGGGACCGGCGTGCGGGTCGCCGCCGGTGGCGCGCTGGTGGTCGGCGAGCAGCGCGGCGCCGCCCATGACGTTGGTGCAGGGATCCCGCCGCAGTCGCTCGGGGGAGAAGCCCGACAGCTCCGCGGCCCGCCGCAGGGTGTCCTCCGGCGGGGCCGGTGCGACGGACGGGAGCGGGATCACGCGCGGTCTCCTGTCGTCCCCGCGCGGGTCCTCGCCGGCCCCGTGGGGAAGGCCGCCCTCCGCCCGGCCGTCGACCAGGTGCATCGGCCCGTATCCGGCCGAGACGCTGGGCAGCCCTCCGTGAGCGTCCCATCGCGACTCCAGGTAGGAGACCCCGAGCAGCACGCTCTCCGGCACCCCGTACGCCCGCGCCGCCGCGGCGAAGGCGGCCTGCCTGCCCCCGGGAGCCGCACCGGGCCCGGGCGCGCAGGCCGTCCCGGGCGCGGAGGGCGTTGCCGGGCCGGGCGGTGCCGGGCGCGACGGGTGGGCCGTCGCCTGTTCACCGGAGCGTTCCGCGCGTGCGGGAACGACCGAGACCAGCACGGCGAGAGCGGTGACGACGGCGGTCCCCGGCAGGCGGCGCATAGTGTGTTCCTCCCTCTCTGGTCACTACCTAGAGTAATCAGAGATGACCGACTGTCGCGCATTCTGACGGGGTTGAGATTTGAAGAGATTCTCTGCCCGAAATCGGGCAGAAAACTTGTTGTTCTCTTCTCGGGATGCGTAGGGTCCTGCTCTGTGTCCATGGCGCGGTATCCGCACGAGGATCTGATCACTCATCTGACCCGGACGAGCGGACTCGGGCCGGGCGAGGCGGCGCGGGTCGTGGCGGACGTCCTGGCCTACTTCTCCGAGCCCGTCGAGGAGTTCGTCCGGCGGCGGCACGCCGAGCTCAAGGCCAGGGGGATGGTCAACGACGAGATCTTCCCCCGGGTGGCCGCCGAGCTCGCGGTCCGCCGCGTCGCGGCACCCGAACTCTCCCTGCGCCAGTTACGCCGGATCGTCTACGGATAGCGGGCGCACCGGATCGTCTACCGATAGAAGGAGCGGACGTATGTGCGGAATCGTGGCCTACGTGGGGCCCAAGGACGCGGCACCCATCCTGCTGGAGGGTCTGCAGCGTCTTGAGTACCGGGGCTACGACTCCGCCGGGGTGGTGGTGTCCAACAAGGGGCTCAAGATGCGCAAGGTCAAGGGCCGGGTGGCCGACCTGGCGGCGGTCGTGCCCGCGCGCTTCAAGGGCGGGCTGGGCATCGGTCACACCCGCTGGGCCACCCACGGCGCGCCCAGCGACGTCAACGCGCACCCGCACCTGTCGGCCGACGAGCGCATCGCCGTCGTGCACAACGGCATCATCGAGAACGCCGACGAGCTGCGCGCCAAGCTGGAGGCCGAGGGCGTGGTCTTCCTCTCGGAGACCGACACCGAGGTGCTGGCGCACCTGATCGCCCGCACCGTCAGGGAGGCCGACTCGCTGGAGGAGGCCGTCCGCGCCGCGCTCAAGCGGGTCGTCGGCACGTACGGCATCGCGGTGCTCGACGCCGAGCGGCCCGGCGAGGTGGTCGTGGCGCGCAACGGCAGCCCGATCGTGCTGGGCATCGGCGAGAAGGAGATGTTCGCCGCCTCCGACGTCGCCGCGCTGGTCCGCTACACCCGCCAGGTGGTCCACCTGGAGGACGGCGAGATCGCGGTGCTCAAGGCCGACGGGTTCACCACCTTCGCCAGCGACGCGCGCGAGACGGCCAAGGAGCCGCTCACCGTCGACTGGGAGGCCGGCCACTACGACACCGGCGGCTACGAGCACTACCTGCTCAAGGAGATCTCCGAGCAGCCCGACACCGTGGCCAGGACGCTGCGCGGGCGCCTGGACGACCGCTTCCACATCGCGCACCTGGGCGGCCTGAACATGGACGCGCGGGAGACCCGCTCGTTCCGCCGCGTGAAGATCATCGGCTGTGGTTCCGCGTACTACTCGGGCCAGATCGGCGCGCAGCTCATCGAGGAGCTGGCGCGCATCCCGGCCGACGCCGAACCGGCCAGCGAGTTCCGCTACCGCAGCCCGGTGGTGGAGGCCGACACCCTGTACGTGGCGATCAGCCAGTCCGGGGAGACCTACGACACCCTCGCCGCCGTCCAGGAGCTCAAGCGCAAGGGCGGCCGGGTGCTCGGCATCGTCAACACCGTGGGCAGCGCGATCGCCCGCGAGTGCGACGGCGGCGTCTACCTGCACGCCGGGCCCGAGGTGTCGGTGGCCAGCACCAAGGCGTTCACCTCGACGGCCGTGGCGTTCGCGCTGCTCGCGCTGCACCTGGGCCGGGTACGGGACCTGTCCCCGGCCGACGGCAGGCGCATCTGCGACGGCCTGCGCAGGCTGCCGGAGCAGATCAAGGAGATCCTCGTGCTGGAGCCGGTGATCCGGGAGCTGGCGCACAAGTACGCCAGGGCGCCGAGCATGATGTTCGTGGGCCGGGTCCGCGGATACCCGGTGGCCAGGGAGGGCGCGCAGAAGCTCAAGGAGATCTCCTACGTGCACGCGGAGGCGTACCCGGCCAGCGAGCTCAAGCACGGCCCGCTGGCGCTGATCGGCCCGGAGATGCCGACGGTGGCGATCGTCCCCGACGACGAGCTGCTGGACAAGAACCTCACCACGCTGGGCGAGATCCGCGCCCGGGGCGGGCGGGTGCTCATGGTCGGGCACCGCACCGCCGACCCCAAGCTGGCCGACGACTGCGTCGTGGTGCCCAAGAACGAGACCGAGCTGGACCCGATCCTGCTCTCGATCCCGCTGCAGCTCTTCGCCTACCACGCCGCCGTGGCGCTGGAGCGGGACGTCGACAAGCCCCGCAACCTGGCCAAGAGCGTGACGGTGGAGTGAGGACCTCCCGGCCGACCGGTCATACCCCCCGCACTATGACAGAAAGTGACATGAGCGTAACCTAGGGTGCAGGGGGTTCCCGGGGGAAGGGGCGCTTATGCGCCGCAGGGGGTTTTTCGCACTGGCGGCGGGGGCCGTGGTGCTCGCGGGCTGCGGCGGCGAGGGCGCTCCCGCGGGCGCGGCCGTGGACCGGCTGTTCCTCCTCGAACCCGCCGCCGACGGCCACGGCTGGGACGGCATCGCGCGCCGGCTGGCCTCGGTCCTGGTCCGCTCGGGGCTGGCGCGCACCGTCATGGCCGTCGAACGGCCGGGAGTGCTGGGGTCGGCCCCGCGCGACGCCTTCGTCGTCCCCGGCGCGCCCGGCCTCGCCGGGGACGCCGGGGACGCCGCCTCGGGTGCCTCCGGTGCCTCCGGTGTCTCCTTCGCCCGCGAGGGCAGGCTGCTCGTCACCGCGATGCCGATGGTCGCCGCCGCGGAGATCGCGAACACCGCCGCCGTGGTGGAGGCCGCCACCCCCCTCGCCCGCCTGGCGGGCGACTGGACGGCCCTGGTCGTCCCGGCCGGTTCCCGGCTGCGCGCCTTCGAGGACCTCGCCGCCGCGCTGCACCGCGACCCGGCCGGGCTGACGGTCGGGGGCAGGCTGGAGGGCGGCTCGGACCACGTGCTCTACGGCATGATCGGCAAATGCCTCGGGGTGGACACCCGGCTGCTGGAGTACGCCGGCTACCTCGCCGCGGCGGACGCGGCCGAGGCGCTCCGGGTGGGGCGGGTGGCGGCCATGCTGGGATCGGCCCGCGCCCTGCTGCCGGCCATCTCCGCGGGCCGTCTGCGCCCCCTGGCCGTCTCCTCGGGGGGGCGGATCGAGGGGATCGACGCGCCGACGCTGATGGAGCTCGGCGTCCGGCTGGAGTACAGCGACTGGTGCGGGCTGCTGGGCCCCCGGGGCATGAGCGAGGGGGACAGGCAGGCGGCGATCGCCCTCTGTGAGAGGCTCGACGCCACGCCGCACTGGCGCGCCCTGTGCGCGGCGAACGGGTGGAGCCGGGTCTTCCTCGGCGGCGACGACTTCCGCCGGTGGCTGTCCACCGAGACCGGCCGGACCCGGGGCGTGCTTCACGAACTCGGCCTTTTGACGTCCTCAGACACAACCTGTTGGGGTAGTTGCGTCAGGCGGCCCTAGATGTAGGATCCTGATCGTTGCTGGTTCGCCCCGCGAGGGGCGAGGCAAGAGGGAACCCGGTGAGAGTCCGGGACTGCCCCGCAGCGGTGAACGGGAACGAAAGCCGTCATTGAGCACTGGGTGAACCATGCCCGGGAAGCGACGGCCGGTAGGCGTGTGCGGTGCGCCCGTGAGTCCGAAGACCTGCCGGTGACGTTGTTGTCCAGGGCCTCGTGGGAGGGCTCGCGGAACGAGGCGGTCCGGCGTGCCCGGAATCGCTCGCGGACGCGTGCCCCCGGCGGGAGCCGCAGGGGGAAGTCCGAACGAGCGAGGACATGACGTGACAGAGACCTTGGCGCGGGCCGCGGCGGAGACCGCGACGAAGAACGTGACGCCCACCGGCGCGCCGGCCGGGACCGCGGCGGAGAGCGGCCCGCGGGCGGGAACCGCCGCGGGGCCCGATGCGCGCGCCGGGAGCGCCGGGAGCGGCGGGGACGGCGGGGACGGCGGGGACGGGGCCGCCGACCGCAGGCTGGCCATCGACGAGGCCGCCGCGGGGGTGATCACCGACCCGGAGAACTCCAGGGTCGCCGCCGCGATGCTGGCCGAGCTGATCGCCGACGAGGCCGCCGGGCACGGCGTGCGGAGCTTCTCCGACTCCGTCGCCGCCACCCACGCCGCCGGGCTGGTCCAGGACCGGCTCGCGGAGTTCGTGGCCGCGCACGCCGGTGCCCTGGACGCGCTGATCCTGCCGGACGCCGACGCCCGGTTCGAGTACTTCGGGCTGCGTACCGTCTACGACCGTTACCTGCTGCGCCACCCGAGCACCCGCGAGGTGCTGGAGCGCCCGCAGCACTTCTTCCTGCGGGTGGCCTGCGGCCTGTCCGAGACCGTCGAGGAGGCCGCCGAGCTGTACGCGCTCATGGCCTCGCTGTCCTACCTGCCCAGCTCGCCCACGCTGTTCAACTCCGGTTCGCGCCGCCCCCAGCTCTCCTCGTGCTTCCTGCTCGACTCGCCCCGCGACGAGCTGGAGTCCATCTACGAGCGCTACACGCAGGTCGCCCGGCTGTCGAAGTACGCCGGGGGCATCGGCATCGCCTGGACCAGGGTCCGCTCGCGCGGCTCGCTGATCCGCGGCACCAACGGCCACTCCAACGGCATCGTGCCGTGGCTGCGCACGCTGGACTCCAGCGTCGCCGCGGTCAACCAGGGCGGCCGGCGCAAGGGCGCGGCCTGCGTCTACCTGGAGCCCTGGCACGCCGACGTCGAGGAGTTCCTCGAACTGCGCGACAACACCGGCGAGGAGGCCAGGCGCACGCACAACCTCAACCTCGCCAACTGGGTCCCCGACGAGTTCATGCGCCGGGTCGAGGCCGACGCGACGTGGTCGCTGTTCGACCCCAAGGAGGTCCCGCACCTGACCGACCTGTACGGGGCGGCCTTCGACGAGGCCTACCGGGCCGCCGAGGCCGAGGGCCGGTTCGTCCGGCAGATCCCGGCCCGCGCGCTGTACGGGCGGATGATGCGCACGCTCGCCCAGACCGGCAACGGCTGGATGACCTTCAAGGACGCGGCCAACCGGACCTCCAACCAGACCGGCGGGCCGGGGAACGTCATCCACCTGTCCAACCTCTGCACCGAGATCCTGGAGGTGACCGGGGACGCCGAGACCGCGGTCTGCAACCTCGGCTCGATCAACCTCGCCGCGCACCTGTCCGCGTCCGGCACCGCCGGAACCGGAACCGGCACCGGCACCGGCGCGGGAGCCGGCACCGGGATCGAGGCCGAGGCCGAGGCCGGGGCCGGGGCGGGGATCGAGGCCGGGACCGGGGCGGGCGCCGGGGCGGGGATCGACTGGGACCGCCTCCGGGCGACGGTCCGCACCGCCGTGCGCTTCCTGGACCGCACCATCGACCTGGGCTTCTACCCGACCCCCGAGGCCAGGAACGCCAACCTGAGGTGGCGGCCGATCGGGCTCGGCATGATGGGCCTGGCCGACGTCATGTTCGCGCTCCGGCTGCCGTTCGACTCGCCGGAGGCGCTGGAGCTGTCCACCCGTATCTCCGAGGAGATCGCGCTCGCCGCCTACGCGACCTCCTGCGACCTGGCCGCCGAGCGGGGCCGGCACCCCTCGTACGAGGAGACCAGGGCCGCGGGCGGGGTGCTGCACCCCGACCACTACGGCGCGGCCACGTCGGCGCGGTGGGCCGAGCTGCGGGAGCGGATCGCCGTGACCGGGCTGCGCAACTCGCTGATGATCGCGATCGCGCCCACCGCCACGATCGCCTCCATCGCCGGCTGCTACGAGTGCATCGAGCCGCAGGTGTCGTGCGTCTTCAAGCGCGAGACACTCTCGGGGGAGTTCCTCCAGGTCAACCGCTACCTGGTCCGCGACCTTCAGGCCAGGGGCCTGTGGACCCCGGCGATCCGGGACGCGATCAAGCGGGCCGACGGCTCGGTCCAGGACATCCCCGAGATCCCGGCCGACCTCAAGCCGCTCTACCGGACCGCCTGGGAGCTGCCGCAGAAGGCGCTGATCGACCTGGCCGCCGCGCGCACCCCCTACATCGACCAGTCCCAGTCGCTGAACCTCTTCATGGCCACGCCGACGATCGGCAAGCTCTCCTCGATGTACGCCTACGCGTGGAGGTCGGGGCTCAAGACCACCTACTACCTGCGTTCGCGCCCGGCCACCCGGATCGCGCAGGCCACGGTGGCGGCGCAGGCCCAGGCGGCCCCGGAGGGCGCGTCCCAGGATGGGAACCAGGGCGCGTCCCAGGGCGGGAACCAGGGCGGGATCCGGGCGGGGGGAGGGGTCGGGGTGCCGGAGGCCGCCGGGTTCGTCGCCGACCCCGGCGCCGTCGCCTGCTCGCTGGAGAACCCCGATTACTGCGACGCCTGCCAGTAGGGCGCCGGCCGCCCCCTCCCGCCCTGTTCTTCTCGCCCCGTTCTCTTCCCGTTCCACGAAAGGCACCGTTTCCGATGCTGCTCGACCCCGGCATGGATCTCACCCTGCGGCCGATGCGCTACCCGGAGTTCTACGAGCGCTACCGGGCGGCGATCCGCAACACCTGGACCGTCGAGGAGGTGGACCTCGCCTCCGACCTGGCCGACCTGGCGCGGATGACCCCGGAGGAACGCCACCTGATCAACCGCCTCGTGGCGTTCTTCGCCACCGGCGACTCGATCGTGGCCAACAACCTGGTCCTCAACCTCTACCAGCACCTCAACGCGCCCGAGGCGCGCCTCTACCTGAGCAGGCAGCTCTTCGAGGAGGCCGTGCACGTCCAGTTCTACCTGACCCTGCTGGACACCTACCTGCCCGACCACGACGAGCGGGTCAAGGCCTTCGCCGCGGTCGAGCACATCCCCTCGATCCGCGACAAGGCCGAGTTCTGCTTCCGCTGGATCGACTCGCTCGGCGGGCTGACCCGGCTGGAGACCCGGCAGGACCGGCGGGCGTTCCTGCTCAACCTGATCTGCTTCGCGGCGTGCATCGAGGGCCTGTTCTTCTACGGGGCGTTCGCCTACGTGTACTGGTTCCGCTCCCGCGGCCTGCTCAGCGGCCTGGCCACCGGGACGAACTGGGTGTTCCGCGACGAGTCCATGCACATGGAGTTCGCCTTCGGCGTGGTGGAGACCGTACGGGCCGAGGAACCCGAGCTGTTCGACGACGAGCTCACCGAGCAGGTCACCCGGATGATCGAGGAGGCCGTGGCGGCGGAGCTGGCCTTCGCGGCCGACCTGTGCGGCGACGGCATGCACGGGATGGGTGTGGAGCCGATGCGGCTCTACCTGCAGTACGTGGCCGACCAGCGGCTGGTCAGGCTCGGCATGCCCGTCCGGTACGGTACGGCCAACCCGTTCGCGTTCATGGAACTGCAGGACGTCCAGGAGCTGGCCAACTTCTTCGAGAGGAGGGTTTCGGCCTATCAGGTAGCCGTCGAGGGGAATGTCACCTTTGATGAGTCCTTCTGATTAGCTGGAGATCCCGGAAAGGAAGCTCGTAGGACAGAGAGGCCGAGGGGGACGTCGTTCGTGTCCGACTGGATGATCATGATCGTTTCCGTGGCCGCCGCGATCGTGGCGGTGGAGGCGGTACGCAGGGTGCTGCGTTCACGACTGATCGGTGAGAGGTGGATCCTCGCCGGCCCGCTGGTGCGCCGCTGCACCTGGCCGGGGTTCGCCACGGCCGCCGTGGCGACCGCCTACACCGTCTACACGCCCGACCGCACCGGCGAGCCGACCCTGGTGGAGGGCTCGGCGGGCCAGGCGATCGACCGCGGCCTCAGCCTGGTCCTGATCGCGTGCGCCACCTGGCTGGTCATCCAGGCCGCCTACGCGATCACCGACGTGGTCCTGGACCGCCTGGTCGCCGTCGAGGGCGAGCGCAACCGCAGGGCCCGCCGCATCCGCACCCAGATCACCCTGGTCCGCCGGGTCGCCTCAGCCGTGATCATCGTGGTGGCGCTGGGCGCGATGCTCTTCACGTTCCCGCAGGTCCGGGCGCTGGGAGCCGGTCTTCTGGCCTCGGCCGGGATCGCCGGCGTCGTGGTCGGCATCGCCGCCCAGTCGACGCTGGGCAACATGCTCGCCGGGCTGCAGCTCGCCTTCAGCGACGCGCTCCGCCTGGACGACGTCGTCGTGGTCCAGGACGAGTGGGGCCGCATCGAGGAGCTCAGCCTGACCTACGTGGTGCTGCGGCTGTGGGACGAGCGCCGGCTGGTGCTGCCGGTCTCGTACTTCACGGCGAACCCGTTCGAGAACTGGACCCGGCACAGCAGCCGGGTGGTCGGTCACGTGTTCATCCGGGTCGACTGGTCTGTGCCGGTCGAGGAGTTGCGCACCGAGCTCTACCGCGCGCTGCGCGAGCACCCGCTCTGGGACCAGAAGGACTGGACCCTCCAGGTCACCGACACCCTTCCCAACGGGCTGCTGGAGCTGCGCGCCCTGATGAGCGCCTCCGACTCCGCCAGCGCCTGGGACCTCAAGTGCGACATCCGCGAGCACATGGTGGCCTTCGTCCGTGACAGGTACCCCGAGTCGATGCCCCGCTTCCGGGTCGACGTCCCGCCCGTCTCGGAGAGCGTTCCCGGGCTGCTCACCGGGATGACGGCGGCCGAGCCGGACTCCCGGCCGGTCGGCTCGTGGGGGACGGGCGGCGACCGGCCCCGGAAGGAACCGCCGTCCTGAGGCGACCGTCACCGGCGGCCCGTCAACGGCGGCCCGGCCCCATGGAGGCCGGGCCGCCCGGGTCGGTGCCCGGGTCGGTGACGGTGCGGGCGGGGTGCCGGTGCGGTGCGGGCGGGGTCCGGGTGCCTCAGAGGCCGCAGTCGCAGCAGCACCCGTCGCACTTGTCGCAGCATCGGCAGCAGTCGCAGCATCCCTGGCAGGCACCGCCGTCGTCGCACCTGTTCAGGTAGCAGCGTTCGTGCCAGGGACTCCGCCGCTCCGAGCTCCACCGGGGCCGCCACATCCCGCAGGTCAGCAGGGCTCCCGTGGCCGCGGCCGACTTGCGGACGAACCCCGGACGCTCGTAGGAGTGCCCCCTGTGGGGGGCGGATGCCGTGCCCGGCGCGCGGCCGTCCTCCGGAGCGGGGCGCGCCGCCTCGCGGGAGACGGCGTGGGCGGGGCCGGAGGCGTGCCGGAACGTCCGGTCCACCGCGCGCCGCACCTCGGTGCCCAGCAGCGCGTCCACCAGGTGCCGGTCGGCGGGTTCCAGCTCCAGCTCCAGCAGCGCGAGCTCCAGGCCGTGCGCGGCGTCCTCGCAGAGCCGCCGCGCCTCCCGCGCCGAGGTGCCGGTGGCGGTCAGCGGGTTGAACGCCCCGCGCGCCTCGTCCTGGCGCCGATCCTCGACCGCGTCCAGCAGGTGGGCGATCCGGCCGAAGAACCGGCCCGCCTCGGCCAGCGCCGCCGCGTTGCCCGGCCTGCCGGCGAGCGTCGCGGTGTGCGCGAACGCGGCGGCGACCGCCTCCTCAGTTGGGCCGGTCAGCTCCAGCAGAGACGCCCCGGCGGTGTTCTCCAGCTCGAGCTGGACGACGGCCGTGGCGGCCAGCGGGGCGGTGTCGAACCCGATCGAGGCCCCCATCCTGGCGCCGGCCGCCTCCCAGCGGGCCGCCAGCATCCGGCGCGCGGGAGCGGTGCCCGGCCCCGCGTCGCCGTCGGCGACGTGGTCGCGAAGCTTGCCCGCCGCCAGGACCAGCGAGACCGTGGCGGCCAGCCGCGCCCCCCGGGCGCGGGCGTCCACCACGTCCGCCGTCCGGAACCCGCGCAGCGCGCACGGCCCGGCGGTCCGGTGAGGGGAGCCCGCGGGGTCCTGCGCCTCGGTCAGCACCGAGACGATCAACCCGTCGTAGTTGGTGGCCAGCCGGGCCGCGTGCCCCTGCCCGTCGCGGAGCGTCAGGCACAGCCCGCACAGGTGAGCCGCCCACGCCCTGTGCAGCGACGGACAGGAGTGATCGCCGCAGGGGCGGATGATGCCGAACATGTGAGCTCTCGGGGGGTGGAGGGGTGGGTGAGAAACACGGAACGTACCGGGAGAATCTATCCCGTACGGAAGATCTCTGCCGGTACGGCCCGCCAGGGGCCTCCCGCGTCGGGAAGGCCTCGAGCCGAGGACCGGCGCCACCGTGCCACCGCGCCACCGTGCCACCGCGGTCACCGGGCCACCGCGGTCACCGCCCTGTGCCGGCCCGCTCCCCGTCCCCGAGCCCGCGGTGCCCCCGTCCGGCGGCTCCGGTCCCAGGTGCCCGGTCCGAGGTGCCCGGTCCGAGGTGCCCGGTCCGAGGTGCCCGGTCCTGGGCCGCCGGGCCGGCGCCGGTCAGCGCTCGACGATCTCGTTCTTGCCGATGACGACGATGCCGCCGCTGGTCACCGCGAAGCGGCTGCGGTCGTACTCCAGGTCGAAACCGATCCGGGCGCCGTCCGGGATGATCACGTTCTTGTCGATGATGGCCTTGCGGACGACGGCGCCCCGGCCCACCTTGACGTTGCCCATCAGCACCGAGTCCTCGACCTGGGAGTGGGAGTGCAGCACCACGCCGGGGGAGAGGATCGACCGCAGAGCGAGCCCTCCGGACACGATCGCGCCCGCCGAGACCAGGGAGTCCACGGCCCGGCCCACCCGGTCGCCGTCGTTGTGCACGAACTTGGCCGGGGGGAGCGGGTCGTGGCCGGTGTAGATGGGCCAGCGGCTGTTGTACAGGTTGAAGACCGGGTGCGCCGAGATGAGGTCCATGTGGGCCTCGTAGTAGGCGTCGAGCGTCCCGACGTCGCGCCAGTAGCCCCGGTCGCGCTCGGTGGAGCCGGGCACGACGTTGTCGGCGAAGTCGTAGACCTCCGCGCTGCCGGACTTGACCATCATCGGGATGATGTTGCCGCCCAGGTCGTGCTTGCTCGTCGGGTCGAGCGCGTCCTCCCGGAGCGCGTCGATCATCGACTGGGTCCTGAAGACGTAGTTGCCCATCGACGCGTACACCTGGTCGGGCGCGTCCGGCAGGCCGACCGCGTCCTTGGGCTTCTCGCGGAAGGCCGTGATCTTGCGCCCGGCCGGGTCGGTCTCGATCACCCCGAACTGGTCGGCCAGGGAGATCGGCTGCCGGATGGCGGCCACGGTCACCTCGGCGCCCGACTCGACGTGCTGCTGCACCATCTGCCGCGGGTCCATCCGGTAGATGTGGTCGGCGCCGAACACGATCACGTGGTCGGGCATCTCGTCGTAGATCAGGTTCAGGTTCTGGAACAGCGCGTCGGCGGAGCCGGAGAACCAGTGCGGCCCCAGGCGCTGCTGGGCGGGGACCGGCGTGACGTAGTTGCCGAGCATCGCCGACAGGCGCCAGGTCCGGGAGATGTGCCGGTCGAGGCTGTGGTTCTTGTACTGCGTCAGCACGACGATCTGCAGGTAGTGGCCGTTGGCCAGGTTGGACAGCACGAAGTCGACGAGCCGGTATATCCCCCCGAAAGGCACCGCCGGCTTCGCTCGATCAGCTGTCAGAGGCATGAGCCTCTTACCTTCTCCACCGGCGAGCACGATCGCGAGGACTCTCATGAATGGACCTTAACCTGACGACCAGGGATGAAACACTAGGCTGATCGTATGCGAGTGGATCTGCTGACCCGTGAATATCCCCCCGACGTGTACGGAGGCGCGGGCGTTCACGTCGAATACCTCGCCCGGGAGCTGCGCAGGCTCGCCGACACCCGGGTCCGCTGCTTCGGGGCCTCCCGGCCGGAGGAGGGCGTCTCGGCCTACCGGGTGCCCGGCGGCCTGGAGACGGCCAACGCCGCCCTCCAGGTGCTCGGCGTCGACCTGGAGATGGCCGCCGGGTGCGAGGGCGCCGACCTGGTGCACAGCCACACCTGGTACGCCAACTTCGCCGGTCACGTGGCCAAGATGCTCTACGGGACGCCCCACGTGGTGACCACGCACAGCCTGGAGCCCCTGCGCCCCTGGAAGGCCGAGCAGCTCGGCGGCGGTTACACGCTGTCGTCGTGGGCCGAGCGCGGCGCGCTGGCGGACGCCGACGCGATCATCGCCGTCTCCGAGGGCATGCGCCGCGACGTGCTGGCGAGCTATCCCGAGATCGCCGCGGAGAAGGTCACGGTGATCCACAACGGGATCGACACCGCCGAGTACGCGCCCGACCGCGACACCGACGTCCTGGAGCGGCACGGCATCGACCCGAGCATGCCGTACGTGGTCTTCGTCGGCCGCATCACCCGGCAGAAGGGCCTGGTCCACCTGCTGCACGCGGCGCGGGACTTCCACCCCGACGCCCAGCTCGTACTGTGCGCCGGGGCGCCCGACACGCCGGAGATCGCCGCCGAGGTGACCGCGCTGGTCCGCGGCCTCGACCGCGAGGGCGTCGTGTGGATCTCGGAGATGCTCCCCCGGCCGGAGGTGATCCAGATCCTCACCCACGCGACCGTGTTCGTCTGCCCCTCGGTCTACGAGCCGATGGGCATCGTCAACCTGGAGGCCATGGCCTGCGAGACCGCGGTCGTGGCCACCGCCACCGGCGGGATCCCCGAGGTCGTGGCCGACGGCTCCACCGGGCTGCTGGTCCCCCTCGACCAGGCCGCCGACGGCACGCCGCACGACCCCGACGCCTTCGCCGCCGCCATCGCCGAGCGGGTCAACCGGCTGCTGGCCGACCCCGCCCTCGCCACCCGGATGGGCGAGGCCGGCAGGATCCGGGCGGTAGAGCACTTCTCCTGGGAGCGCATCGCCGAACGGACCATGGAGCTCTACCGCCGGGTCGCCGGGGAGAGGGCGGGCTGACCCCGCCGGAGGGAAGGGGTCGCGGGGCGGCGGTCAGCCGGTGATGTAGTGCAGGATCACGTTGTGCACGTGATGGGCCTTGCCGTCGCCCCGGAACTCCACCTCGTAGGTGTGGGTGCCGACGTGGATGGCGATGGCGCCGGAGGAGAAGAACGAGCCCGCGAAGGACTTGTTGCTCACCACGCTGACCGCCGACACCTTCCCGTACGGGATGCTGGTGATGGCGACCTTCTTGCCGACGAACGACTTGTCCTGCACGATCACGCGCTTGTCGGTGAGCCCCAGGAAGCCGGTGCCCGTGCCGATGGCGTCGTAGACGGCGATGATCTGCTCGCCGGGCATCAGACCGCTCTCGATCTGCTGGTACTGCTCCTTGCGGTCGTACACGACCCGTGTCATGGGACTCGCAATCTCTTCGAGGACCGGTGTCCCTGTGGAACGAACGTCCGGGAGGCGGGGTTCCTGGCCGAGTAGGGTCGGCCCGTGAACTTTCAGATGAGGATCACCGATCGTCACGGCGGCGTCAGCGCCGTGCCCTACGACAGCCGCAACCTCGGCGGGATGTGCGGGGACGACCCCGGCGCGGTCGCGGCGAACAGGGCCGCGACCGCCGCCGGATTCGGCCTGGAACGGGTCGTGTTCATGCGCCAGGTGCACGGGGCCGACGTCCGCTACGTCGAGGAACCGTTCGGCGAGGACCCGCCGCCGCTGGACGGGGTCTGCACCGGCGTGCCCGGCCTCGGCCTGGCCGCGCTCTGCGCGGACTGCGCGCCCGTGCTGCTGGCCGAGCCCGAGGCAGGGCTGGCCGGGGCCGCGCACTCGGGGCGGGTGGGCACCGTCGCCGGCGTGGTCGGTGCCCTGGTCGAGGAGATGGCGCGGCGCGGCGCGGACCCGGCGCGGATGACCGCGCTGATCGGGCCGATGGCCTGCGGCACCTGCTACGAGGTCCCGGCGGAGCTGCGCGACGAGGTCGCGGTCACGCTCCCCGAGGCGTGGTCGATCACCCGCCGGGACACCCCGGCCCTGGACCTGCGGGCCGCGATCACCGCGCAGCTCGGCAGGGCGGGCGTCGGGGAGATCACGCACGACACCCGCTGCACCATCGAGACCGCCGACCTGTTCTCGCACCGCAGGGACGGCAGGACCGGCAGGTTCGCCGGCTACGTCTGGCTGGAGCCCTGACGCCGGTCCCCGCCCCGGTCCCCGTCCCGTCCCGGTCTCCGTCCCGGCTTTCGGCCCCGGGCCGGGGTGACCGGGCCGCTCAGGTCGTGACGCGCTCCAGCACGACCACCGGGATGTCCCGGTCGGTCTTCTTCCGGTAGTCGTCGTAGGCGGGCCAGGCGGCCGCCATGATCCGCCACATCTCCGGCTTCTCCTCCGGGGTGGCGGTGCGCGCCCTGGCCTTGAAACGGTCGCCCAGCACCTGGACCTCGACGTCCGGGTCGGCCTGCAGGTTGAGGTACCACAGCGGCGGGTCGTCGGCGCCCCCGTTGGAGGCCACCACCAGGTAGTCGTCACCGTGGCGCTGGTAGATGAGCGGGGCGTCCCGTCGTTCCCCGGACCTGCGGCCGACGGTGGTGAGGATCAGGGCGGTGGTGCCCTGCCAGTCGTGTCCCTCGGCGCCGTCGGTCGCGCGGTACCGCTCGACGTGCTCTTTTCCGAACAGCATGATCTGTCCCCTCTGACGGTTGAGTGGATCGTTACCCCGCGGAGAGGACAGATCACCCCCGGCCGCTCAGTCGGCGGACAGGATGCTCCCGTAGGCGCGGGCGGCGAGGTCCGCGATCAGGTCGTGCGCGCCGAGGACCTCGGCGTACTCGGCCCCGGCCTCCGCCGCCGTCGCGGCCACCAGCCCGTCGGGCGCCTCCGGTCCCACGACGCAGGGGGAGAGCGCGATGCGCGCGGCGCCGATGGCGCGCAGCCGCTCGGCCGCCGCGGCCACCGGGGGCGCGCTGTCCAGCGAGGCGACCAGGACGGGCAGCGTGAGACGCGAGGCCAGCAGCACGGCCGTCGGCTGCGCCTCCGCCGCCGCCCGCTCGCCGCCGACGGTGGCGAGGACCACCGCGTCGACCGGGCTGGAGACGTTGACGAGGCGCATCCGGTCGGCTCGCGCCAGGCCCTTCTCCGCCAGGCGGATGTGCAGGGCCTCGGCGAGCAGCGGGTGCGGGCCCAGCGGGCCGGTGACCGTCACCGCGACCCTGCTCGACGCCACGGCCGCGGCGATCAACCGGTCCGCGACCGGGTGCGGGCCGGTCAGCAGCGGCACCACGATGGCGGCGGTGACGCCCTCGGGGCGTTCCCTGGCCGCCGACTCCAGCTCGGCCGTCAGCCGCTTGGCCTCCTCGTCGAGACCGGCCAGACGCACCTGGATCTGGGGGTTGTCCACCCGTATCAGGGCCGCGAGCTCGGCGGCGGCGCCGGAGGCGTCACCGAGCGCGGCCAGCACCAGCGCCGGTGCCTCGGGCGGGAGCTGGGAGGGTACGGGCCTGCGGTGCCTGCCGGAGGGACGGACCGGACGCCCTCGTACGGGAAGGATGGGACTCTCGCTCACATGCGCGGACTCTAGGGCCATTTGCTGTTTTCTGTTACCTGAAACGGCAGGATTTCCTGACAACATTTTGCCGGGACCCGCCCGTCCCCGGACGACGACCGGGGTGTGCGGCGGACGATCCGTCACGGCGCCCGGGGGCGCCGCCGGGCGTCAGACGTCGCGGTGGCCCTCCCACTCGTCCTCCAGCGCCGAGTGCACGATGGAGTCGCGCCAGGTCCCGCGAGCCCGGACGTGGTGCCTGATCCTGCCCTCCTCGACCATCCCGGCGACCAGCATCGCGAGCTGGGCGGCGGTGTTGGCCGGGGAGCGGGCGCCCCAGATGCGGTGCAGGCGCAGGTCGCGGAAGCCGAAGGCGAGGATCAGCCGGATCAGGTCGGTGCCGATGCCCCGGCCCCACTGGTCGGGACGGAGGCCGAGGCCGATCTCCGCGCTGTGGGGGTGGTCGGCCTCGATGTGCAGGCGGGCCACGCCGAAGGCGTCGCCGTCGTCGAGGCCGGTCACCACCAGCACGTAGAGCAGCCGCGGCTCGGCCGTCCGCGCCTTCATCGCCTCGACGATCGTCTCCTCGACCTCCTCGCGGGTACGGGGGTCGAACGGCAGGTGCTCGGTCGCGGTGGGGTCGCCGTAGACCGCGTGAAGGGCGTCCACGTCGTCGATGGTGACCTCACGCAACCGGAGTCTCTTGCCCCTGATCTCAACGGAGCGCATGCGCGGGCACCGGCGTCTCGGGGACTCCACGGCCGGAGACCGTCTCATCAAGCGGACATACCATCATTTTAGTGATCTTATATGCATACTTCGGTGTCTGCCCAGGCCCTCGGGTACGACCTGGTCCCCGCCGCCTCCTTCCTCGCCGCCGTCCCACCCGTACCCGTGGCCCCGGCCGCTCCGGGAGCGTGCCCCGGGGCGGGGCTCACCGGGAGGTGGCCCCCGGGTGAGGGCCGGGGGGCGGTGGCCGGGATGGCCGTCCTTCGCCACCGCCCGCCCGGGTTTCCTTCGTGGCGGGTTCACGGGGGATCGCGGTCGCTCGCGCGGATCCCCCGGGGGAGGGGGATCCGCGCGAGGTCAGGCATCCCGGGAAGCGGTCCCCGTGCGCGTTCCCGGGTCGCCGCTCGGGCCGTTCGGGCCGCTCGGGCCACCGGTGCCACCGCTGCCACCGGGGCCGTCCAGGCCGTCCGGCCCGCCAGGGAGGCCGTCGTCACGCGGCCCGGGGACGTCGCCGGGGAGCCCGGGGGCGTCGTCGCGCGGCCCGGGGGCCATGGCCAGGCCCACCGCGGTGACGGCCAGCGCCGCGACCACGTACAGCGAGACGGCGAGGGTGCCGCCGAACCGGTCGAACAGCCAGATCGCGACGATCGGGGCGGGCGCGCCCCCGAAGATCCCGGCGACCTGGTAGCCCATGGACGCGCCGCTGTAGCGCAGCCGGGTGCTGAACAGCTCGGCGATGAAGGCGGCCTGCGGGCCGTACATCGCGGCGTGGCAGGCCAGCGCCACCACCGAGGCCAGCGCGATCAGCGGGAAGGATCCCGTGTCCAGCAGCGGGAAGAAGGCGAACACCCAGACCGCGGCCCCGGCCGTGCCCGCGAGGTAGACCGGCCGGCGGCCGACCCGGTCCGACAGCGCGCCGAACAGCGGGATCAGGAAGAGCTGGAAGACCGAGCCGATCAGCACCGCGTTCAGCGCGATCCCGCGCTCCAGCCCGAGAGGACCGGTCACGTAGGCGAGGATGTAGGTCACGAAGGTGTAGAAGGCGACGTCCACCCCGATGCGGGACAGGCCCGCGGACAGCAGCGCGCGCGGGTGCGTGCGCAGCACCTCCACCAGCGGCATCCGCGCCTTCGCGCCCGCCCGCTCCACCTGGGCGAAGAGCGGGGACTCCACGATCCGCAGGCGGATCCAGAGCCCGACGATCACCAGCACCCCCGAGAGCAGGAACGGCACCCGCCATCCCCACGACAGGAACGCCTCCTCGGGCAGGGCGGCGGACATGATCCCGAGCACGCCGGCGGCCAGCAGGTTCCCGGCGGGCACGCCGACCTGGGGCCAGCTCGCGTTGAACCCGCGCCTGCCGGGGTCGCCGTGCTCGATGGACATCAGCACCGCCCCGCCCCACTCGCCGCCCAGGCCGAGCCCCTGGACGAAGCGCAGGACGGTGAGCAGCAGCGGGGCGGCCACCCCGATGGTGGCGTAGCCGGGCAGCAGGCCGATCAGGAAGGTCGCCGCGCCCATCAGCAGCAACGTCGCGACCAGCACGTTCTTGCGGCCGATCCGGTCGCCGAAGTGGCCGAACACGATGCCGCCGAGCGGCCGCGCGACGAACCCGGTCGCGTACGTGAGGAAGGCGAGCAGCGTGCCGGTCAGCGGTTCGAAGGTGGGGAAGAAGAGCTTGTTGAACACCAGCGCGGCGGCCGAGCCGTAGAGGAAGAAGTCGTACCACTCCAGGGAGGTGCCGACCAGGCCGGCCACGATGACCCGCCTGGTCTGGGATTTCGCCGTCACGTGTACTCCTTGGGGGAGGCGTCGCCCGGGGACGGCTTCCACCGGGTTCCTTCAACATAAGAATCGTTGAACAATTCGACAAGACTTTTCTTTCATGATTTCTTGGGGCCGTGGAAGACGTGGCCGCCGCACTGCGGCACGACCGGGGACGTCTCGGGCGCAGCAGCACCGCCGAGAAGGTCGCCGACATCCTCCGTGACCGGATCGCGGACGGCTCCTTCGTCCCGGGCGAGCGGCTGTCGGAGGAGAGCATCGGCGCCGTGCTGGAGGTCTCGCGCAACACCCTGCGCGAGGCGTTCCGGCTGCTCGGGCACGAACGGCTGCTGGAGCACCGGCTCAACCGGGGGGTGTTCGTCCGCGTGCTGTCGGCCGAGGACGTTGCCGACATCTACCGGGTGCGCAGGGTGATCGAGGGCGCCGCGGTCCGCCAGGGCGCGAACGTCACGCCCGCGGCCCTGGCCATGATCAAGGAGGCGGTGACGGAGGCGTCCGCCGCCGCCCGGGAGGGGCGCTGGCAGGACGTCGGGACGGCCAACATCCGCTTCCACCAGAGTCTCGCCGCGTTGAACGGCAGCCCGCGGCTGAACGAGACGATGCGCCAGTTGCTGGCCGAGCTCCGGCTGGTCTTCCACGTCATGAGGAACCCGCGCTCCTTCCACGAGCCCTTCGTGGCCCGCAACCTGGAGCTGGTCGAGCTCATCGAGAGCGGGCGCACGGCCGAGGCCGAGAGGGCGCTGGAGAGCTACCTGAACGACGCCGAGGAACTGCTCGTACGGGCATACATCCCCGAGCCGTAATCATTATGTGATGGGGCAGAATGAGCGGATGATTCCTCCGGACCCGCACGTCCTGGTGGTCACCGGTCCCGGTCTGGTCGCCGACCTCCGCCTGCTCACCGAGGTGGCCGACCGGGAGTTCGCGGCCCTCGGCGTCGGCGGGGAGCTGTCGGCCGCCCCCGACCTGCCCGCCTTCCGGGAGGCCCTGGGGGCACCCGGCGTCCTGGTCGTCCTGCCCGGACCGGATCCGCGGGTCCGCGCGCTGCGCGCGGAGTACCCCGAGGCGGTCTGGCTCGACGTGACGCGGTCCGGGACGCCGCCCGCCGCCCCTCCCGCGCCCGGCGCGGCCGGTCCCTACCTGCACGGCCGGGGCATCTGGGGGCTGACCTGGGCGATCAGGCACGCCGTGCACCGGTCCCGGCACCCCGCGCGCCGGGTCGCCTACGGCGACCACCCCGACCAGTGGGCCGAGGTACGCCCGCCGCGCGGCGCCCCGGAGCCGCCGTCGGGGACGGCGCCCCCCGCCGGGGCGGCCCCCGTGGCGGTGCTGCTGCACGGCGGCTTCTGGCGCTCGATCTGGGGCGCGGACCTGATGGACGCGCTCGCCGTGGACCTCGCCGGGCGGGGGTTCTCCACCTGGAACCTCGAATACCGCCGCCCCGACCTGCACGGCTGGGCCGCCACCACCCGGGACGTGGCGCGGGGCGTCGCCGCGGCGGCGCGGGAGGCGGGCGGCCCCCTGGTGGTGATCGGCCACTCCGCGGGCGGGCAGCTCGCCCTGCGCGCCGCCGCCGACGACCACCGGATCACCCTCGCCGTCTCGCTGGCGGGGGTGCTGGACCTGGCCGAGGGCGACCGCAGGCACATGAGCTCCGGCGCGGTGGCCGGCGCCCTCGGCGGGTCCGTCGCCGAGGCGCCCGAGGTCTACGCGCTGTCCGGGCCGCTGGAGCGCCTGCCGCTGGGCGTGCCCCAGCTCATCGTGCAGGGCGGCGGGGACGACCTGGACCTCGTCGACTTCGGCCGCCGCTACGCGCGGGCCGCGCGGGAGGCGGGGGACGAGGTGACCTACCTGGAGATGTCGGGCGATCACTTCGACGTCATCGATCCGGCCTCGCCGATCTGGCGGGCGACCGCGGGGGCCGTCGCCGACGCGGTGGCGGCCCGCCCGGCCTGACCCGTCCCGGCCGCCCCCCGGCCTCGCCTTCCGGCCTCGCCCCCGGTCTCCTCAACCGGCGGAGAGCGGCCGCCAGGGCACGGGACTGGAGAGCACCATCATGCTCGACGGGTGCCCGTAGGGGGCGAGCCGGTCGATCATCTCCTCGAAGGCCGTCATCGAGGCGGCGGCCACCCGCAGCAGGCAGCAGGTGTCGCCGGTCACCCGGTGCACCTCCAGGATCTCCGGCCAGGCCAGCGCCTGCTCGTCACGGAGCACGCAGCGCGGGCCGTAGCACGACATCCTGATGAGGGCGGCCACCCCGCGCCCGGCCATCGCCGCGTCGACCCGCGCGTGGTAGCCGGTGATCACCCCGGTCTCCTCCAGCCGCCGCACCCGTTCGGCCACCGCCGGAGCCGACAGGTGCACCCGCCGGGAGAGCTCGCTGTACGACAGGCGCGC
The DNA here is from genome assembly GCF_040640155.1 of Streptosporangium sp. NPDC023615. NCBI lineage: Bacteria > Bacillati > Actinomycetota > Actinomycetes > Streptosporangiales > Streptosporangiaceae > Streptosporangium > Streptosporangium sp. NPDC023615. The sequence goes on from NZ_JBFABE010000018.1 coordinate 95,052, forward strand.
GTCGTCCTGCAGCTCGGTCAGCAGGGCCCAATCCATCGCGTCCACGACCACACTCCGTCACGTCGTAACCTGATCCGCTCGATGCCTTGCGTTCCAAAGGCCCAAGTCGATAATCACCTTTCTTCCATTATTTCCGTAGTGACCGATACCGCGCACCATGGAGGTGTACAGACGAAGGAGGAGCGATGACCGGGATCAAGCAGCTCACCGAAGAGGACAGAAGGGCACGGGCCGAGGAGAACGCGGGGCTGCCGACGCTCGGCTTCGAAGCCGGGACCCCCTATGACGAGTACGTGGGAACCGCCGCGCTGCACGGCCTCCAGCGCACCGTCACCGACGCTCCCGAGGAACTGGCGTTCCTGGTCACCACCCAGGTGATGGAGCTGTACTTCGGGCTGCTCCGCTCGGAGTGGCTCCTGGCCCAGCGCCAGCTCGACGACGACGACGTCACCGCCGCGACGCTGACGATCAAGCGGACGGTACGGCACTTCGAGGCGCTCAACGCCGCCTGGGCCGCGCTGAGCTGGATGACCCCGGCGCAGTTCAACTCCTTCCGCGACGCCCTGGGCGAGGGGTCCGGCTTCCAGTCCGCGCTCTACCGCCACGTGGAGTTCCTGCTCGGCAACAAGTCCGAGGCGCTCATCCGGCCGCACCGCCGCAACCCCGAGGCGTACCAGGAGCTCACCGAGGCGCTGCGGCGGCCGAGCCTGTACGACTCGGTGCTCGCCCTGCTCGCCCGCCAGGGGTACCCGGTCCCCGCCTCCGTGCTGGAGCGCGACCTGACCGCGGAGTACGTGCCCGACCCCGAGGTCGAGGCGGCCTGGGTCGAGGTCTACGACGGGCCGCTCGCGCCGCTGGCCGAGGCCCTGACCGACCTGGCCGAGCAGTTCTCCGACTGGCGCTACCGGCACCTGATGGCGGTACGGCGCTCGATGGGCGCCAAGCCCGGCTCCGGCGGGTCGAGCGGCCTGAGCTGGCTGGAGCGGAGCATGCGGCGGGAGATCTTCCCCGAGCTCTGGACGGCCCGCACCCTGATGTGAGACCGTCCCGGCGCCGCGGCCGCGCGGCCCGGCCGGGGCCGGACCCGTCGTCACGGCGTCCGGGCGGGGCGCCGGGCCCGCGTGAGCGCGGGACCGGCGGGGATCAGCCGGTCTGGCAGGACGGGCACCAGAAGAGGTTGCGCCCGGTGAGGACCTCCGTGCGGATCTCGGTGCCGCACAGGTGGCACGGCATGCCCGAGCGCCGGTAGACGTAGACCTCGCCGCCGTGGCCGTCGACCCGGGGCGGGCGGCCCATCGCCTCGGGCGTGTGCTCGGGCCTGACCGTGTCGATGTGGCCCACCCGGACACCGTCGGCCATGAGCGACACCAGGTCCGCCCACACCGCCTCCCACCGGGCGCGGGTGAGGTCCCGGCCAGGCCTCGAGGGGTCGATCCCCTGCCGGAACAGCGCCTCGGCCCGGTAGATGTTCCCCACGCCCGCCACGACCGACTGGTCCATCAGCAGGATCCCGATGGAGGCCCGGCTCCGGCCGATCCGCCGCCAGGCGAGCTCGGGGTCGGCGTCGGCGCGCAGCGGGTCGGGCCCCAGCCGGGCGTGCAGCTCCTTCCTCCCGGCCGGGTCGAGCAGCTCGCAGGTGTTGGGGCCGCGCAGGTCGGCGTACTCCTCGTCGCCGCTGAGGCGCAGCCGCACCATCCCGGTCGGCGCGGGCGCCGGCGCGGGGCCGAAGGCGTACCGGCCGTAGATGCCCAGGTGTACGTGGAGCCAGTGCTCGTCGTCGAACCCCAGCAGCAGGTGCTTGCCGTGCGCGTCGGCCTCGGTGAGCACCCGTCCGTCGATCAGCAGGGCCCCGGCGGCGAAGCGCCCCTGCGGGCTCAGCGCGCGGACCCGGTGGCCGCCGAAGGCCCGCAGGTGCTCCCGGGCCAGGCGATGGATGACGTGTCCCTCAGGCATGGTCCGGCCAGGATACGGCGTGCCCGGCCATGGTCGGGACGGGGTCAGGACGGAACGCCCGCCCGCCCCGGCCGGTGCCCCCGCCGCTGTCCCCGCCCCCGCCCCCGCACGAGCAGGGTGTGGGCCGTGGCGGCCAGGGCGGCCCCGGCCGCGTAGGCCACCAGGTCGCCCGCCCCGAAGGTGCTGCCGAGCACCAGCCTGGCCACGACGCTCGTCTCCGACAGGGCGGCCGGGACGGGGGTGAGCTGGGCCAGCTCGACCGCCCAGCTGAACGCCAGCGCGCCGAGCGCGGCCCGCACCGGGGTGACCGGGGGCCGTACGAACACGATCAGCGCGTGCACCAGCACGGTGTAGAGGGCGTCACCGGCGTACGCGCCGAACCAGCCGCCGGCGACCGCGCGGACGGTCAGCCCGGCGGCGACGGTCAGAGCCGCGGCGAGCGCGGCGGGCAGGCGGGCGCGGAGGGCGGGGGGCATCCGCCCACGATAGCGACCTGGCGTCACGGGATCACCCGGCCGATCGGGCGGTGGACCAGGCGGTGGATGGCGCGCCGGATCGCGCGGCCGGCCGCACGGTGGGTCACCCGGCCGATGGCACGGCGGATCACGCGGCCGGCCGGGAGGCGCCGGGGGGATCAGGGCAGGCGGGGCAGGCGGGGGTCGTGCAGCCACTCGGCGAACAGCGTGCCCAGCGGCCGCGGCGCCCGGCGCCCTGCCAGCGCGACGAACGCCTCGGTGGTGACGTTCCCGTGCCTGTGACCGGCCGTCCACTCCCTGAGCAGCGCGAAGAAGGCGTCGTCGCCGACGGTCCGGCGCAGCGCGTGCAGGGTCAGGGCGCCGCGGTGGTAGACGCGGTCGTCGAACAGGCGCCGCGGGCCGGGGTCGGCCAGCACGAGGTCCTGGGGGAGCGCCGAGAGCCTGCGGTGCCAGCGGAGCGCGTGCTCGTCGGACGACGGGCCGCCGGAGTTCTCCGACCAGACCCACTCCGCGTAGGAGGCGAACCCCTCGTGCAGCCAGATGGAGCGCCAGTCGGAGATCGTCAGGCTGTTGCCGAACCACTGGTGGGCCAGCTCGTGCGCGACCAGCCGCTCCTGGCCGCGCCTGCCGTCCACGTGGTTGATCCCGAAGATCGACATTCCCTGCGCCTCGACCGGGATCTCCAGCTCGTCGTCGGTGACGACCACGGTGTAGGAGCCGAACGGGTACGGGCCGAACCGCTCGGTGAAGACCTCCATCATCGCCTCCTGCCGGGCGAAGTCGTGGCGCACCCGCACGGCGTGCCCGGCCGGGAAGAACAGCCGCATCCCCGGCCCCGCCCCGGCCTGCCGGTAGCGGCCGATCTGCACGCTGGCCAGGTAGGAGGCCATCGGCTCGGCCTGCTCGTACACCCACGTGGTCGTCGAGGCGGCCTGCCGCCGGGAGACCAGCTCCCCGTTGGCGATCACCTGGTACGCCGAGGCGGTGGTGACCGAGATCCGGTAGGCGGCCTTGTCGTCGGGCCGGTCGTTGCAGGGGAACCACGACGGCGCCCCGATGGGCTGGCCGGCCACGATGACGCCGTCGGTGAGCTGCTCCCAGCCGAGGCCGCCCCAGTGGCTGGACACCGGGCGCGGGACACCGGAGTAGCGCACCTCCATCGTGAACAGCCCGGCCCGCAGCGACGCCGGCGACAGGTGCAGCTTGCCGCCGCGGTGGGTGAACCGCACCGGCGCGCCGTCGATCGTCACCCCGCCCACCCGGAAGGCGCCCAGGTCGAGGGTGAGGCGGGTGAGCGGCCGCAGGGCCACCGCCGAGATCCTGGCCACGCCGCCGAGGCGGTTCGGGCCCACCCGGTAGTCCAGGGTCAGGTCGTAGTGCTCCACCCGGTAGCCGTCGTCGCCGTGCATGGGGAAGTACAACGGGGGGACCGTGCTCAGAACCACGCCGACTTCCTTCGTCTCACTGTCTTCTCGCGCCGTCTTCTCGCGCTATCCCCGCCTGGTCCAGGCCGCGATCGGGTTGCCGAACCAGCGGGTTCCGGCGGGCACGGACTCGCCGCGCATCACCAGCGAGGCCGGCCCGACCGTGGTGTTCTCCCCGATCGTCGCCGCGGGCAGGATCACCCCGTGGGGCCCGAGGGTCGATCCGGCTCGCATGACGACAGTATCGATGCTCATCACACGGTCGTGGAACAGGTGGGTCTGCAGCACGCATCCCCTGTTCACCGACACCCCGTCGCCCAGCTCGACCAGGTCCACCTCGGGCAGCCAGTAGGTCTCGCACCACACGCCCCGGCCCACCCGCGCCCCCAGCGAGCGCAGCCACAGGTTCAGCGGCGCCGTCCCCAGCCAGCGCTGGGCGAACCAGGGCGCGGCCAGCACCTCCACGAACGTGTCGGCCAGCTCGTTGCGCCACACGAACGAGCTCCACAGCGGCCGGTCGCCCACCGCGATCCGCCCCACCAGCGCCCACTTGGCGACGGTGGCGAGCGCGGCGGCCAGCACCCCGCCACCCAGCACCCCCACCCCGGACAGGAGCGCCGCCACCGCGAAGCCGTACGCGCCCGCCAGCCACTCCAGCCACGCGGCGACGAGCACGGTCAGGGCCACCGTGCACATCACCGGCACCACCCGGCACACCTCGACCACGGCGCGGGCGACCCGCAGGCGCGCCGGCGGGTCGTAGGTGCGGCTCCGGTCGCCCTCCTCGGCCGCCCGGCGCAGCTCCACCGGCGGCATGCCCAGGTACGACGAGCCCGCCCTGGCCTTCTTGGGCGCCGCCGACAGCACCGCGACCAGGCCGTCCTTGGGCACCTTGCGCCCCGGCGCGGTCATGCCGGAGTTGCCGAGGAAGGCGCGCTTGCCGATCCGCACGTGGTCGACGCGCATCCTGCCGCCCTCCAGCTCGTACGGCGCCACCATCGTGTCGTCGGCCAGGAAGGCGCCGTCGCCGACCGAGGTCATCGACGGCAGCGCCAGCACCGTCGACAGCTCCACGTCCCGGCCGACCTTCATGCCCAGGGCGCGCAGCCAGGCCGGGGTGATCGTGCTGGCGTACAGGGGGAACAGCCACACGCGCGCCATCGACATCAGCAGGCCCGTCGCCCACGCCTGCCAGGCCTGGCGGCTGTGCACCGGGTGCTGGCCGGCGTGCAGCCCGGCCGACAGCACCCGCACCGAGGCCACGATCAGCAGGGCCAGCGTCGCCGCCGAGACCACCGTGGCCACCGGTACGGCGGCCAGGACGGAGCCGAGCGAGGGGGCGCCGCCGCGCAGCAGCACGGCCAGGCCCGGCAGCGCGGCGATCACCGGGAACAGGGAGAGCACCGCCGCGGACAGCCCGTAGCCGGCCGCCCAGAGCCGCGAGCGCGGGGGCCGCTCCCCGGCCGGCGGGCGCGCCTTGCCCACCCGTCCCGCGGGCACGCCCGCCCAGCGCTCCCCGGCCGGGACCGGCCGCGCGACCGCCGAACCGGGCGCTACCTGCGCGTTCTTGCCGATCTTCGCGCCGGGGAACAGGGTGGCGCGGGCGCCGACCGTGGCGGAGGCGCCGATCTTGATCTCGCCGACGCGCACCCGGTCGCCGTCGATCCAGTAACCGCTCAGATCGACCTCGGGCTCCACCGCCGCGCCCCTGCCGAGCTTGAGCATGCCGGTGACCGGCGGCATCGTGTGCAGGTCGGCGTCGTCGCCGATCTGGGCGCCGAGCGCCCGCGCGTAGTGGGTGAGCCAGGGGGCGCAGGCCACCTCGCCCACGCCGAGCCGCTCGGAGAGCCGCTCGGCGAACCAGAGCCGCAGGTGCGTCCCGCCGCCCCGGGGGTAGGTGCCCGCCTCCAGGCCGCGCAGCAGCAGCCGGGCCCCGGCCGCCGCCAGCGCGATCCGCCCGGCCGGGGTGACGAACAGCAGCGCGCCCGCGAGCACCCACCACCAGGGGACGGCGGGCGCCCAGGGCAGGTCCACCAGGTTGTTCAGCGCGGCCAGGGCCACCACCCAGCGCAGCGCGCCCACCGTCAGCAGCGGCACGGTGAGCACCGCCTGGAGGATCGCGGCGCGGCGCGGCACCCGCGCGACCGTCCGGCCGGTGGTCACGATCTCCGGCGCGTCCAGCGCCGACAGGTATGCGTCCAGCGCCGGCAGCGTCGGGTTGTCGTAGACGTCGCCGACGGTGACCGCCGGGTACCGCTCCCGCAGCGCCGCGACCAGCCGGGCCGCGGCCAGACTGGTGCCGCCCTCGGCGAAGAAGTCGCCCTCGACGCCGCCGAGGACGTCCAGCCAGCGGTCGGCCACCCAGTCGTCGACGTCCGGGACCCCGGCGGCGGCGCCCCCGCCGGACCCTCCGGGGCCGTCGGGCCCGCCGAGCCCTCCGGGGGGCGGCCAGGGCAGGGCGTCCCTGTCGATCTTCCCGGAGGTACGCGTCGGCAGGTCGTCCACGACGACGATCCTGGGGACCAGCGCGGCGGGCAGGGTGTGCCGGAGGCGTTCGGCGGCCGTCGTCCTGTCGAAGGCCCGGGCGGCCGTCCCGCCGGACGCCCCGCCGGATTCCCCGGAGGGCTCCCCGCCGGGCCCCTCGGCGGGGACGACGTAGCCGACGAGCACCTGGTGCCCGCCGGCGGTGGTCTTGACGGCCGCGGCGGCCCCGGCGACGCCGGGCAGCGCCCGCAGGGCCGCGTCGACCTCGCCCAGCTCGATCCTGCGCCCGCCCAGCTTGATCTGTTCGTCCGCCCGGCCGACGAAGATCAGCCCTTCCGGCTCGGCCCGCACCACGTCGCCGCTGCGGTAGGCGCGCTCCCAGCCGAGCGACTCCAGCGGGGCGTACTTCTCGGCGTCCTTGACCGGGTCGAGGTACCGGGCGAGCCCGACGCCGCCGATGACCAGCTCGCCGGTGCCACCCATGGCCACGGGCTCGCCGTCCCCGCCGACCACGGCCAGGTCCCAGCCCGCCAGCGGCAGCCCGATCCGCACCGGCCCCTCCCCGGTCAGCGGTGCCGCGCACGCCACCACCGTGGCCTCGGTGGGCCCGTAGGTGTTCCACACCTCCCGCCCGGGTACGGCCAGCCGCTCGGCCAGCTCCGGAGGGCACGCCTCACCACCGAAGATCAGCAGTCGTACGTCGTCGAGCGTCTCGACCGGCCAGAGCGCCGCCAGGGTCGGCACCGTCGACACGACCGTGATGCCCATCTCCATCAGCCACGGCCCCAGGTCCATGCCGGTGCGCACCAGCGCCCGGGGCGCCGCCACCAGGCAGCCGCCGTGCCGCCAGGCCAGCCACATCTCCTCGCAGGAGGCGTCGAACGCCACCGAGAGCCCGGCCAGCACCCGGTCACCGGGGCCGATGGGCTCCGGGACGAGGAACAGCCCGGCCTCGGCGTCCACGAACGCCGCCGCGTTGCGGTGGGTGACCGCCACGCCCTTGGGCCTGCCCGTGGACCCGGAGGTGAAGATGATCCACGCGTCGTCCTCCGGGCCGGGCCGGCCGTCCCGGCGCTCCCCGGCGTCGGCGGCGTCGGCGGTGCCGGTGGTGTCGGTGGTGTCGGCGGCGTCGGCGGTGCCGGCGGTGCCGGCGGTGTCGCCGGGGGAGGCGTCGTGCGCGGGAAAGGGGACGATCTTGCCGCCGTCGCCGATGACCGCGCGGACCCGCGCCTCGCCGAAGACCAGCTCGGCCCGCTCGTCGGGATCGTCGGCGTCGACCGGCACGTAGGCGGCTCCGGCGGTGAGGACCGCGACGATCGCGACGTACAGGCCGACGGTGCCCGAGGGGACGCGGACGCCGACCCGGTCGCCGCGCCCGACCCCGGCGGCCCGGAGCTCCGCGGCCACGCGCCCGGCCTCGGCCCGCAGGCCGGTGTAGTCCAGGCGGGTCCGCCCGTCGTCGAGGGCGGTCGCGTGAGGGTGGCGCCGCGTGGTCTCGTCGAGGATGTCCAGCAGCGTCCTCACCGGCGGCGCGGTCCCTCCCGGCAGGAGCGCCCGCGACGGCGTGACGGTATCGGCTGGTGACGGGCCCACGATCTTCCCCCATGTGACGTGAGGCCCCTCAGGCCCCGGACCTGCGGACCTCCACGGTCCCCCGACAGCCTATGCGCACGGGGTTAACGCATTTCCGGCATGGGGGCGTACGTCGGTGAACAGTGGCTTTCCGGTTGATGACATCCGATGGTCCGGTCACGGGCGGGAATGTCGTCACGGGCGGGGTACGGCCGGGACCGGGCGTCATCGGGCCCGGGTGCGGTCAGGGCCGGGAGGGCCGGGGCCGGCGGGGACCGGTGGGGGGCGGGACCGGCGGGGACCGGTGGGGGCCGGGCGGGGTCGGGCGGGGCTGGCGCCGGGTGCGGTCAGGGGGAGGGGGGGAGCCAGCCCCTGGAGGCCGCGAGGTACCCGGCCTGGAACCGGCTGCGGGCGTCGAGCCGTTCCATCAGGTCGGCGGTGACCCGCCGCAGGGTACGCACCGAGACGTCGAGCCTCCGGGCCACCGCCTCGTCGGTCAGCCCCGTCGAGAGCAGGCGGAACACCTCGCGTTCCTGGTCGCTGAGCCCCTGCTCGTCGCGCCTGCGCTCCTCGCCCAGGGGGGCGGCGCCCCCCCAGGTCTGCTCGAACAGGGCGACCAGGGCGGCGACGACGCCCGCCCCGCGCAGCAGGACCGCTCCAACGCTGCTGTCGGCGGGGTCGGTCGGCAGCAGGGCCGTCCGCCCGTCGAAGATGAGCATGCGGAGCGGGAGGACGGGCGTGGTGCGGACCCGGCCGCCGTTCCCGGTGAGCCAGGTCGCGTACCCGGTGGTGGCCTGGTCGTTGCGGACGCTGTCGGGGTAGATGATGCGCACCGCCACGCCGCGCCCGAGCAGCGCCTCGTCCAGCGGGCGGCTCGCCATGATGTTCTCCGGCGTCTGGGCGCTCCTGGGTTCGAAACCCAGCAGCTCCTGCCGGCAGTCGGCGACCAGCTCCTCGATCCTGTTGCGGATCGTGTCGATGCCGACGAGTGCCTCGGAGTCGTCGCTCGGGCGCGCGGTGTTCTGGTCGCCGTAGGCCGCGATCATCTGGGCGACGGCCGTCCGGCTCCGCTCGATCTCCTGCTGCTTGGCAAGCAGCGCGGCCTCCTCGCGGGCCAGCAGCGCGGCCAGTCCCACCTCCGGGCGGACCAGGCGCAGCACGTCCGGCTCCTCCCACGAGGGGCGCAGCAGCGACAGCTTGGCCAGCTCGTCCAGGGTGGCGCGGACCCGGTCGACCGGCCAGTCCAGCTCCAGGCTCAGTTCGGTCACCCCGTAGGAGGGGTTCTCCAAGATGGTGCGGTAGACGGTTTCCTCGGCGGACCCGATGCCAAGCAGCATGAGCACGACCCCTCCACTGTTCGAGCATGACCGCGACGCGATTCGATGGGCGGGGCCCACGACGATCACAGGCTGAAGGTAGCCGGGCGCAGTGATGACCCGGTTACGCGATCGGCCGCGCCCCCGGCGAGGTGCCGTGACCTGCGGGGGAGCCTCCCGGACCGGGCCACGGGGAGTGCCGTCCGGGGCGGGGGCCTCCCGGCGCCCCGGGAGGCTCCCGGGCGGTTTCCGCCGGGGCGCCGGCGCCGCGTTTACCGGGGGAGGGGGTGTCCGGGGCGGTGGCATGATCCTGCCACGCCAGGGACCTGCCAGCGGAAACGCCTGGTGCATTCGCCGCGCGCGAACCACGGTCGTGTCATGTATCTCATCAACGCGCGCCTGCGCGCCCCCGAGACCGAAGGCCGGCCGGCCCCGCCCGGCGGGCGGATGCTCGCGCGAGAGCTCCGAAGCCTGCTCCTGGCGCTGGCGGAGCCCGGTGACGGGATAGAGCACATCTACAGCGAGGACCACCCCGCCGGGATCCACCTCGGCCTCTTCATCCGCAGGTCCACCCTCGACGAGGCCGAGAGCGCGGCGGCCCGGCTGTGCCTGCGCGGCCTGGAGGGCGTGCCCGGCCTCGCGGGCTGGTCGCTGGTGGCCTGCGGCACCGACCTCGAACTCGCGCTCGGGCGCCTCGGCATGCTCGGAGAGGAGGCCTGTCAGCGTCCTGCCATTGCAGCGCGCTGACAGCCCCTGGGCCTTCCCGGACCCACCACGATCGACGAAGAATCAAAGTGTCAGAACGAAACGGGAAATTTCCGGAAAGCAGTATGGAGAGATCCCGTGGAACGGAAAAAAGGGCGCCGAGAATCGTCGGCCGAAAGGAAAGAAGAACAATGGGTACCACGCTCCGCTCCACCGCCCCCGCCCTCGGCGTCCTCTCGCTCACCGCCATCGTCACCCCCGTCGCCGCCGCGACCGTGCCGGGAAGGAGCACCGCCGGCTTCGAGGGCGCCGCGTTCACCGCGGCCCTCGCCACGGCCGGCGGAGCCGGCTGGCAGTGAGCCGACCAGGAGAAACCCAAGAAAAGACCATTCGTCACGGGCACCGCGCCCGAGAAGTCGTCCGGGAGGCGACCACCGTGAAGCACCAGGAAGTCGAGTTACTCGCCCTCGGCGCAGGGCCGTCCAACCTCGCCCTCGCCGTGGCCCTCGAAGAGCTCGCTCCGGAACTTGCCACCAGAACGCTGATCATAGAACAGCACGAGAACGTGGTGTGGCAGCGAGGAATGCTGCTGCCCTGGACCCAGAGTCAGGTCTCCTTTCTCAAGGACCTGGTGACGCTCAGGAATCCGCAGAGCAGATTCTCCTTCGTGAACCATCTGCACTCCGTGGGAAGGCTCAGTGAATTCGTCAACCTGGGCAGCTTCACCCCGTACAGAATGGAGATCTCGAACTACCTGCTCTGGGTGGCGCAGTCGCTCGCCCAGGTGCGCATCGAGTACGGCCGGCGCTGCGTGACGGTCGAACCGGTCCTGGCCGAGGACGGCGGCGTCGAGCGGTGGGTCGTCCACCTCGCCGACGGCTCGACCATCGGCTGCCGCACCCTGGTGGTCGGCGCGGGCCGTGACGCGCACGTCCCCGAGGTGTTCGACGCGATCCCCCGCGAGCGGATCATCCACAGCACCGAGTACAGCCAGAAGATCGCCGGGCTGGACCACGACGCCCCGCACCGGGTCGCCGTCATCGGCGGCGCGCAGAGCGCGGCCGAGATGCTGTGGGCCACCCACCAGAGCATGCCCAACGCCGAGTGCACGATGGTGATGCGCTCCATCGGCCTCAACGGCTACGAGAGCAGCAAGTTCACCAACGAGCTCTTCTACGCCTCCTTCGTCGACGAGTTCCACCGCTCGCTCCCCGATGCCCGCCGCCAGCTGCTGTCGGAGATGCACCGCACCAACTACGCGGGCCTGTCCCCGGGCCTGCTGGAGAGCCTCTACCGGCAGATCTACCTGGAGCGCCTCACCGGACGGGAGAGGATCCGGATGATCACGATGGCCGAGATCGCCGGCGCCAGGACCCAGGGGGAGGAGATCGTCCTCACCCTCCGCGACAGGAAGAGCGGCGTCCTCGACGAGCTGCCCTGCGACGTCCTGCTGCTCGGCACCGGCTTCGACCGCCGGATGCCCACGCTGATCCGCGACCTCGCCGCCGGGGCCGGCCTCGGCGAGATCGGCGTCGACCGCTTCTACAAGCTGACCCTGCCCACGGGCTCGGGCGCCGCCTGCTACCTGCAGGGCGTCAACGAGGACACCCACGGCATCGCCGACTCCCTGCTCAGCACGCTGGCCAACCGGGCGGAGGAGATCGTCGGCGACATCCAGGGGACCAACGCCGCCGCCGAGCTCCTGACACCGCTCGCGCTCCCGGTCGCCTCCTGACACCCCCCGAACCCTTCGAGGAGAGATCCCGTGGACCTCCGTTCCTTTGACCCCGCCCAACTGCGCCAGGACAACGGCCTGCTCGCCAAGCGGCTGCTGCCGTGGGAGACGCTGAACGCGCCGTTCGAGGGTGCCTGGTGCGTCATCGAGCCCGGCACCGCCTCGACCCGGCACGCCCACCACGAGTACGAGATCTTCATCGCCATGTCCGGCGAGGCCGTCCTGGAGAGCGAGGGCGAGAGCAGCGTCTTCTCCGCCGGGGACGTCGTCTACTTCCCGCCCGGCACCGACCACCGGGTCGTCAACGACGGCACCGCCGACTTCCGGATGTACGGCATCTGGTGGGACCACGACATGACCCGCGCGTTCGACAGCCGCCACCAGGAGGAGAGATGACGGAGACGATCGTCATCGCCGCGACGCCGACCCCCAACGGGGACCTGCACGTCGGCCACATGGCGGGCCCCTACATCGCCGGCGACGTCTACGCCCGCTACCTGCGGGCCGACGGCCGCGCCGTCAACTACAACACCTGCACCGACGACAGCCAGTCGTACATGATCTCGACGGCGGGCAGGCACGGCACCACGCCGGCCGAGCTGTGCGCGACCTCCACCGCCGCCATCCAGCGGTCGGTCGAGGCCATGGGCCTCTCGCTGGCCCCGCTGCCGCCCGTCGACGACGCCTACCGGCGGACCGTCCTGGACTTCGTCGCCGCCCTGCACGAGCGGGGCCGGTTCGAGCTGCGGACCGTGCGCATGCCGTACGCGCAGAAAGCCGGGCTGTACCTCTTCGACGGCCTGGTCAAGGGCGAGTGCCCGGCCTGCCTGACCGAGAGCTGCGGCGGCTCGTGCGAGGGGTGCGGCCACCCCAACCACTTCGACGACCTGGGCGACCCGCGCTCGGTCCTCGACCCGTCCGACCCGGTGACCTCGCGCGAGGTCACCGTCCTGGTCCTGCCGGTGGAGAACTACCGCGAGGAGCTCGTCGCCTACTACGCCGCCCGCGAGAACACCTGGAGGGGACACGCCAGGCAGCTCATCCGCGAGATCCTGGCCCGGCCGCTCCCGGAGATCCCGATCACGGTGCCGTCGCCGGGCTGGGGGATCGAGGCGCCGTTCGCCGAGACGCCCGGCCAGATCCTCTACCCGTGGGTCGAGGCGATGCCCGCCTCGATCTACAGCACCTGGAAGGCGGCCGGCGAGCCCGAGGGCCCCGTCGACCAGGCCTGGCGCGCCGGCAGCGGCAACGAGCTCGTCTACTTCCACGGGTTCGACAACGTCTACTTCTGGGGCCTGGTCGACCTGGTCATGCTGCTGGCCCACGGCGACCGCTACCTCACCCCGGACGCCAACGTCTGCAACGAGTTCTACGAGCTGGAGAACGAGAAGTTCTCCACCAGCCGCGGCCACCTCATCCGCGGCGCCGACCTGGTCGCCGAGGTCCCGCGCGACCTCGTCCGGTTCTACCTCGCGCTGACCTGCCCGGAGGACCAGCGGGCCAACTTCACCCGCGAGGGGCTCGACAAGGTCACCGCCCACCGGCTGCGCGGGCCGTGGAACGCGCTCGCCGACCGCCTCGACGCCCTCGTCACCGACCCGGGGGAGGAGCTCAAGGTCACCGCCGCCGGGCGCCGCCGGGCCGCGGTGGTCGTCGAGAGGTTCAGGCTCTGCTACGACCTGGGCTCCTTCAGCCTGACCCGGGCGGCCGACGGCATCGTCACCCAGCTCTCGCGGCTGCTGACCGCCGAGCGCGACGAGCCAGGGGACCTCCTGATGGAGGTGCGCGCCCTGCTCGCCTGCGCCGCCCCCATCCTCATCGACGTCGCGGCCGAGGCCCAGGCGGCCGGTGTCGAGCTCACCCTCGACACCTCCGCCGAGACGATCGACGCCTTCCTGCTACCGCGACTGCCCGGGAGCCCCCGATGAAACTCCTCGCCCTGGAAGCCCGACAGAACGCCACCTACTACCGCTCCCGCTACGAGCAGGTACGCGCCTACGGCGCCGACCTCTACGTGCTCAACGGCGTCGGCACCCCGGACTTCTGGCCCGCCGACCGCTACCGCGTGGTGGGCTCCCAGAACATCGAAGACCTCATCACCGAGGCCAAGCAGTGGCACGAGCAGGAGCGCTTCGAGGGGATCATCACCTTCTCGGAGTCGGCCGTCACCGCGGTCGCGGCCGTCGCCGAGGCGCTCGGGCTGCCCGGCGTGGGCGTCGAGGCGGCCAGGACCAGCCGCAACAAGCTGCTGATGCGCGAGGCGCACCGCGCCCACGACGCGCCGCACCCGGACTTCCGCTTCGTCACCGAGCTGTCCGAGGCGCTCGGCGCCGCCGCCGAGTTCGGCTACCCGGTCATCCTCAAGCCCACCCTGGGCGCCGCGAGCAACTTCGTGTTCAAGATCGACGACAGCGCGGAGATGGAGGAGCTGTTCCCCCGGGCGCTGGACGGCATCGAGGGGATGTCGTGGTTCGAGATGGAGGCGCACGGCCTCGACCTGGGCCCGCACGGCCTGCTGGTCGAGTCCTACCTCGACGGCGAGGAGTTCCTCATCGAGGCCGTGGCCTGGGACGAGGAGGTCTACCTCGGCTCGGTCGTGGACCGCATCACCGTCGAGGGAGGCACCTTCGACGACGACGTGCACCACGCGCCGACCTCGCTCACCCCCGAGCAGGTGGCCGCGGTCCACCGGGTGGTCACGGCCGGCGTGCGCGCCCAGGGGCTGCGGCGCAGCGTGCTGCACGCCGAGGTCCGCTTCCACCGGGGCGAGCCGTACCTGCTGGAGATCGCGATCAGGCCCGGCGGCGGCGGCCTGGACCTCATCGCCGAGATCACCGCCGCGCACAACCCGATCCGCGCCGTCATGGACGTCGCCCGCGGCGCCACGCCCAGGGTGCGCCACTACCGGCCGACCGGCGTCCACGTCACCGCGATGTGCCTGCTGTGCGACGCCGGCCGCATCGCCCGGATCGACGTGCCCGCCGAGGTCTCCGAGTCCGAGAAGGTCTTCTTCCTCAAGATCACCGCCAGTCCGGGGGACGTCGTCCGGCGCCCGCCGGAGGGCAACAGCATCCTCGGTTTCCTGGGCACCACCGGCACCTCGCTGGAGGACGCCAGGGCGACGATGCTGGAGTACGCCTCCAAGATCACCGTCACGTTCGACCGGGACGGGGAGGCGTCGTGACCCAGCTCGCCGAGGAGGCGCTGCGGACGACCCGCCGCGTCGCCCGCACCCGCCGCTACCTGATGTGCCCGCCCACCCACTTCGACGTCGTCTACTCCATCAACCCCTGGATGGACCCGGGCAAGCCGGTCGACGGCGCGCTGGCCAAGCTCCAGTGGGACGGCCTGGTGCGCGCCTTCCGCGCCCTGGGCCACCAGGTGGAGTTCATCGAGCCGCTGCCCGGCTACCCCGACATGGTGTTCGCCGCCAACGGCGCCACGGTCGTCGACGGCAAGGTGCTCTCGGCCAGGTTCCGCCACGAGGAGCGCGCCGCCGAGGGCCCCGCCTACCTGGAGTGGTTCCGCGCCCGCGGCTACCGGACCCGCGAGGCGGTCCACGTCAACGAGGGCGAGGGCGACTACCTGCACGCCGGCAGGTACCTGCTGGCCGGCACCGGCTTCCGCACCGACATCCGCTCGCACCGCGAGGCGGAAAGGTTCTTCGGGATGCCCGTGGCGGGACTGAGGCTGGTCGACCCGCGCTTCTACCACCTCGACACCGCGCTCGCGGTGCTCGGCCGCGACCAGATCATGTACTACCCCGGCGCCTTCTCGCGGGAGAGCCAGGGCGTCCTGCGCGTCCTGTACCCCGACGCGATCATCGCCGACGAGGCCGACGCCGAGGTGTTCGGGCTGAACGCCGTCTCCGACGGCCGCCACGTCCTGCTGCCGCCCGCGGCCACCCACCTGATGGGCGAGCTGCGCGAGCGCGGCTACGAGCCCATCGGCGTCGAGCTGTCCGAACTGCTGAAGTCCGGCGGCAGCGCCAAGTGCTGCACCCTCGAGCTCAGGGCGGCCCGATCATGATCGACTACAACGGGCGCCGCTTCACCACCGGCGGCGTCCCCTCCTCCGAGAGCCACCCGATCGCCCTGTACCGCCAGCACGGCGACCTGCTGTGGGGGGAGTTCTCCGGCGGCCACGCCCGCCGGGGGAGCCTCACCGGGCTCTGCGCCCCCGACGGCACCCTCGACTTCGCCTACACCATGGTCCTCGACACCGGCGCCGTCGTGTCGGGCCACTGCCGCAGCACCCCCGAGCTGCTCCCCGACGGGCGCGTCCTGCTCCACGAGACGTGGGAGCGCTTCGGCGCCCACGCGAGCAGAGGCGTCTCCCTCCTGGAGGAGATCGACCCCGCCACCTCCGGCGAGACCGCGCGCACCGCGTCCGCCGACACCCACCAGACGACTGAGAGCCGGACATGACCCTGAACACCATCGCCCGCCCGGACGCCGACGAGCAGGGCAAGCCCGGCACGCCCAGGAAGGGCGGCACGGTGACGTGGGCCTGCGCGCCCGGATTCCCCCCGTCGATCATCTTCCCCTTCACCCCGCCGGAGCGCTTCGGCACCCGCAACCTGCTCGAGTTCCAGATCCTCATGTACCGGCCGCTGTACTTCTTCGGCACCCACGGCACCCCCGAGGTCGACTACGACCTCAGCATCGGCGAGCCCCCCGAGTGGAGCGAGGACGGCCTCACCGTCACCGTCACCGTCAAGCCCTGGAAGTGGTCCAACGGCGAGACGATCTGCGCGGACAACGTCCTGTTCTGGGTGCACATGATGGCGGTCAAGGGCGAGCGCTACGGCGAGTACGTCCCGGGCTGCTTCCCCGACAACCTGGTCTCCTACGGCAAGCTCGCCGAGGACAAGGTGTACTTCACCTTCGACAAGGTCTACTCCAAGCGCTGGGTGCTGATGAACCAGCTCAGCACCATCACCCCCATGCCCAAGGCGTGGGACCGCACCGCCGACGGGCCCTCGGACGCCTCCTACGGCCTGGACAACGTCGCCGCCGTCTACGACTTCCTGATGGCCGAGAACGGCGGCGTCATCGAGGAGGACAACTCCGACCGGGTGCACTGGGCCACCAGCCCGGTGTGGAGCGTGGTCAGCGGCCCGTGGCGGCTGAAGAGCTACACCATGGAGGGCGTCGTCACCTTCGTCCCCAACGAGCACTACTCCGGGCCGAACAAGGCGCACCTGGACGAGTTCCGCCAGGTCCCCTTCATGTCCGACGGCGAGGAGTACCAGAAGCTGCTGGAGGGCCCGGACGGCCCCGACGGCGTCCAGGTCGGCTACCTGCCGCTGAGCTTCAGCACCGAGCCGACCGACGACCCCACCAAGGGCGGCCCCAACCCGCTGGCCGAGCACTACACGCTGGTCCCGCAGGCGGCCTTCTGCATCCGCTACATCCCGCTCAACTACAACAACCCCACCGTCGCCGGCAAGATGCTCGCCCAGACCTACATCAGGCAGGCGATGCAGCACGCGCTCGACCAGGACCGGGCGGCCCGCGACATCTACCACGGCTACGCCTACCGCCAGGACGGCCCGGTGCCCCGCTACCCGGTGAGCGACCTGGTCTCGCCCACCCTGCAGGGCGCGCCGATCCTGCCCTTCGACGCCGAGCGGGCCCGCGCGCTGCTGGAGGCCAACGGCTGGGACACCAGCACCACGCCGGCCGTCTGCGTCAACCCCGGCGAGGGCCCCGGCCAGGCCGGCGCCGGCATCCCCGGCGGCACCAGGCTCAGCTTCTCCCTGCGGTACGCCGAGGGCCGCCCCGCCCTGACCCGCCTGATGGAGCAGTTCCGCGACGACGCGGCCAAGGCCGGCGTCGAGATGCGGCTGCAGGAGGTCTACGGCTCGGTGCTGGTGGCCGAGGACGCGCCCTGCGTCCCCGGGCCCGACAGCCCCTGCCTGTGGGAGCTCAGCACCTGGGGCGGCGGGTGGGTCTACCACTACCCGAGCGGCGAGATCCTCTTCCGGACCGACGCCGGCGGCAACTTCGGCCACTACACCGACCCCCGCGCCGACGAGCTCATCGACCGCACCCTGACCAGCGACGACCCCGCCGCGCTGTACGAGTACCAGGACTACATCGCCGAGCAGGTCCCGGTCATCTTCATCCCGAACTTCTCCCTGCGGCTGTTCGAGGTCTCCAACGAGCTGCGCGGCTTCGAGCCGATCAACCCCTTCGGGATGATCAGCCCCGAGAACTGGTACTACGTCGAGAACGGTGAATGACCCCCATGACGATCGCCGCGGCACCCGTCGCCGTCATCCCCGCCCACAACCTCCTGGTCCTGCTGCTGCAGCTCGGCGTGCTCCTGGGGCTGGCCACCGTCCTGGGACGCCTGTCGGTCCGGTTCGGGCTGCCCGCCCTGCTCGGTGAGCTCACCGCCGGCATCCTGATCGGGCCCTCGCTGCTCGCCAACGTCGCCCCCGGGTTCTCCGCCTGGCTGCTGCCCACCGACCCGGCCAGATTCCACATGATCGACGCGGTCGGCCAGCTCGGCGTCCTGCTGCTGGTGGGACTCACCGGCATGCACCTGGACGTGGGCTTCATCCGCCGCCAGGGCCGCAGCGCCGCCTGGATCAGCGGCTTCGGCCTGCTCGTCCCGCTCGTCCTCGGCGTCGGGCTCGGGTTCCTGGCCCCGTCCGAGATGATCGCCGAAGGCGTCGACACCACCGTCTTCGCGCTCTTCATGGGCGTCGCGCTCTGCGTCAGCGCCATCCCCGTCATCGCCAAGGTGCTGATGGAGATGCGCCTGCTGCACCGCGACATCGGCCAGCTCATCCTGAGCAGCTCGGTCATCGACGACGTGGCCGGCTGGTTCCTGCTCTCGGTGGTCTCCGCGCTCGCCACCGCCGGGGCGCGCACCGGGCAGGCCGCGCTGACCGCCGTCGCGATGCTCGCCGGGATCGTCGCGGTGTCGCTCCTGCTCGGCCGCAGGGTCGTCGCCGGGGTGCTGCGCCTGGCCGACCGGGGCGGGAGCGCCACCACGATCGCCGCGGTGACGGCCATGCTCCTGCTCTCGGCCGCCGCCACCCAGTCGATGGGCTTCGAGGCCATCCTCGGCGCCTTCGTCTGCGGGGCGCTCGTCGGCTCCTCGCCCGACCTGAAGGTCGCCAGGCTCGCGCCCCTGCAGACGCTCGTCGCCGCGGTGCTCGCGCCCATCTTCTTCGCCACCGCGGGCCTGCGGATGGACCTGACCGAGCTGGCCAAGCCTCCCGTGCTCGTCGCCGGGATCGTGGTGCTGGCCGTCGCCATCGCCTCCAAGTTCGCCGGCGCCTACCTGGGGGCGCGCATCGCCCGCAGGACCCGCTGGGAGGCCCTCGCGCTCGGCGCCGGCCTCAACTCCCGGGGCGTCATCGAGGTCATCATCGCGATGGTGGGCCTGCGCCTGGGCGTGCTGACCACCGCGTCCTACACGGTCATCGTCCTGGTCGCGGTCGTGACCTCGATGATGGCGCCGCCCCTGCTGCGCTACGCGGTCGCCAGGATCGACCCCACCGAGGAGGAGGCCGCCCGCGAGGAGTTCTTCGACACCCTGCAGGGCACCGCCGAGCACGGCCCCGCCGACAGGCAGCTCGTGACCACCGCCAAGGAGGCGTGACATGACCACCGACACCAGGCCGCTGATCCTGCTGGTCGCGACGGGGATGCGGCACTACCGCGAGTACCTGCTGCGCTCCATCGCCACCGAGTACCGCGTCCACCTCATGGTGACCGCCGAGCCCGGCTGGGAGAAGGAGTACGTCACCGGCTGGACCGTCGTCGCCGACCTGGGCGACGGCCCCGCGCTGGCCGCCGCCGCCCTGGAGCTCGCCGCCCGCGAGCCCGTGCACGGGGTGCTGTGCTGGGACGAGGCCACGATCCTGGCCGCCTCGCACGTCTCGCAGGCCCTGGGCCTGCCGGGCGGCGACACCGAGATGGTGCGCCGCTGCCGCGACAAGCACCTCACCCGCGTCGCGCTCGACGCGCTCGGCGTCCCCCAGCCCAGGTCGCTGGCCGTCTCCACGCTGAACGAGGCCCTGAGCGCCGCCGAGACGGTCGGCTACCCGGCCATCCTCAAGCCGCGCGGCCTCGGCGGCAGCCTGGGCGTCATCAAGGTCGACGACGCCGCCGAGCTGACCGAGAGGTTCGCCTTCGTCCACGACCTGCACGTCCCCGGCGGGGCGACGTTCGAGATCCCCGTCCTGGTGGAGGAGTTCGCCGACGGCCCCGAGGTCAGCGTCGACGCCGTCGTCCAGGACGGCGTGGTGACGCCGCTCTTCCTCGGCAGGAAGGTGCTGGGCTACGAGCCCTACTGCGAGGAGGTGGGCCACTTCGTCGACGCCCAGGACGAGCTCCTGGAGGACGCGGAGTTCCGCCGCGTCCTGCAGGACACCCACACCGCGCTCGGGTTCACCGACGGCTTCACCCACACCGAGATCAAGCTCTCCTCCCGGGGACTGCGCGTCATCGAGGTGAACGCGCGCCTGGGCGGGGACATGATCCCCTACCTCGGGCTGCTGACCACCGGCATCGACCCCGGCCTGGCCGCCGCGGCGGTGGCCTGCGGCCGTACCCCCGCCCTGGCCCCCGAGCGCAAGCTCGTCGGCGGCGTGCGCTTCTTCTACGTCGCCGAGGACGACACCACGATCGCGTCGATCGCGTTCGACGAGACGGGCCTGCCGGCGGAGATCGACCGGGTGGTCCCGGTGGTCGCCGCGGGTGCCACCGTCTCACCACCGCCCAAGGGCACCCTGTGGGGGCGTATCGCCTACGCCACCGCGCTATCCCCGACCGTCGACGAGTGCCGGGCCGCGCTGGACGCGGCCGAGGCGCGCCTGAAGGTGAAGGCAGCCGCATGACCGCCGTTATCGAGAACGAGAGCAACGTGTCCCCGACGCCCCCGGGCACCCCGACGCCACCGCCCAAGCAGGACGACGGCGTGTTCGCCACCCTGCGGGAGGCCCCGCGCGCCGTCAAGGCGCTGCTCTTCGGGGGCTTCATCAGCAGGCTGGCCGCGTTCATCCAGATCTACCTGGTGCTGTTCCTGACCGACCGGGGCTTCTCCGCCACCCAGGCCGGTCTCGCCCTGGGCGTGTACGGGGCCGGCGCGGTGGCGGGCTCGCTGGCCGGGGGGTCGCTCTCCGACCGGCTCGGCGCACGGATGGTCACCCTGATCAGCATGGGCGGCTCGGCCGTCCTGATCGTGTCCATCCTCTACGCCCCGAACTACGCGACACTGCTGGCGGCGATCTTCATGGTCAGCACGGTCGGCCAGTTCTACCGGCCGGCGGCCCAGACGATGCTCACCGAGCTGACGCCGAGACACCGGGTCGTGATGATCACGGCGATGTACCGGCTCGGCCTGAACCTGGGCATGACCGCCGCCCCGCTGATCGGCGCCGCGCTGCTGGCCGTCTCCTACAACGCGCTCTTCTGGGGCGAGGCCGCCGCCGCGCTGATCTTCGGCGTCACCGTGATGTTCGCGCTGCCCAAGCGCGCCCCGCGCGCCGCGGCCAAGCCGGTGGAGACCGGGGAGGCGAGGCCCGCCGAGGGCGGCCGCACGGGCTACCTCGCGGTGCTCGCCGACTGGCGCTACAGCGTCTACCTGGTCGCGATGCTGCTCACCTCCATCGTCTACTGCCAGTACACGGCGACCCTCCCGCTGGACATCTCCGCCGCCGGCATCAGCCTGTGGTGGTACGGCGCGGCCGTCTCGCTGAACGGCCTCATCGTCATCACCTGCGAGCTGGCGATGACGAAGGTCGTGCAGAAGTGGCCCATCCGGTTGACCGCGCTGCTCGGCCTCGGCCTCGTCTCGGTCGGCTACGCCATCTACGCGATCTCCCCCCTGCCGATCTGGTTCATGCTCGGCACCCTGGTCTGGACGCTCTCGGAGATCATCGGCGGGCCCACCACGTTCGCCTACCCCGCGCTGGCGGGCCCGGAGCACCTTCGCGGACGCTACATCGGCGCCATGCAGAGCGTCTTCGGGCTCGGCACCGCGATCGGGCCGGTCATCGGCACCCTGGTGTGGTTCCAGGTGGGGCGCTCGGTGTGGCTGTGGGCCGCCCTGGTCTCGGCGATCGCGACCGTGGCGGGCATGATCGGCATGCGGGACCCGGACAGGACCGCCCCGGGCGGAGCCGCACCGGCCGGGACCGGCCCGGACGGGAGCGAACCGGACACGGTCGCCGTGGACGCGCTCGCCCCGGGCACGGTCGTCCTGGACACCGTCCCCGCGGACACCGTCCCTGCGGACACCGTCCCCGCGGACACCGTCCCCTCGGGCGCCACCGTCCCCGACAAGGCCGGCGGGGCGCGCGACGCGACCCCCTCGGCGACATGAGCGGGGAAGCGCGATGATCAGAATCGCCGTCGTGGGCGGCGGGATCGCCGGGGCGATGCTCGCCTGGCGCCTGTGCGAGGTCGTCAGGGGCAGCTCCGTCCACCTCTACACCGGGGAACCGCACCGCAGGGCCGACGCCAGCGCCGCCTCGGGCGGACTGACCCGGGCCTTCGAACCCGACCCCGCCCTGTGCCTGGAGGCCGCCGACAGCCTGGCCGAGCTCCACGCCAGCCGGGAGCTGCGCGAGTGGGCCTCCTACCGGGAGACCGGCTCGGTGTACCTGCTGCCGGGCCTGGGGGCGGGAACCGAGAGCCTGGTGGAGCTGGTGCGCAGCCGCCTGCCCGGCTCGATCTCCCTGGTCAGCGGCGCCGAGCTCGGCACCCGAGGTACGTTCCGCGACCTGCCCGAGGGCAGTGTGGCGGTCGTCGAGCGGCGCGCCGGGCACCTGTCCCCGAACGCCTTCCGCGACCGGCTCCTGATCGAGCTCGTCAGGTCGGGCGCCTTCGTCACCGACGGGCAGGTGGACGGCATCACCGCCGAGGCCGAGGTCCGGCCGTCCGAGGGCGCGCCGGCCAGGTTCGACGCGGTGGTCGTGGCCGCGGGCGCGTGGACCCAGGGTCTCCTCGCCCGCACGGGCCTAACGGACGCGGGCCTGCGCACCAAGGTGATCCAGTACGTGCTCGGCCCCTCGGACGGCAGGGGGCCCGCCGCGTTCGTCGACGAGACGTCCGGGCTGTACGGCAGGTCGTACGCCGAACGGCGGGTCCTGCTGGGGCTGCCCACCGACCGGTGGGACATCACCCCCGGGACCGCGCCCACCGACCCCGACCTCACCAGCAGGATCCTCGACGTCGCCGAGGCCAGGATCGGGTACCGGCCGCCCGGCGGGACGGTCAGGGCCGTCACCGCGGTCGAGTGCTACCACCCCACGGGCGGGCTCTCGCTGCGCCCCCTGGCCAAGGGCGTCTACACCTTCACCGGGGGGAGCGGCGGCGCCGGCAAGACCGTGCTCGCCGCGAGCCGCACGGCCGCGCGAAGCCTGGTCAGGTCCCTGCGGTGAGCGCGCGGGCGGCGTGGGCGGCCCGGGCGCCCGGGCCGCCGGGGGGACCGGGGGGACCGGCGGCGGGTCAGGCCGCCACCGTGAACGTCAGGTAGCAGTAGTCGTCCAGCATCTTCGCCAGGGGGCGCCCGGGGCGGCCCAGCTCCGCCGCCAGCGCCTGCTCGCCGAGGCCCGCCTCCGCGAGCAGGCGCCGCGCCCATTCCCGGCCCAGCCGCAGGTGAGCGCGGTAGGCGTCGGCCGTGCGGGAGCCGTGCAGGGCGTCGGCGATGGCCGCGTCCCAGGGCATCAGCGCCTCCGGGCGCAGGGCGTGCAGCAGCTTGGTCGCGGCGGTCGGCCCCAGGGAGCGGGGCCTGGCGCCGGGGGTCGCGGGCATCGCCGACAGCTCGGCGTAGCACGCGCCCAGCACGTCGATCCCGGCGTCGCCCAGGGTGGCGAGCGTGACGCCCGGGGCGGGCAGGTCCTCCCGCCGGCGCTCCCACCAGGCGGCGGTCCCGGCGCAGAAGACGTCGTGCTCGCCCTCGCGCGGGTAGCGCAGCCGGCATCCCCAGGCGTTCAGCCAGGTCAGCAGCGCCCGGCGGTGGGCAGGTAGGGCCGGGTCGACCCGCGGTCCGGTCGCCGCCAGCAGCCGCTCCCACGACCTGTCGGCCGCGCCGTAGCGGGCGAACGCGCCGACCGCCGCGCGCAGGCGCTCCAGGTCGGGGCCGGCATCCGGAGCGGCGCCGGGGCCGGTACCCGGACCGGCATCGGGGACGGCATCAAGGCCGGTATCGAGACCGGCGTCGAGAGAGGCGTCGAGAGAGGCGCCGGGGGTGGCGTCGAGCCCCGGGGCCGTGGGCGTCACGCTCGCCCGCCGGACGGGGACGGCAGGCTCCGGCCGCGCATGAGCGTGGTCAGCAGCCGCTCGGTGCGCTCGCTCGGCTCCACACCCAGGTCGACGCGCAGCCGGTGGCGGCACACCTCGTACCAGCTCAGGACGCGGCCGAGCTCGCCGAGCTCGCCGTGCATCATCATCAGGGCCTGGTAGGCGCTCTCGTGGTGGGGGTCCACGTCCAGGGCCCTGCGGCACCAGTGCATCGCCGACGGCCAGTCCTCGCGCTCCAGCGCCTCGGTGCGCAGCGCCGACAGCGCGCGCAGGGCGGTCCCGCGCATCCACTGCCGCTGCTCGTTGATCCAGCCGTCGGTCTCGCCGGCGAGGAAGTCCCCGGTGTAGAGGTCGGCGGTCCGCTGGAACCACGCGATCGCGGTGTCGTGCTCCTTGGCCACCCACGCGCTCCGGCCCCGGTCGTAGGCGCGCTGGAACTCCTCGATGTCCACCCACGCGTTGTTCGTCCGCAGCACGTACCCGTGGTCCTGGTAGAGCAGGGTGAAGCCGTCCCTCTCCTCGAACGCGCCGAGCACCCGCCGGACGCCGTGCACGGCGACCTTGAGCGAGCTGGAGCCGTGGTCCTCCCTCTCCGGCCACAGCACCTCGTGCAGCCGGTTCCTGTGGACGAACCGCTCGCGGTTGACCAGCAGGTACTGGAACAGGGCCCGCGACTTGCCGGCGCGCCAGTGCGAGACGGCCTGCCCGTCGACCTCCAGGCGGAAGTTGCTCAGGCAGCGGGCGACGACCGAGGGCGTGCCCCCTTCGGGCCCGGAGCCGTCGGGGCCGGGTTTCACCAATTCTTGAACAGGCATGTTCGCTTCCCTCAGGAGGACGGTTCCCGCCGCTCGCGGGCTCACCCGCGGACGCCGAAGCACGTCGAGTACGAGTGCGGTGCCAGCACGACCTGGATGTGAAAGGGCGTTCGCTCGTCGTGCATCTTGAACATGACCGAGATCTCCGGGTACGACGTGGTCATGCCGAGCCCGGCGAAATAGTGGTCGGTGGCGAGGACGAGACGATAGAGCCCCCGCTCCATGAACTCGTCATTCCATTCTTTGACATTTCCCTCGATGTCGGTCTCGCCCTCGGAGACCGGTTCCCAGCCGGCACCCGAGGCACGCTCCAGGCGAGCTCGGACACCGGCCGCGGATCGGCCGTAGACGCCGTCTAGTGCCTGCGTGGCGATGCTCATGTGGATACCCATCTGCTGATTCGAGGCCACGTGATCCGTATCGCGCGCCCTCGGTGACATCAGGATGCGGCAGGGCGTTATCGGTCCACCTTCGACCGGCTATCCGCCGGCCGTCCCCCGGCCCCGGACGGTGCGGATATCGGATCAGAAGGGATCGGATAAGGGGCGGATAGGGGGTCTGTTTACGTTTTGAAGCAGACAGGCGGACAGCACTGAACGGCCTGCGGGACACGAAAAAGAGGTACAGGAAATGCGGGAATTCGCGAGCATCGGCGCCCTTCGGATCATGATCTCCGCCGTCGCCGTCCTCGGGTGCCTCGGTCTCGCCGCCGTCACCGGTTCGATCACCGGAGGGGCCGTCGCCGGCGGGGTCACGGCGACCGCGGCGTTCGGCGGAAACACCCCCTGGGGCATCGGCGGCAACGCTCCCGCGAACCCCGCCGGGGGCAACACCCCCTGGGGCATCGGCGGTAAGACTCCCGCGAGCCTCGCCGGCGGCAATACCCCTTGGGGCTAGAACCTTCTTACCGCCCGTCGAGATCGGCGCGGGCGGGAACCACCGGAGCGGCCGGGGCCTTCACGGGCCCGGCCGCTTCTCCGTACCTGAAACCCCCCGTTAGTCTCAGATAGGGGCAGACCTTTACAAATCCCCCTAGTTCTCCAATGGGGGGCGTTGTATGATCCCGGGCAGGTGGCGGTACATACATATGAATTACTCCTCATGACCCCCGGGCCGTCCGCCCGGAGGCCCCGAGGACGGGGGCGAATCTGTTTCGCATGACGTAAGGCAATGGTCAGATCACTGATGTCTCTCTTACACCGACCGTGCGGTGAAATTCCTGGACAGGCCGCGACTCTGTAAGGAGATTCGGTGGAGTATCGGATCCTCGGCCCCCTGGAGGTCGTCGCCGGCGCGCAGCGCCTGGATCTGGGAGCACCTCGGCAACAGGTCGTCCTCTCCTGCCTCCTGCTGGAGGCCAACCGGATGGTCACCATCGGGCGCCTGACCGAGGCGATCTACGGTGAGGACCTGCCCAGCACCTCCCGCGCGCAGGTGCAGATCTGCATCTCCTCGCTGCGACGGCTGTTCGCCGCCAACGGAGGCCTCGACGTCATCGCCACCCACCCCCAGGGATACACGCTGCGCATCGTCGAGGGGCAGCTCGACTCCCAGAACTTCGAGGGTCTCCTGAGCCAGGCCCGCCAGGCCCGCGAGGACCACCGCGCCGAGGAGGCCGTCAGGCTCTACCGGGACGCGCTCGCCCTCTGGCGGGGACCCGCCCTCGACGGCCAGGAGAGCCGGCTCGTGCAGGCGGCGGTCGGCAGGCTGACCGAACGCCGCATCAACGCCAACGAGGACTGCGTCGAGCTGGAACTGGAACTGGGCAGGCACCACGAGCTGGTGGGCGAGCTCAGCGAGCTCGTCGAGGAACACCCCCTCAGGGAGCGGCTGCGCGGCCAGCTCATGCTGGCGCTCTACCGCTCGGGACGCCAGGCCGAGGCGCTGACGGTCTACCGCCGCGCCCGCCAGACGATGATCGACGAGCTGGGCATCGAACCCAACGAGAGCCTCCAGCAGCTCGAGTACGCCATCCTCACCTCCGACGAGAGCCTCGAGTCGCCGGCCCGGCAGCGGCAGCAGCACCAGCAGGAGCGGCAGCAGGAACAGCAGCGGCGACCGCGGCAGCAGGGCCACGCGGAGACACGGGGGGCACCGGCCGCCCACCGGACGGTCCCCCGCCTGCTCCCCACCGACATCGCCGACTTCACCGGCAGGATCAAGCTGGTCGAGGCCATCCGCCGCCAGCTCACGTTCGCCGCGGAGGACCGCCAGCGCCTCGCCGTCCCCGTCATCGCCGTCGTCGGCAAGCCCGGCATCGGCAAGTCCACGATCGCGGTGCACGTCTCGCACAGCGTCGCCGGCCGCTACGAGGACGGCCAGCTCTACGCCGACCTGCACGGCGGGGAGTCCCACCCGCTCGGCTCCGGCCAGGTGCTCGAACGCTTCCTGCGCGCGCTGGGCGTACCGGGCAACGCGATCCCCGACGGGGTGGACGAGCGGGCGGAGATGTACCGCGCCCTGCTCGCCGGGCGCAGGATGCTGATCGTCCTGGACGACGCCAGGAGCGAGAGCCAGGTGCTGCCCCTGCTGCCCGGCAACCCCGAGGCCGCGGTGATCATCACCAGCCGCAGCAGGCTCGCGGGGCTGGCGGGCGCGGCCCACCTCGACGTGGGCCTGTTCGACTCCGACCAGTCGGTGGACCTGCTCGCCCGCATCGCCGGCGTCGAGCGGGTCCAGGCCGAGCGGGAGTCGGCGGCCGAGCTGGCCGGCCTGTGCGGCCACCTGCCGCTGGCGCTGCGCATCGCGGGCGCCAGGCTCGCCGCCCGCCCCCACTGGACGATCGACCAGCTCGTGGGGCGGCTGGAGGACGAGACCCGCAGGCTCGACGAGCTCAAGCACGGCGACCTGGGCATCAGGGCGAGCATCTCGCTGACGTACGAGAGCGTCAGCGAGGACGCGCGCCGCCTGTTCAGGCGCCTGGCCATCCTGGAGTCGCGGCACTTCTCGGGATGGATGGCCGCCGCGCTGCTCGACTGCCACCCCTCCGACGCCCAGGACCTGCTCGACGACCTGGCCGACAGCCAGCTCGTCGAGACGACCGACGCCGGGTACGGCGTGCACAGCCAGTACCGCTTCCACGACCTGATCCACGTGTTCGCCCGCGAGCGCCTCGCCGGCGAGGAGGCGGTCGCCGACCGCAACGCCGCGCTGGAGCGGGTGCTCGGCGGCCTGCTCTTCCTGACCGGCGAGGCCCACCGCCGCGAGTACGGCGGCGACTACGTGCAGGTCCACAGCGACGCGCCGCGCTGGCCGCTGCCCGACCGGCTGGTCGAGAAACTGGTCATGGCCCCCCTGCCCTGGTACGAGCGCGAGCGGCTGACGCTGGTCTCGGGCATCCGCCAGGCGGCGCAGGCCGGGTTCGTCGAGCTGTGCTGGGACCTCGCGATCAGCGCGGTCACGCTGTTCGAGTCGAGGATCTACTTCGACGACTGGCGGGAGACCCACCAGGTCGCCCTGTCCGCCGCCAGGCAGGCCGGCGACCGCCGCGGGCAGGCGGCGATGCTCTACTCGATCGGCTCCCTCTACATCGCCGAGCAGCGCTTCGGGGACGCGCGCCGCGACTTCGAGTCGGCGGCCGAGCTGTTCGGCGAGGCCGGGGACGACCTGGGGGTGGCCCTCGTCATCCGCAACATCGCCTTCCTGGACCGGATGAGCGGCCGGCTCGACGACGCCGTGGAACGCTACGAACGCGCGCTGGGCATCTTCCGCGGCACCGGCGACCAGGTCGCCTCCGCCTACGTGCTGCACAGCATGGCCCAGATCAGGCTCGACTGCGAGGACCTGGAGGAGGCCAGGCGCCTGCTGGCGGAGGCGCTGAACCTCAGCAGGGTCGGCGGCAGCCGCCGGGTGGAGGCGCAGGTCCTGCACCGGCTGGGCGAGACCTACCTGCGGCTGGAGGAGTTCGCGTCGGCGGCGGAGGTCTTCGAGCAGACGCTCACGACCGTGCGCAACATCGGTGACCCCACCGGCGAGGCGTACGCCCTGCACGGCCTGGGCGTCACACGGCTGCGCCAGGGCGACTTCCAGGGGGCCGAGGTCACCCTCCACCAGGCCCTGGAGGTGGCGACCACCGGCGGCGAGAGGCTCGCCGAGGCCAGGATCGTCCTCGGGCTGGGCGAGCTGGCCCTGGCCGTCGACCAGACCGAACAGGCCATCGGCCGCCTCCACCAGGCCCTCGGCCTGTTCCACAAGATCGACGCGCCGCTCCACCAGATGCGCGTCCTGGTCATGCTCAGCGGGGCCTACACCGCCGTCGGCGAGCCCGCAGCGGCGCGGAGCGTCTCGGAGGAGGCGCTCGAACTGGCCGCCGCGATGCCCCCCGCGATCGCCGCCCGGGTACGCGCCCAGCTGGAGGGCCTCACCATCGCCTGACCCGGCGGCCCGGCACCGCACCGGAGGTCCCGGTGCCGGGATCGCCGGCGCTCAGCGGATACGGCGCAGCGCCTCCGCCAGGCTCGACAGGCCGACCGGACCCAGATCCAGCGCGGCGGTGTGCCAGGCGCGCAGGTCGAAGGCGTCGCCCAGGCGCTCCCTGGCCTCCTCGCGGGCCTGCACCCACGCCCGCTCGCCCAGCTTGTAGGAGATGGCCTGGGAGGGCCAGCCGAAGTAGCGCACCACCTCGGCCTCGACCCGGTGCGGCTCGCAGCGGCCCTGCTCGCGCAGCACCTCGCAGGCCTTCTCGAACGTCCACCTCGAACCGTCGGGCAGCGGCAGGTCGAGGTGGACGCCCAGGTCGATGACCACCCGGGCGGCACGCAGGGCCGACCAGTTGAGCATGCCGAGCCGGGTGCCCGGGTCGGTGAACCAGCCCAGCTCGTCGGCCAGCCGCTCGGCGTACAGGCCCCACCCCTCGCCGTGGCCGTCCACCCAGGAGACCTTGGCGAACCGGGACAGCCTGTCCTCGGCCATGCGCATCGCGCCGAACTGCAGGTGGTGGCCGGGCACGCCCTCGTGGAAGATCGTGGTCAGCTCGGTCCAGGTCGCGAAGCGGGAACGCCCCCCGACCGGCCACAGGGTGCGGCCCGGCCGCGACAGGTCCTCGCTGGGCGAGTTGTAGGAGGCCGCGCCCGAGGTGGAGCTCACGTCGACCTCGGCCACGATGCGCCGCAGCGGCTCGGGGATGTCGAAGTGCGTGCCGTGCAACTGCCTGATCGCCCAGTCGTGGCGCTCCTGCAACCACGCCTGGTAGTCCTCCAGGGAGTCGACGGCCTGGGTCTCGTTGAGGATCGCCGTCGCCTCCTCGATCGTCGCGCCCGGCTTGATCCGCTCCACCTCGGCGGCGGTCTCGGCCCCGATGCGCCCCAGCTCCGCCCAGCCCCACTCGTAGGCCTCGCGCAGGTCGATGTCGGCGCCCAGGCTGATCCTGGCCGCGACCGCGTAACGCTCGGGACCCACCGCGTCGGCCTCGCTCGCCCGGGGCGCGTACTCCTCGCGCAGATAGCGTCCCGCCTCGGCGTAGGCCGCGTGGGCCGCCGCGGCCGCCTCGAGCAGCTCCTGCCTGACCGGCCCCTCACCGTAGGTGGCGACGAAGGCGTCGTGCGCCGGGGGAGTGCCGCCCGCGCCGGAGAACTGGTCGGCCTGGTCCGCCATGGCCAGCGCCTGCCTGCGGGCGCCGGGCAGGCCCGTCGCCAGCCCCGCCTCCAGGCTCTCCCGCCATCCGGCGAGCATCGCGGGGATCGCCGCGAGGCGGGTGGCGACGTCGCGCCACTCGTCGTCGTTGCCGTGGGGCAGCAGGACGACGCTGGAGCGCACCCGGTAGGGCACCCCGTACGGCGCGGCCACCCAGCGGAGCGGCTCACCCGTGTCGTGCCAGGCCAGTTCGGCCTCCAGCCGCTCCCGCAGATGGGCGGCGGCCCTGACGTCCGCCTCACCGGCCGGGACCAGCTCGTCCAGGCGCTTCAGGGTCGAACGGATCATCTCGGCCCGGGCGGCGCTTCCGGCGGGGCTGTAGTCGGTGGCGGGTACGAAGTCGGACACGATGCCTTCGGCACCTGTCGCGATCGGGTCCAGTGCCGCCCAGCGGGTGACGTACTCATCGCAAAGCGCGAAGATCGGAGTGCTCATGCCGGAAACGTAGGACGGCCCGGCATTCGCCCTCTATCTGCGCGCTATCGAGCCCGCCGACGTGCGGGAACCCGGCGGTGAGGGACGCGCCCGCCCTCCGGCGGTCGGGACAGGCCCTACCGGGCGGTGCTCACGTCGACGACCCCGATGACGCCGGTCACGGGGACCATACCGCCGCCGGCCTTGTCGCGGTGGCTGCGCGAGTCGAGGGAGACGTCCCGATGGTCGCCCTGGACCCAGACGTGCCCCTCGGGGACGGCCACCGGCGCGAACTCCAGGAACGAGGCCCGCTCGTCGGCCACGTAGGGCTCGTCCAGCGGGCGGCCGTCGACGATCATCCGGTGCGCCGCGTCGCAGCAGCCGACCGTGCTCCCCGGAACACCGATGACCCGCTTGATGATGGACCCGCCGCTCAGCCCCCACGACGCCGGAGGCAGGAGGACGACGACGTCACCGGCCCGGGGGGCGTACGTGCCGTCGACCCTCGTGGCGGTGACCAGCTCACCGGGCACGAGCGTGGGCGCCATCGACTCGCTCGATATCCGGTAGGTCTCCTTTCCGGCGATCTTGGAGAGCACGGGGTCGCTCAGGCCCGAGCACGCCGACACCAGCGCCAGGGCGAAAGGGATGAGGAGCGTTCTCGACCTGTGTGATGACATGACCATCTTTCGCCGGGTTCATCGGACGGCATACGACCCAGCATGATCCCAGACGGGGTCCCGTTCCCGTTCCCCGCGCGGCGGTTCCGGCCCTGCCACGGCCGTCACGGCCGTAGGTCACCGGCCGGAGAAGAGAGAAAGGCCGCCAGGCCCCAGGAGGGGGCCTCGGCGGCCGTCCGGCCTGATCGCCCCAGGGCGGTCAGGGGCGTCGTGGCGGATGGTGGACGATACAGGGATTGAACCTGTGACCTCTTCCGTGTCAGGGAAGCGCTC
>NZ_JBFABE010000019.1:0-125605 GCF_040640155.1 Streptosporangium sp. NPDC023615
GAGGTGGGCGTCGAGGCGCTGATCGGCACGATGATCGAGGTGCCGCGCGCCGCGCCCCCAGGGTCCGCGCCACCGGCTCCACGTGCCGGGTGACGTGCCCGGTTATCGGTCCGCCACTCCCCCGGGGCGGCGGACCGTACGCGAAAACCTCCCCATCGCGCCTTACCGTCCCTTGACCCCGTCCCCGTCCCCGTCCCCGTCCCCGTTCGCGCGCGTGCTCGTCGCGAGGTCCGGGAGGGCGGACCGGGCCCGACCGGGCCGACCGGGCCGACCGGCGCCACGACGCCCCGAGGGGACGTTCGTCCCGGCCAGGACATCCACCCTGGGTGATACTCGATCACGCATGGTAGTCAAAGGAAAGGGGTTCCCCATGCGTGCTCGTCCCGCCTCGGCCGCCGCCACGCTGCTCGCGGCCGCCTCCCTGGCCATGGCGCTTCCCGCCGCGGCCGCCACGACCGATCCCGTCCCGCCCGGGACCTACGTGATCGCCAACTCCGCGGGACAGTGCCTGCGCACCGAGGGCGTCTTCAACGCGAAGGTCACCCTCGGCCCGTGCGACACCAGGTGGAAGGTCACTCCCGCCGACGAGGAGGGGGCGGTCGTGATCCGGCACGCGGACACCGGCAACTGCATGGCCTTCGCGCTGGAACGCATCTATCCCCCGAGGGTCGCGACGATCCCGTGCGAGGTGGGCGGCGCGGCGCAGGGCTGGCTCGTGCGCGAGGCCGAGGCCGAGCGGGTCACCATCGCCGGCCCGCGGGGAGGGGGCTACGTGACCGGGACGGGGGCCGACCGGCCGCTGGTGATACTGCCCGACGACGAGTCCGCCGACCGGCGGCTGTGGACGTTCAGGCAGGCCTGAGGGCGTCGGCCCCGCTTCGAGGGCGTCACCCCCCGGGCCGGGCCGCGTCCGGGGGGCGACCTCGTCCGGGCGGACGACGACGCCGCTCCCGCGACGGGGTGTACAAAGGTCGGCATGCGATGGTGTGATTTTTCCGTAGAAGCCGGGCGCTCGTGACGGCCGGTCCGCTCGACCGGCGCGACCGGGTGCGCGGCTGCCTGCTGGGCGGCGCGCTCGGCGACGCGCTCGGAGCGCCCGTCGAGTTCGAATCGATCGGGAGGATCCGCGGGCGGTACGGCCGCGGTGGCCTGACCGGCCCGGTCCCGGACTGGCGCGGCAAGGTCGGCCTGATCACCGACGACACGCAGATGACGCTGTTCACCGTGGAGGGCCTGCTGCGTGGCGGGGACGTCGACGCGGTCCGGCGGGCCTACCTGCGCTGGCTGGACACCCAGGAGCACGACTCTCCCCCGCCTCCCTCCGCCACCGCGAACGCGGGCACGATGAACAGCGCGGGCACGGCGGACGGCGCGGGCACGGCGAACGCGGGCACGGCCGGTGAGGCGGTGCGCACCGGCGGGCTCCGCGAGCAGGCCTGGCTCTACTCACAGCGCGCCCCGGGAAACGCCTGCCTGTCGGGCCTGCGCAAGCTGCGGCGCGGCGCCCCGCCGTTCGTCCCGGTACCGTCCGGCGGACGGGGACCGGTGAACCCCGACTCCAAGGGCTGCGGGACCGTCATGCGCTCGGCCCCCTTCGGCCTGGCCTCGCCGAGTGCCCGTCACGCCTTCGACCTGGCCGCCGACTGCGCCCAGATCACCCACGGTCACCCCACCGGCTACCTGTCCGCCGGCGCCCTCGCCGCCCTCGTCCACTTCCTGGTGGAGGACGCGACACCGGATCGGGGCGAGCCCCTGGCCCGGGCCGTGCGGGAGACGACGGACCTGCTGGCGACGTATCCCGCGCACGAGGAGACCACCGGGGCGCTGCGCGCCGCCGTCCGCCTCGCCGCGGAGGGCGACCCGACCCCGGAGAGGGTCGAGTCGCTCGGGGGCGCCTGGGTCGCCGAGGAGGCGCTCGCGATCGCCGTCTACTGCGCCCTGCTGAACCCGGGACCGGGTGACGTCGGGGCGGCCCTGCTGCTCGCGGTCAACCACTCCGGGGACAGCGACTCCACCGGCGCCGTCTGCGGCAACCTGCTGGGCGCCCTGCACGGCGAGGCCGCGCTGCCCGGCGACTGGCTCGCCCACCTGGAGGGCCGCGACGCCATCGCCGGACTGGCCGACGACCTCGCGGCCCGCTCCGGGGACGGTCACCGGGCCACCGGCACCTGGCTCGCCCGCTAACCCGTCCCCTGACCCGGGGCTCGCCGCCCGCCCTGCCCCCGGCTCCGGCCGGAGCCGGGGGCAGGGGCGCGGGTCAGAGGTCGACGTCTATGATCTTCTCGATGTTCCGTTCGGCGAGTGCCGTGATGGTGACGAACGGGTTGACGGTGGTGTTGCCGGGGATCAGCGAGCCGTCGACGACGTACAGGCCGGGGTAGGCGGTCAGGCGGCCGTAGTTGTCGGTGGCCCTGTTCAGCACCGCGCCGCCGAGCGGGTGGTAGGTGAGGTGGTCGCCCCAGATCTTGTAGACGCCGAAGAGGTCGGTCCGGTAGATCGTCCCCTCCTTGGAATTGATCTTGTCGAAGATCGTCCTGGCCATGTCGATGGACGGCTGCTTCCAGGAGGCCTGCCAGTTCAGCTCGACCCTGCCGGTCGCGGCGTTCCAGGAGAACTGCGCGCGGTTCGGGTTCCTGGTGATCGACAGGTAGAACGAGGCGAAGGTCTCGATGCCGGTGGGCAGCGGGGCGACCTCGGCGAACGCGCCGCCGGCGGCCCAGTTGTCGATGCCGGAGCAGGGGATGGACGACTGGAGCGCACCGGTCGGGTCCCACAGGTGGTTGGCCCGCCCGCACATGACGTTGCCGTTGTCGCCCCACCCCTTGCCGATCTCGCCGTTCAGGGCGGGCAGCACGCCGGTGGCCCTCAGCTTCACCAGCAGCTTGCTGGTGCCGACGCTGCCGGCGGCGAAGAACACCCGGCCGGCGGTCACGGCCTTGGTGGCCGTGACGGCGCCGCCGGTGTCGAGCTGCTCGATGACGACCCGGTAGCGTCCCCCGGACGCCGGGGCGACCGAGGTGACCCGGTGCAGCGGCGAGATCGCGACCCTGCCGGTGGCCGCCGCCCGGGCGAGGTAGGTCTTCTGCAGGGACTTCTTGCCGTGGTTGTTGCCGTAGAGGATCTCCCCGGCCAGTGCCGACCTGGTGGCGGTCCCGGCCGCCTCCCGCTTCATGTAGTCCCAGTCGTACACGTCGGGCACGAAGACGAACGGGAAGCCGGAGCGCTGGGCGTGCTTGCGGCCGACCCGGGAGTACTGGTAGCACTCGGTGGAGTCGAACCAGGCGGGGTCGACGGTGCCGACCCCGAGCCCGGCGTTGGCGCGGGGGTAGTAGACGCCGTACATCTCGTCGGCGTTCACCGACGGCAGGACGGCGGCGAAGTTCTCGCGGCGGGGGACGACCGCCATGCCGCCGTTGACCAGCGACCCGCCGCCGACGCCCCGGCCCTGGTAGACCGTGATCCCGCCGAACTCCTCGGCGTCCAGGATGCCGGTGTAGCGAGGGATGTCCCGGTCGATCGGGAAGCCGAGGAAGTAGTTGAGGGGTGCCTTGGTCCTGGTGCGCAGCCAGTAGGAGCGCCTGTCCGGCTCGCGCGTGTTGCAGAAGATCTTGCCGTCGGGGCCGGGGGTGTCCCAGGCCATGCCCATCTCGATCATGTGCACGTCGACGCCCGCCTGGGCCAGACGCAGGGCGGCGACCGCGCCGCCGTACCCGGTGCCGATCACCAGGGCCGGGACGTGGGCCCCGTCGGCGATGACGGGAGCCGCCGAGGCGGCGTGCGCCCGGGCCGCGCCCGCCTGGCCCCCGAGGGCCGCAGCGCCCAGGATGGAACCGGTTGCAGTGATGAATCCGCGACGCGAGACGCCCTTCGAGCCAGCACCTTCGTGGGCTGTACCGGCCATGTGACGCTCCTTTCTGGAAACAAAATGAGAACATGTTCTACATAGTGTTCGCGCCTTGGATCATCGCTTGCCAAAGGTGGTTCACGGCCGGTCGGCCGGTCGGCCTCCCGGATCGGGACGCGTCCGCCCGTACGCCTGGACGCGGGGTCAGGGCGTCCCCGCCCGCGGGCCGGGACGCGGGGTCAGGGTGTGTCCGCCCGGGTGCCCGAGGGCGACGGGCCGCCCGTCAGGACGCACATGGTGTCCAGGCCCAGCACGTGGTTGAGCCTGCCGAACGCCAGCCAGGAGCCGAGGCTCATGCTCAGCTCCACGATCTCCGCCTGGCTGTAGTGCGCGGTCATCCTGGCCCAGAACTCGTCGCCGAGCCCGTGGTGGTCCAGGGCGTACCGTTCGGCGTACTCGGCCGCCAGGCGGGTGCGGTCGTCGAAGGCGCCGGTGGTACGCCACCGGGCGACCGCGTCGGCGAACCCCTCCTCGACCTTCTCGCCGTCCCGCTCGGTCCGCCAGTCGAGACAGAAGACGCACCCGTTGATCTGGGCGATCCGCAGCCGCGCGGCCTCGAACTCGCGCAGCCCCAGGGTCGTGTGGGCGTAGACCGCCATCGAGAACCTCGACGCGGCGGGCCCGATGCCCGGGATCATCTCCCCCCACACGTACTCGATCGCGTCCCTGCCCTCGGGGATGTCGATGTTCACGGTCGTCTCCTTCCGAGCCTGCCGGTCGCGGGACGCAGCGGGACGTCGAGCGCGTCGTAGAGTCCGGGTTCCGCCTCCACGAGCCAGTGGACCGCGCCCACCAGGCGGCCGACCGCGGTGGCGTTCCCGCCCGCGGCCCGGTTGCCGCCGGCGTCCGTGGCCTCGACCGTGACCTCGATGCGCGGGTCACCCTCGATGATGACCCGGTGCGCGCCGTCCCCGCCGCCGGGCGGGACCGGCCAGTCCGGGGCACAGGAGGCGTGGATGCGCGTGACGTGCTCGACGACGATCCGGGGGACGCCGCCGACGACGCCCCGCACCTCGAACCGCACCGCACCCTGGGTGCCGGCCGCGAACTCCCCCATCGTCGCGGTGCCCACCGTGGCCTCCAGCGGACGCCGCTGGAGGGTCTCGGTGATCTCGTCGAGCTCGACGCCGAGGGCGCGGGCCATCAGCCGCACCTGGCCGCCCCACACCATGGTCGGGACCGTCGGCGCGAGCATCGGCGGCTCGTAGTCCATCGGCTGGCCCATGCCGACGAGGTACCGCACCGAGTCGGGCTGGTCGTAGGCGGAGTAGTCGAAGATCTCCTGGCAGCGGACCACGTCCACGACGGTGCCGAGCCCGCTGACCAGCAGCGGCAGCACGTCGTTGCCCCAGCCGGGGTCGACGCCGGAGACGAACAGCGAGCCGCCGCCCTCGGCGACGGCGGCCAGCACCGCCTCCCTCGTCCCGGCCGGGGCGTTGCGCTGGTCGTAGAGCGCGTACAGGGCGGGGGTGACGACCACGGCTCCGGCCCGGACCGCCCGGACGACGTCGGCCAGGGCCTCGTCCGGGCGGATGTCGCCGGAGGCCGCGTACACCACGGCGCCGGGGGCGGCGGCCAGCACCGCGCCGGCGTCGTCGGTCGCGGTGACCCCGAGTTCGTGCCCGAGCCCGGCGAGCTCGCCCGCGTCGCGGCCCACCTTGCCGGGGTCGTGGACGAGCACGGCGGTGAGTTCCAGTGCCGGGTGGGCCTCGACGGCACGGATGGCCGCGCGGCCGATGTTGCCGGTTCCCCAGACGACGGTGGACACCATGGGCGGAGCGTAGCAAGCGCTTGGTTTGGTGTATAGTGCCGCCGCCCCACCGGATCGCCGCCGTC
Organism: Streptosporangium sp. NPDC023615; assembly: GCF_040640155.1. Lineage (NCBI taxonomy): Bacteria > Bacillati > Actinomycetota > Actinomycetes > Streptosporangiales > Streptosporangiaceae > Streptosporangium > Streptosporangium sp. NPDC023615. The sequence goes on from NZ_JBFABE010000019.1 coordinate 5,741, forward strand.
GCCACCCGCGTCCCCGCGGGCGCGTCCTCCCCCGCGTGCCCCGCCCGTCCTCCTCCTCCGCGTCCCGGCACGCCTCTTCTCCGCGTCCCGGCACGCCCCTTCTCCCGCGCCTCCCGCGCCCCCGCCCCCTCTCCCCGGCGCGTCCCGTCCGCCCGGAGGTCCCCGGTCCGCGACAATGGCCGGACCGCCCGCAGAACGACGGCACCGGCCCGTGGAACGAGACCGCGCGCCGCTGTGTGCATCAGTACCTTCTCGTTCCTTCCTCCCACGGTCACAGTCGGACGCGACCCTGAGGAGATGAGCATGGAGAAGACCACCGGGGAGTTCGCCGAGCGGCTGTTCGCCTCGGCGCTCGGGACGATCGAGATCCTGTCGGTGCACGTCGGCGACCGGCTGGGCTGGTACCGGGCGCTCGCCGACCACGGCCCGGCCACGCCCGCCGAGCTCGCGGCCCGAACCGGCTGCGCCGAGCGCTACGCCCGGGAGTGGCTGGAGCAGCAGGCCTGCTCGGCCGTCCTGACCGTCGAGGACGACGGCCGTTTCGCGCTGCCGCCCGCCGCCGCGGAGGTGCTGACCGACACCACCAGCCTGTCCTACCTGGCGCCGGTGGCGCGGATGCTGGCCGGAGCCGCCGTCCAGTTGCCCGCCCTGCTGGAGGCGTACCGGACCGGCGGCGGTGTCGGCTGGTCGCGGTTCGGCGCCGACGTGCGCGAGTCGCAGGCCGACATGAACCGCCCCTGGTTCGAGCGGGAGCTGGCCGGCGCCCTGGCGTCGGTCCCCGACCTGGACGCGGTGCTGGCCCGCCCGGACGCCCGGATCGCCGACCTCGGCTGCGGCGCGGGCTGGTCCACCGCCGCACTGGCCCGCGCCTACCCGGACGCGCTGGTCGAGGGCCTGGACGTGGACGCCCCCTCGGTGGAGGCGGCCACCGCCAACGCGGCCGCGGCCGGGCTCGCGGGCCGGGTGTCCTTCGCCGTACGCGACGCCGCCTCGCTGGAGGCGGGCCGCTACGACGCGGTCTTCGCCTTCGAGTGCCTGCACGACATGCCCCGTCCGGTGAGCACGCTGGAAGCGGCGCGCCGCGCGATCCGGCCGGGCGGGCAGGTCGTCGTCATGGACGAGGCAGTCGGCGAGACCTTCACCGCGCCCGGCGACCAGACCGACCAGGTGATGTACGGGTTCAGCCTGTTCATCTGCCTGCCCGACGGGATGGCGGAACGTCCCTCGGCCGCGACCGGCACCGTGATGCGGCCGGACACGCTCCGCCACTACGCCCGGGAGGCCGGGTTCGCCGACATCGAGGTGCTGCCGATCGAGGGGTTCGGCCTCTGGCGCTTCTACCGCCTGCTGCCGTAGACGCCCCCGGCCGCCCGGTTCGCCGCCTGCTCCCCACGGGCGACCCGGGCCCGCCGGTTCACCGCCTGCTCGCTCGGACGGCCCCGGCCTACCCGGCGTCACCGCCGCGGACGGCCGGGGCGTACCCGACGGCCCGGGTGGTGAAGGTCCCCCGGCCCTGGGTCCGGCCGCGCAGCCGGGTCGCGTACCCGAACAGCTCGGCCAGCGGCACGGTCGCGGTGACCACCACCGTTCCCGCTCGCGCGGTCGACCCCGAGACCCGGCCGCGCCGCGCCGACAGGTCACCCATCACCCCGCCCGCGGCGTCGCCGGGCACGGTGACCGTGACCTCGGCCACCGGTTCCAGCAGCACCATCGCGCAGGAGCGCAGCGCCTCGCGCAGGGCGAGCCGACCGGCCGTGCGGAACGCCATCTCCGAGGAGTCCTTGGGGTGGGTGGCCCCGTCGGTCAGCGTGACCCGCAGGCCGGTCACCGGATGCCCGCCGAGCGGGCCCTCGGCCAGGGCGTCCCGGCATCCGGCCTCCACCGCCCGGACGTACTCGCGCGGCACCCGCCCGCCGACGACGGCCGAGCGGAACGCGAAGCCCGCCGCACCGGCACCGTCGGTGCCGCCGTCGGCGCCGGTGACGACCTCCAGCGGCTCCACGTCCAGGACGACATGGGCGAACTGCCCGGCACCCCCGTCCTGCTTGACGTGCCGGTACAGCACCCCGGACACCCCGCGCCCGACCGTCTCGCGGTAGGCCACCTGCGGCCTGCCGACACCGACGTCCAGGTCGTGGGTACGACGGATCCTCTCCACCGCCACCTCCAGATGCAGCTCGCCCATCCCCGACAACAGCGTCTGACCGGTCTCGGGATCGGCCCGGACCACCAGCGAGGGGTCCTCCTCGACCAGCCGCGCCAGCGCCGACGCCAGCCGGCCGGCGTCGACGCTCCTGCGCGCCTCGACCGCGACGGAGACCACCGGATCGGCCACGGACGGCGGTTCGAGGACCAGCGGCGCCGAGGGCGCGCACAGGGTCGCCCCGGTGCGGGCCGCCTTCAACCCGACCACCGCGACGATGTCCCCGGCCACCGCCCGGTCCACCTCGGTGTTCCGGTCGGCCTGCACCCGCAGGATCCGGCCGATCCGCTCGGTACGCCCCGCGCCCGCGTCCAGCACCGTCTCCCCCTTCCGGATCGTCCCCGAGTACACCCGCAGGTAGGCCAGCCGCCCGGTGGCGGTCGCGTTCACCTTGAACACCAGCGCGGCCAGCGGCGCCCGCGGATCGGCGGCCCGCTCCTCCACCACGCCGCCCGCCGTTCCCTCCTTCGCACCGGCCGTCATCCCGCCCGCCGCGCCCCTCGCCGCGCCCCTCGCTGTGCCGTCCGTCGCGCCGTCCGTCGCGCCGTCCGCGACGCCGCGTACCGGCGGTACGTCCAGCGGAGAGGGCAGGTAGGCGACGACGGCGTCCAGCAGCGGCTCGATCCCGCGGTCGCGGTAGGCCGACCCGCACAGCACCACCACGCCCTCACCCGTACGGGTCAGATCGCGCAGCGCGGCGGCCAGGGTCGGCTCGGAGATCGCCGCGTCCGCGCAGAACTCCTCCAGCGCGAGCGGGTGCAGCTCGGCCACCGCCTCCTCCAGGGACCGGCGGCGCCGGAGCGCCTCCTCCCTCAGGGGTTCGGGCACCGGCCCCTCCTCGAACGTGCCGCCGGCGGCCCAGACCAGTGACCGCATGCGCAGCAGGTCCACCACCCCGGTGAAGGCGTCCTCGCGCCCGATCGGGAGCTGGACCACCAGCGGGACCACGCCCAGCCGCTCGCGGATCGACGCGACCGCCGCGTCGAGGTCGGCTCCGGCGCGGTCCAGCTTGTTGACGAAGGCGATGCGCGGCACCCCGTGCCGGTCGGCCTGCCTCCACACCGACTCGCTCTGCGGTTCGACCCCGGCGACGGCGTCGAACACGGCGACGGCGCCGTCGAGCACCCGCAGCGAGCGCTCCACCTCGTCGGAGAAGTCGACGTGGCCGGGGGTGTCGATCAGGTGGATGCGGTGGTCGTCCCAGACGCAGCTCACCGCGGCGGCGAAGATGGTGATCCCACGGTCGCGCTCCTGGGGGTCGAAGTCGGTGACGGTCGTCCCGTCGTGCACCTCGCCACGCTTGTAGGTGGCGCCGGTGACGTACAGGATCCGTTCGGTGATCGTGGTCTTGCCCGCGTCGACGTGGGCGAGGATGCCCAGGTTGCGGACGCCGTCCAGCGAGTCGGTGATGTGGCGGTGCAGGTCGGTGCGCACGGCTCATGGCCCTTCGGGAGGATCCAACGGAACAGCGCGATTTCCGGACGGGACGACCCGGGATCGGGTCGTGAACGGCCCCCGGCCCGGCGCGGCCGCACGGGGACGCGCCCCGGCGGCCGGTCCGGCACCGGACGGTCTCCCGCCGGCGGGTCCGACACCGGGAGGTTCGCCGTCGGCGGTCTCACACCGGGCGGTTCGGCACCGGGTGGTTCCGTGCCGGGCGGGTGGGGGTCAGACGTTCGTCACGGAGCTTCGACGCCGGCCGCGCGGCCGGTGTCGGGCACCGAGGAAGACACCAGGATCACGTCGTAGCGTGACGGGGGAACGACGACAGAGGTACGGTGGCGCACGGTCTGCTCCCCTCACCGGGTCGAAGGCGCGCGCCGCGGGGCGCGGCGACGCGTGATCAGTGGCGAGTGTAATGAGACCGGCACCGGCGGGAAACCGGTTTTCCCGCCGGCGGCCCGGACCCGGCTCCTTCGATCGGGAGGGCCGTCCCCGCCCGGAGGCGGCCCGGACGGATCGGCACGGGTCGGCACGGATCGGCATGGATCGGCATGGACCGGCACGGATCGGACGATCAGGTCAGGCCATCAGGTCCGCGTCCGGCTCGGGGACGTCGCTCCCGGCCGCCTCCGCCGTGTCCGGACGGCTACCGGGTCACGCGTCCCGCCCCGGGGCGACGTGCCTGACGAAGACCACCCCGTCGGTCTCGCCCAGGTGGCCCGGGTCCAGCGGGAAGTAGCCGTGGTCCGCCGACGTGTCGGTGCGCGGGACCGGTTGCGTCCCCGCGGCCACGAGGGCCGCGGTCAGGCCCGCCGGGTCGACGACGTGGCGGTTCCCCGGGAGGGCGGACAGGATACCCTCCAGGGTGCCGGGGTGCGGGACGCCGAGCCCGTGGTGCGGCGCGGCTCCCAGGGCCGACGCCACGAAGGCGTACGCGCCGCCCAGCCGCTCGGCGACGATCGCGCCGGCGCTCCACCACCTCAGCGTCCGGCCCTCCAGCGGCCCCCAGCCCGGCGGCAGCCGCCAGAGGCTCTCGTCCCGCTGGAGGTGGCGGTTGTGGGCGTGGACCAGCGTCGGCCCGGCGCCCGCCCGCTGCTCCGCGACGGCCAGCAGGTTGTCGGCCATCATCGCGTCGCGAAGGCCCATGAGCCGCACCATGCGCGCCGGAGACGTGTCGGCCATCGCGGCGTGATAGCGGAGCAGGCCCGTCGCACTGCGCCCGTACAGGCAGGCCCGCCACCAGTCGTCACGCGAGGACGCGCGGATCAGGCGCGGTGACTGCGCGGTGAGCGACGCCAGCAGGTCGTCCGCGACGAGGCGCAGCTCCCCGGCGTCGGCGGACGATCCCACGGACCGGGAGGGGTCGGTGAGGATCGCGGGATCGGTCCACCGGTCGTCGGGGCCGAGCAGGCCCTCGACGGTCTCCACGGTGTGCGGGACGAGATCGTCGTCCAGGTGGGCGGAGAGGTAGCCGTGCAGCGCGGCGAGCGCCCGCCCGGGGCTCTCCGGGCCGGTCATCTCGATCGGGGCGTCGAACCCGTGGAAGGAGACCCGGTCCGACGCGGGACGGTCGCGGTTGTACTCCCTCATCCACCGCACGAGCTCGCGGTTCGCCGCCGACCCGGCGAATCCGGGGCTGAGGCCGCGACGCATGACGTCGTCGAGCGTCCCCTTCCCCTTCGTGACGTACGCGTCGACGATCAGGCCCGCCAGGCAGTCGCTCTCCAGCGCGATCGACCGGTAGCCCTCGTGCTCGACGAGGTGCCGGAAGATCTCGTTGCGCAGTCGCGGCAGCGCCTCCTCCCCGTGCATGGGCTCCCCCAGGCCGAGCAGGCGCGGCCTGTCCGGAAGCGACCGGAGGAGTCTCGCGATCGCGGAACCGAGATCGGCGGCGCTGTCGGCGGCGAAGGCCCACGCGTCGTCCCGGGTTTGAGGGTCGGCGGCCATGACGGCTCCCGTCTGCTCGGCGATCTGGTGGCACCTTCAACCGTATCGTTGAACGATGTATTGAAGCTTTTTCCGCTTCTTACCTGGTCACGAGGACGAGACCTTCAAAGGCATGGTCGCCCCAGGCCGGACGGGTGGCCTCGGGGACGGCGGGAAGGGACCGCCGGGAACCCTTCGGTCCGGTGCGCCGTCATCCTCCGCCGAAGCCCTTCGACCCGGTTCGCGGGGTCATCCCCGCCAGCCCTTGGGCACGGTTCGCGCCGTCATCCTCCCGCCGGCCGCGGCGACCGCCCGGTGCACAGCGCGTCGAGCCGCTCCAGCGTCCTGGACATGTTCTCGATCCACCAGGCACGGCCGTCGCTCATCTCGGCGCGCTTGTCCTCCGGCAGGCGGGAACCGTCGAAGGTCTCGGTCACGATCGTCGCCCCGGGCCCGTCGGGGACGAGATCGAAGACCCACCGATGCCCCCACCGCCCCTCGGGTGCGGACGCGTCCGGATGACCGCGCCCGGGTTTCGGCTCCCAGCCGACGCGCCGGTCCGGTTCGTACTCCACGACGTGGTTGTCCATCTCGTAGTCGCCGTGCCGCTCGTAGTACATCCGCATGACGAAGACATCGCCGAGTCCGGAGATCACCGCGTCGGAGGCGGGCCCCCGCACCATCCCGGAACCGTCCAGGTCGAGGTGCCGCCCGGGGTCCGTCAGGATCCCGAAGATCTCACCCGCCGGAGCCTCGATGCGACGGGACACCGCCACGGGCTCGTCGGCCTCTCCCACCATCGGCACACCTTTCCCGACCGCGGAGCACCGGACTGACGCTCCGCGCGTGATGCTACGCGGGAGGGAGGACAGAACGGCCGCGAAGGAGCGGACGACCGGTGCCGGCGGGGCCGGTGCCGGGACGCGTCACGCCTCGCGCGCGTCCAGGATCTCGTCCCAGTGCTCCCACGTCCACTCGCACACGGCGTTCATCGGCTCGATCATGCTGCGGCCGAGCGGCGTCAGCGCGTACTCGACCCGCTGCGCGGGATGGACGGTGCGGGTGATCAGGCCGTTGCGCGTGAGCGTCCGGAGCGACCCGGCGAGCACCTTCGCGGTGATGCCGTGCAGCGGGACCCGAAGCTCCGAGAACCGCCGCGGACCGTCCTCGAGACAACGAATGATCATCCCTGCCCACTTGTCGCCGAAACGGATCGGCGCGAGATCGGACGGGCAGGCCGGGTCGAACATGTCCGGATCAAGCGGCTTCGTCATCACTCCACGGTAACCGGTATCCCGTCGGTAACCACCTGTCCAGGTACCTTCCCGGCAGCGGCCGGTGATCGGATCCGGCCCGGGGAACGAGGGGTGCGAAATGAGCGACGTCATCGTCTTCGGCGCGGGCGGCAGGGCCGGTCGGACGGCCGTCCACGAGGCCCGCAGGCGCGGGCACCGGGTCACCGCCGTCGTCCGCGACCCGGCACGGCACGGCGACCTGGCGGCGGACGGCGTACGGGTCGTCGCCGGCGACATCACCGACGCGGACGCCGTCGCGCGGCTCGCCCCCGGTCACGACGCCGCGATCGCCGCCGCCTACGACTTCGGCACGCCGCCCGACGTCTTCTTCGCCGCCGCCGCCCGTGCCCTGCTCGACGGGCTGGCCAGGGCCGGCGTCCCCCGCCTGGTGTCCGTCGGCCTGGCGTCGGTGCTGGAGACCGCCTCCGGGACACTCCTCATGGACACCCCCGGCTACCCGCAGGAGTACCGGTCCTTCTCCCTGGGCCACGCGGCCGGGAACGAGGTGCTGCGCGCCTCCGGCACCGGGATCGACTGGCTGGTCGTCAGCCCGAGCGGCGACTTCGACCACGGCGGCCCCCGCACCGGCCGCTACCGCAGGGCCCCGGCCGAGGCGGGCAGCCGCATCTCCTACGCCGACTTCGCGATCGCGCTGCTCGACGAGATCGACTCCCCCTCCCACCACCGCGTCCACCTCGGCGTCGAGAAGGCCCCTGACGTCGGGAAGGGCGCCGACACCGGGGAGGGCTTCGGTGCCGCGAAGGATCCCGGCGTCGAGGAGGGCCGATGAAGGAGGAGGTCGTCGACAGCCCGGACGAGTGGGTGGCCGGGCACATCCGCCGCTTCGTCGAGACCGGCGGCCGGGCCCGGCCGGGCATGAACGACCTGCTGCTGACGACCCGCGGCCACCGGGCCGGACGCACGGGGTGACGGGCGGCGGCCGCCGGGCCGCACCTTGTAACGTGTGCCCCCATGACGGAGTTTGAGGAACTGGCGGCCCGACTCCGGCGGTTCGCCGAGGCGCGGGAGTGGCAGCGCTTCCACACCCCCAAGAACCTGGCCATGGCACTGTCGGGTGAGGCCGGTGAGCTGGTCGCGGAGTTCCAGTGGCTGACGCCCGAGGAGTCGGCGGCCGTCATGGGCGACCCCGACTCCGCCGCGCGCGTCCGCTCCGAGGTCGCCGACGTCATGATCTACCTGACCCGGCTGGCCGACACGCTGGGGATCGACCTCGTCGAGGCGGCCCACGCCAAGCTCGACGAGGGCGACCGCCGCTACGACGTGGAGACCTACCGGGGAACCATCAAGAAGGCCCCGCCACTCTCCTGATCTCGCCCGGTGATCGCCGCGACGCGCCCGCATCCGCGACACCACCATCATCGGGCCGGGAGGCGATCTTCCCGGCCCCATGTCATCATCGCTCGGCTCTGCTCGTGAACACCCCACAAAGGTGCTGGGGATCTCGTCACGGCCGCTTATGCGGCGGACGAGAAGGCGACCGTCGGACGTCCGACGGTGGGTGCGGGCCCGCCCAGGGATGAAAAGGTTCAATGCGCCCCAAGATGAAAAGCATTCCGTCTACCAAAAGCTTCTTCAGGTCATCAGGCGAACGTCGGAGCCGCGATTGCGCTGTGACCAGCAGGCCCGTCCCTAGAGGGTGGAAAAGGTTCGTTGTGTCGGTCGGTGCTGCGAGCATGACGAAATGACCGTGCCCCCTGACGACTATGCCTGGTTCTCCTACGAGCGCTTCCCCGACCTGGCGGAGGCCTACTGCTTCACCTACGTCCGCGGCCTGACACCCGATCAACTGGTGACCCGACTCGGTGGCCGACCGGAGGGTTTCACACCCATGACGCTCGATGAACTGATCAAGGCTTCCTACTCCGGACCCGGCACCTATGGCACCTGGGACGGCATGTTCTTCGGCGCCATCGCCGTCGGCGACTGGGCCTTCATCGTCGAGCCCAACGGCGGGCTCGGCGCCGATGAAAGAGTCATCACGTCGTTGTCAGCCGGAACCCGCCTCGTCTCCCACTTCCGCGACGTCGAAGGCGTCGAGTACTTCTACTGGGCCGAGAACGGAGAGATCCGGTTCTGCTTCATCGCTGATGACGGTTACTCGGAAGAGGTGCCGGACGAGGTCGCGGAGACCATGCGGCGGATCGGTTCCGACTACAGGCACCTCTACCCCAGCGAGGGACCTGCGTTCCTCCTGGCCGAGCGTCTCACCGAAATCACGCTGACACCGGAACTGGTGGAGGAGTCCACCTACCTGTGCGGAGTCATTCCCGAACCGGGGTGAGCAGGATCCGTCCTCCACGGTCCACGGGCCGACCGTCAGCGAGCGGCGAGGCATCCCGTGTCGCGGCCGACGTACTGGGGCGCGGGGCGTGACGGGTTCCGCGGTGGCAGGCTTTCGCCGCCTTGGAACATGGCCGACACTGAACACATGTCGAGACGCACACTGACCTGGTCAGGTGTGGCCGTGGCGCTGGTGGCGCTGGCCGCGCTGGGATGGTATTTCATCGCGGTCGGCCTGGATCGTGCCGACAAGCTCGCCAGCGTCATCGGAGCCCTTGTCGGGCTGCTGGGGCTGGGGCTGGCGGTTTATGGCGCTGTTTCCTCGCCCCCGGAAGCTGTTTCCTCGCCCTCCGGAGAGGCCGAGCCCGAAGCCGGCGATGTTCACAACGAGATCAGCGGCACCGTGCACGGTAACGCGGTGCAGGCCAGGGATATCGAAGGTGGGATCACCTTCGGTGCTCCGCGTCCGCACAGGGCGCAGGATACGGACTGATCATCCTTCACGAGGACAGCGACCGGGCCCACCGGCGATCCCGCCCCGCTGCCCTCATACCGACCGGCAGCCATGAACCCGCTGCGATCGGCCGCCCGGGCGGCACATATGGGGTCCGCGGAATTTTTATCCTCTTCTCATAAATATGAGGCTCACAAGAAGGAAAATCCCTCGCGCGCCGCTCGCACCATAAGGTTCTTGGCGTCTCCGGGGTCCGCCGACCATCAGAATGCCGGAACACGCGGCCACAGGAAGAACTCGAAAGAGTCCGTCGCGCTCCACATCTGTTTGACATCCGTCTACCCAAGGGGGACTCGGTGTCAAACCATCGCGACCCTGCGCAGAGAGGATCCGTGTGATCGGCGTGGAAAAGGTGGTGGCCTTGGAGAATACCGTTCCGCTACCGGAAGTGGTCATCCTCGGCGGTCGGCCTCTCTACCACGTCCTCTACGCCGCGACCGAGGTCCCGGACGGCGCGGTCCGCCACCTCGATCCCGGCTTCATCGCAAGAGCTGGAAGGAGCCCAACTGGCTCAACGGCAACTTCGGGGACCCGCTGAACGCGCCCGACGTCAGGACGACCCGCCAGCCGGCGTTCGGCCGCCGCGGGGGTTCAGGCCCCCCGGCTCGCCACCGCCACGCCCGAACGAGATCGGGGCGTTCGCCGGAGCGAGTCGCGTCGCCCTGCCGACGGCAGGGCCATCGGCGAGAACGGCGTCCGGGAACCGGAATCCGCCGTGTGACCATTTCCCCCGCGGTGGCGTCTGGATGTGACGTGACCATCGAAGCCACCCGGGGGGCGACATCATCGAGGAGCTGTACCGCGAGCACTGGCCGCTCGTGTGCGGGTTCCTCCTGCGCAGGACCCGTGATCCGCATCTCGCCGAGGACCTGGCGCAGGAGACGTTCATCAAGGCGACCAGGGCGTTGCTCGGCTGGCGGGGGGAGAACGCGGCGGCGTGGCTGCTCACGATCGCGCGTAACGCCCTGCTGGACCACGTACGCCGGAGCCACCGCGAGCTGGCCCTCCCGAACCCCGACGAGCTGGGCGTGCCGCCGCTGCACGTGGAGTCGCTGGACGTGCGCGACGCGCTGGAGCGGCTGCCCGAGCGGCAGTGCCGGCTGCTCACGCTGGTCTACCTCGAGGGCTTCTCGATGGTGGAGGTGGCCGCGATGACCGGCAGGTCGCACAACTCGATCAAAACCGCGGTGTGGCGGGCCAGAGCCGCCTTCGCCGACCTCTACGGGGAGACCCCATGAACATGCCCGAGATGCCAGATCTGCCGACCTTCGACCCGAAGCGCACCCGGCGTGCGGTCCGGAGAGGGCTGTTCAGGACGGTCGCCGTCGTCCTGGCCGTCCTGGCGCTGCTCGCGGTGGCCGCGACCGAGGGCTCGTTCCTGCTGCAGACCCGGGGCGACCGGGAACGCCGCATGCAGGCCGTGCTCGGCACCGCCTTCAAGATCTACAACCCGGCCTACACGGCGACGATCGACTCCTGCTGCCGGACCACGCCGGTGTCGATGTCGTTCCAGGTGGTCGCACAACCCGTGGGGCCTGTCGGAGCCTGGCCGGCCGGAAGCGGGTCGTACACGATAAGTCAGGACTTCTTCGGCCGCGTGCGACGTCTGCCTCTGGGGCGTACCGCCAACACCAGGCTCTCCCAGTCCCTGTACAACGTCGGCACCACGCTGGCGGCCAAGGACGAGGTGCGCGCGGTGCTCGCCCGGCTGCCCGCCGACCTCAGCGCGCTGGCGGTGGTGGAGTTCGAGCGACCGCTCGGCGAGGCCGACCTGAAGGCGTTCGTGGAGCGGCACCGCTCCTGCGCCGAACAGGTCGTGTACGAGCGCAGACCCGGCTCCCTCCCGATCACCTGGGGCTCGGACTACTGGGCGGACGCGCTGGACCTCGGCAAGGGCGGTGACATGACCGGTGAGACGTGCGACGGCGGCCTGTCGCACTTCCGCGGCTGGGTCGGCCTGCTGCGTGACCACGACGACGCGAACCTGCGCTCCTTCGACCTGTCCCTGGACCGGCTGCGCAAGGCGGCCGAGGCCGGGCTCGCCTACGGCTACGTGGACCAGGCCGGCCCGGTCCGCGAACTGCGGGAGCTGCTCAAGGACCCGAGGGTGCGCACGATCCGCCTGGCCGGCGTGACGTTCGATCTGGACCGGCCCCGCCCCTGAGGCGTGTCCGGCGACTCGGCGCCGCCTACCGGGCCGCGACGACTCCGGGTTCGAGGAGTTCGACGAGATCGCCCACGGGGTCGGTGAGCGGGATCCGCCCGGGCCTTTCACGGGACGAGGACGGGTAACAGGTGGCGGACCCGGGTGTCGATCTCCGCCACGGTGCGCACGAAGCCGGGGTACCCGGCCTGCCCGGCGGCGGGATCGGGGAGGCTCCAGCGGACGCGCCGGGAGTGGTCGCAGTCTCGCGACAATACATCGAATGTATTTGATGTATTCAGCTCGCCGGTGTGTCCGGTCTGCTTGCGGGCTGTCACCTGACTCCCGATGGGAGCCTTCACACCGAGCGATCCGCGCGACCGGGGAGGAGAGCGACAGTGGCAGACGAACAGGCCGCCGGCGATCCGGCCGGCGACCCCGGAGGCGGTGAGGCGTCCCGGCGCAGGGCGCGGGAGGTGGCGCTGCTGTTCCTCAAGCTCGGCACCATCGCCTTCGGCGGCCCGGCCGCGCACACCGCGATGATGCGCGACGAGCTGGTACGCCGCCGCGGCTGGGTCAGCGACGAGCGGTTCGTCGACCTGATGGGCGCCACCAACCTCATCCCCGGCCCCAACTCCACCGAACTGGCCATCCACCTGGGTTTCGACCGTGCCCGATGGCGCGGTCTGCTGGCCGCCGGCCTCTGCTTCATCCTCCCGGCCGCGTTGATCGTCACAGCTCTGGCCTGGGCCTATGTCACCTACGGGACGACACCCGCCGTCACGGGCATCCTGTACGGCATCGTCCCCGCGGTGATCGCGATCATCGCCCACGCCCTCTTCGCCCTTCTCCGCACGGTGATCAAGAACGTGTGGTTCGCGCTGCTGGCCGTCGCCGCCCTGGCCGCCTACCTGCTCGGGGTAGACGAACTGCTCGTGATGGCCGCCGGCGCGCTGCTCACGGCGGCGGCACGCGTGATCCCCCGCCGCCGGGACACCGTGCACGGGATGCTCGCGCTGCCGTTGCTCGGCATGGGCCCGCCGCTCTTCCCCGATCCCACCGGGGGTCAGCTGGCGCAGCTCTTCCTCACCATGCTGAAGATCGGGTCCGTGCTGTACGGCAGCGGGTACGTCCTGCTGGCCTTCCTGCGCGGCGACTTCGTCGAGCGGCTCGGCTGGATCACCGGTCCGCAGCTCGTCGACGCCGTCTCCATCGGCCAGGTCACCCCGGGCCCGGTCTTCACCACCGCCACCTTCGTCGGCTACCTCGTCGCCGGTCCGGTCGGGGCGTTCCTGGCCACGGTCGCCATCTTCCTGCCGTCCTTCGTCTTCGTCGGCCTGCTCACCAGGCTCACCGACAGGCTCCGCTCCAGCCCCTGGACCTCCGCCCTGCTCGACGGCCTCAACGTCGCCGCCCTGGCCCTGATGGCCGGTGTCTCCCTCCAGCTCGGCCGGACCGCGATCGTCGATCCCCTCACCGCCGCGATCGCCCTGGCCACCCTGGCGCTGTTGTGGACGACCAGGCTCAACAACGCCTGGTACATCGCCGCCGGCGCCGCCGCCGGCCTGGCCCGCACCCTGCTGACCTGAAGGACTCCCCGGCGAACGACGACCCACGGGGCCCGCGGCGCGTTCCCGTCCCCGGTGGCGCCGTGGTCACCGGCGATCGCGACGGGAGCGGGCGCGGTGGTGGTCATCGTGGCGGGCCCGGGCGCGGTAGTGGTCGAGGACGTCCCGGCGGAGGAGGTGGCCGAAGCCCGCGGCCTCGATGCGCAGGCCGAGCTGGGGTTCGGTCACGCCGAGCGCGACGGCGGTGTCCGCCAGGTTCCAGCCGGAGGCGGCGAGGCCGGTCAGCAGATGACCGCGCCGCACCTGGTTCTCCGACAGGCGGAACGTCTTGAGGTACGCGAGCCGGCCGTCGCCGTCGGTGATGAGCTCGCCGATGTGGTTCTCACGCCGGCGTTCGAAGGACGGCAGGAAGCGCGACAGGCTGTATCCGCCCATCTCGTGGACGCGCTCACAGGTGTGGTCCCCGTCCAGCAACGCGCCCGCCATCACCCGGTCGTGGAAGGCCGCCCACTCGTCCCGCTCCCGGCGCGCCGCCGCGCGCAGGTCGGCGAGCGAGCGCACCGTCGCGTCCTCGACGCGGGCGCGGAAGTCGGCCACCGGGCCGCCGAACATCGCGTAGTGGTGGATCAGCTCGCCGTACAGGTCGTGGACGAGGGTGGTGTGCAGGGCGCGGTAGTCGTCGGGGTGCGGCACCACGAACGCGGCGGCGAGCGCGTCCGCGACGTGGACGAGAACGCCGCACTGGCCGGCGTGGATCTCGAAGACGCGAAGGGCGTCCTCCAGGCCGCCGACCTGCGCGCCCGTGTACGCCTCCTCGGCGCGAGGCGAGAGCCCGTGGTTGATCGCGCGCCGCGACCACTCCTCCCACGCGATCTCCGGCCCGCCGAAGTGCAGCGCCAGATACCCTTCGAGCGCCAGGTGCAGGGGCAGGAAGCGCAGCCGGTTCCTGTCGGCCCGGCGGGCCATCCGTCGATGGAACCGCAGCGGCATCCGGACGGGCGGGCGGTCGCGCTCCCGCGGCCCCCGGAGCTGGGTCCCGTACGCCGAGGCCGGGGTTCCGTCGTCCGTCCAGGTCGCCACGAACCCGTGCGGGATGTAGGAGACGTACTCGGTCCGCGGGCCCACCTCGACGACGCCGATCCCGGTGTCGTAGAGGCGGACGTCGAGCCGCAGGTCCTCGATCGGCTCGGCGCGGATCAGCGGGACGAGCCGTACGCCGCCCCAGGCCTGCGCGGGATGGGTGGTGAGCCCGGTGAGGGCGAGCTCCGTCACGCGTCCTCCTCCGGGAACCCCTCGGCACGGCACACCAGGTGAGCGGGGGGCTTCGTCACGCGTCCTCCCGCAGGAACGTCTCGACGCGGCGCGCCAGGTGGGCGCGCAGCTCGGAGATCCCGGTACGCCCCTCGGCGAACCGGGCCAGCTCCACCAGGGCGACCAGGTTCTCGGCGTCGCGGATCCCCGCGGTCGGGACGGTGGGCGCCAGCCGCCGCACGTCGAAGCCGGCGGCGTCGTACACCGGGTTGAGGTGCACGACGCCGCAGGTGTGGTTCGGGTCGAGCCGGGTGCGCCAGATCCGCAGCACCTCCCCGGCGAGCCCCGGCGGCGAGTTGTCCCATCCGTCGGAGACGATGACGAGGCGTCCGGGCCGGTGTTCGAGGGCGTCCAGGATGCGCTCGCCGAGCGGAGTCGCCCCGTAGGGACGGACGAGCAGCGCGTCCGTGCGGCCCGACAGCCACAGCGGCGTGTACTCGGCGGCCAGCGCCTCCAGCAGGAAGTGGCAGGCCAGCGCGACCGCGAGCGGGCGGCGGCGCTTGCTCCCCGAGCCGCAGGAGGAGAAGCTGTCGTCCAGGACGGCGGCCACCGCGCCCCAGCTCCCGGCCTCGTCCCCCGCGGCCCGCCGGGCCGCCGCGCGCAGCGCCCCCGTCAGCTCGGCGCGGCGGCGCACGCGGTCGTCCACCGAAAGGGCGAGCGTGTACGACGCCAGCCGGGTCAGCGGCATCGCGGTGAGGTCGGCCCGCACCGCGCCGGCCCTCAGGTCGCGCGCCGACTCCTGCAGGCGCAGCCGCTCCAGCCGGGTGAGCCTGGGCGCGATGCGCTCCAGGAAGGTGGCGCGGGCGATGCGGTGCTTCGCGGCGAACCCCTCGGCGACCGTGTAGGGCAGCTCGTACAGCGCCGCCTGCTCGTAGTGGGCGCGCCGCCAGGTCTCCAGGATCGGCGTGGCGTAGGCGGCCTGACGGTGCGGGGCGAACAGGAACGGCCCCAGCTCCCCGGCCGGGCTCAGGTGGGCGTGGCGGACGGCGTCCTTGACGGCGCCCCGGTACTTCACCGCGTCGAACGCGGGATCGGGGCGGGCCGCCAGCCAGTCGCGCATGATCGCCCTGGTGCGCCGGTTGTTGACCCTGGCGCGGCGCAGCGCGCGGAACAGCCCGTACACCCGCTGCGGCGGGAGCAGGGCCAGCCGCCGGGCGATCAGGCGCCCCTCGGCCCGGCGCTGCTCCGTGTCCGCCTCCCCCGCCGTGACCAGCAGGTTCCTGACGATCAGTACGGCGTTGTGGTCGTTGACGTCCAGGGCGAGGACGGCCGCGTACAGGTCCCGGTAGTTGCCGATCAGGTAGTCGTGCAGGAAGCCCAGCGAGAGGCCCTGCTCGTCGGCGCCGGAGTGGAACTCGCGCTGGCCGGTGGAGGTGATCGCCGCGTTCACGAACAGCAGGACGTCCTCGGCGGCGACGAGGTCCGCACCGGTCTCGATGCGCGCTTCGATCGCCGCCTCCGGGGTTCGCGTACGAGGTCGGCCGGGGAATGGGGGAACGAGCTGCGAATCATCGCTTCAAAGACGGGTTCCGGAAGTCGCACCGAAGTCCCGCGGCCGACCTTGGGAAGGCTAGCACCGACATATCCCTTCTTTCCGCCCTGTTTTTTCTACCGCTACGGAAGCTGGGACCTGGGAACGCGTTCACACGGTCACCGGGAACGAACGCGTCGTTGGCACTGTCATGTCCGCGCGACGGGCACCGTGGCTCGGGCCTTGCGGGCGGCTCGACCACTACCTTCACGGCGAGGTTTCTCAAAACCATCGCCGCCACCTCTTCGGCCTGGATCCGCCCGACCGCGTCGGCGGTGCGGAGGAGGGACCGAAGGTCCCGGTTCTCGCACGGCCACTGCCACGTCTACGCCGCCACGACCTTCACCGGCGCCTCGCCGGGACCGTCACCTTCGCCCTCGCCCAGCCGCCCCGGCAACCGATGCGCCTTCCCGGACGTTCCTGGCCTCCGCGGCGGCCAGACCACCTTCGGTAATCGGGCTGACCGGACCTGTGTGAGCGGGCGTGACGACGGTAGAACGTCCCCGAGCCGGCGAGGACCACGTCGGAAAAGGGCTCACGACATGGTCAGTTGGTCGATTTGACATCCAGATGAGCGCCAAGGTAGCCGACATATATTTTTCCGGTGCCACGCGCGTCGTCATAAAAATGCAGGCGAGGGGAGCTCATTCCCGCACCTCCACCGATGCAGATATGTGACCACATGTACACGCGGCCCGAAGAGTCAACTTCGGCCGGAACGGGGAACTCTCGCTGGCGGCGCATCTTAACGTTGTTCTGCACCGTCTCCGACTCGCCCAGCTTGACCTTTTTCGCAGAAATCGCGGCGGCGCCCGAAGGCGGCTCGGAACACCACCTCCGGAAGTCTCCGCTGAATTTCCCATCGGCTATCGCTTCAGCGTACTCCTGAAATGCAACAACAACCTGCCAGGTTGTCTGCGCCCATGTCAAGGACTGCGTCTTCTCCTCTAGTTTCGAAACCTTGTCCATGTTTCCGGTGAACTCGACCCTGCTAAGTTCGTCAAGCCGGTCCAGAACTTCGGACAACTGGGCGGGAAGTTTGATCGGCTCCTCGGCCGGCAGGTAGGCCTCTACCGCACGACCGCTCCTCTCCAGCCGTTTCCATAGAACACGGACCCAGTCCGACAATTCGGCGATCTTTTCGTTCGCCGATGCAAGATCTATCGTGACATCCAGCATTTCGCTTTGCGCGTCCGCGACCTCTTCCCGGAGCTTCTTCTCTTCGTCTCCCACCATCTCGAACAGTTCCCGGAGTTCGTCGTTCTCCCGGCGAAGACTCGTGACCTCCCCGCGGAGAGCCTCGAGAGACGTGTCGACGTCCTCCTCCGGCCGGGGAAACGTCCTGGACGAGCTGGGAGCCACAAGACCGGCTGTGCGAGCCAGCTTGCCCAGCGGTCCGGGAAGACGGCCGTCGGCCGCCAGTCTCCGAGGGTGACCGGCCAGAAGCTGCGCAGCCCGGCGACTGTTGTCCCGGATACGCGGTTCAGACAGCACGCGATGACGAGCGGCATCCTCGTCGATCGCCAGATCCAGGCCGGGAAGATACGTTCTTATCGCACCACCGCGAACCTCGAAGGAGCTGCCCACGGCTGCGTTGAACTGGATTTCGGCCAACGGGTCGAGGATGTGCAGGCTCGCAACCCCGGGAAGAAGCTTTGTCACCACCTCGACCTTCTTGCGCCAGGAGTCAAAATCGATGCGGCCTCGCGACGATGCCACAACGGCGGGTAGCCGGCGCTCCTCGTCGGTGAGGATCTCAAGAAGCTCGTCGACCCCTTCCGGCCTGATAAGAGTAGGAGTCGGAGTCAGCTGGGCCCAGTGGTCACGAGCATCCACGGCTGCCAGTAGCTTCCGAGCGATGCCTGGCAGTCCGGCTCGCGGAGGTCTCCAGTCCTCGTCTTCGTCGTCAGCGGTCCGTACATACTCAACATCCAGCCAGAACCAGGTACGCTGCCCCGGATCTTTCGGCTTCGACGGCGCGTGAACGACCAGTGAGCTGAGCCAGTATCCGCCGTCGTTCTTCTCACGAAGCTGCCAGTGCCGGGTTTGCGCGCCGTCCCCGCTCGACCGGACATTGTGAAGGAGCATTATCCCGTCGCCCAATCGCGCCTGCCCGGCGTCGTAGGCGGCGATGTCGATGGGCTTGTGCGCAGCCTTTGAGATCAGCCATGAGCGCACCTCGTTGGCCGTTATGCCAAAAGCGTCAGCCGGCGCCAGGTCGGCATGAAAAGCTGTACGGTAACGACCGGACGGCGCCCCTTCGTCCTGAATGCCGCCTTTCTGAATTTCCATACCGATAACCTCTGTTAAATATTGGCCACTATTCGACACCGGCAACAGGCGACGAGACCGAATCGCCTTCCCGGAGTGGGGGTGATGACGGAACGCCGGTCGCCGATCCTCCCGGTGTCGGGATCATCACCGGCGGGAGCGAAGCAGAGCGAGGCGCGGTCGAGCAGCTCGCCGTGAACCGCCTGAGTCTGGTGCGGCAGTGGCTCCAGGGGCCGGCAGTCACCAGAAACCCGACCGTGCCGGGGGAGAACTCCTCCGGCCCGACCCCGTCATCGCAAGGGCCCACGGACAGGACGAGACAGATGTCCCGCAACACTTAAACTCTTTCGGCCTGTCCGCAAACAGGCATCCAAAAGCTCTTTCGATAATTCAATTCGCCCGGACGGGGAGAGAAAGATTCACAACAATCACAGTCGCAACCCCGGGCACGACAAGAATGATCTTTTGAATCAGACAAATCCTCCAAAGATATCTACATCTCACAAATGGGACACACGATTTCCCCATTGCCGCAGGCGGCAGGAGAATTTTTCGAACCCGAGAAAAATGTACACACGGGATCGGGTTTCCCACAAGAAGATCTGTGTACTCAGCTTATCCGTTTTCGCTGTACTCGATAAGTCACCTCGATCGCACCTCACATAAAGAGACACGCAAGCCCCTCCTGGACCTCGGTCGTGTCGGAGTGATCAGGCACGCAGGGCCGGACGAGGTCTCTCCCGGTCCCTTACCGTTTCGGTACCACCGATAAGATCCGAATCTCGGTTGTCTCCCAACGGCCTTGTTCGATCCCCCGGTCAGGCGGGCAGCACCCGACCTCTGAGAAACGGAGTCCCATGCTGGTCGCGCGGCGCTACGAGCTTCAGCAGCCGATCGGCCGGGGTGGCATGGGAGAGATCTGGCAGGGCGTCGACCTGCATCTGAACCGCAAGGTGGCCGTCAAGCGTGTCCGGGGCGACAGGCTCACCGAGGAGGCCGTGCGGCGGTTCAGGCGCGAGGCCCGGATCATGGCCCTGCTCCGTCATCCCGGAGTGCCCTGCGTCCACGACTTCGGGCAGGACGACTACGGGTTCTTCCTCGTGATGGAGTTCGTCGACGGATGGCCCCTCACGCACGTGCTCGACATGCACGAGCGCCTCCCCGTTCCCTGGGCCGCCCTGATCGGGGCACAGCTCTGTGCGGTGCTGTCGGCGGCGCACGCTCGCTCGCTCGTGCACCGGGATCTGAAGCCGGGCAATCTCATGCTCTGCCGTGACGCGACCCTCGTCGTGCTGGATTTCGGGGTCGCGACGGTTCAGGGTTCACCCGACTTCTCAGTGATCACCGGAACGATGGGCGCGCCGGGTACCGAGCCGTACATGGCTCCCGAACAGTTCCACGAGGGCAGGACCGGCGCGCTGACCGACCTGTACTCGGTGGGCTGCGTCCTGTACGAGATGCTCACCGGCCGGCGCGCCTTCCAGCCGACGGGCCCCACCGGGACGGGTGAGCGTTTCGGCCGCCCCTCGGCGCCGCTGGGCACGACGGTGCCCAGGGAGCTCGGCACGCTGGTGACGGCGCTGCTGGAGAGGGAACCCGATCGGCGTCCGCAACGCGCCGACGAGGTCTTTCACCGCCTCATGCCGTTCGTGAGGGGCCTGCCCTCGCTGCCCGGCGTGGTCGATCGGGCGACGAGACCGATTCACCTGTACGCCGGGGCGCTGTCCCGAATCAGCTGGTGACCCGCGTCATCACCTCGGCGGCCGTCGGCCGCTCTCTCGGATCCTTGGCGAGACAGGCGGCCAGCGGAGCCTGGAGCGCTACCGGCAGCACGGACAGATCCGGATGATGGGTGACGATCTTCCGGTAGACGAGAGGGGTGGAACCGGCCCCGAAGGCGTGTCCGCCCGTGGCGCCGAAGAGCATGGTGGCGGCCCAGCTGAAGACGTCGGAGGCCGGGCCGACCTGCTCGCCGGAGATCTGCTCGGGGGACATGTAGGCCATGGTGCCCTTCAGGACGCCCGAGGTCATCGTGACCTGGTCCAGCGCTCTGGCGATCCCGAAGTCGATCACTCGCGGGCCGTCCGGACCCAGCAGGACGTTGGCCGGCTTGAAATCCCGGTGCACGATGCCCGCGGAGTGAATGCCCGCCAGCGCCGCCGCCGTCCCGATGGCCAGCCGGGTCAGGCTGTCGCCGCCCCTCGGCCCTTCGTCCCTGACCAGCCGTTCCAGTGACGGGCCGGGCACGTACTCGCTGATGATGTAGGCCATGTCGCCGATGACGCCGACGTCGATCAGCCTGGCCGTGGCGAAGGGGCGCACCCGCCGGGCCATGGCGGCCTCCCTGACGAAGCTCTCGCGTTCGGCCGCGCCGCCGATGATCCGGCTGTGCAGCACCTTGACCGCCACCGGTCGCCCTTCCGGCCCGTAACCGAGGTAGACCGCCCCCTGCCCCCCTTCCCCGATCTTCCGGTCCAGCCGGTACGGCCCGATCCCTTCGAAGGGGGGCGCGCCGGACGCGGTGTCCTCCGCGTACCGAGGAGACGGGGGAAAGGACTGCGTCGGGGTCGGGCGAGCCTGGTAGGGCGTGGGAACGGAGTCCTGATAGGGCGAGGGCGCGGGCGTCCGATAAGGCACGACGGGGGGCGCCGGGGCCCGGTGGTGGGTCGGTGGCATGGGGTCGTACCGCCAGGCCCCCGAGGGGGGATGAGCCGTTGCCCCGGTCCGGAAGACGGATGATCGAAGGACGAACGCGTGTGCCGTGCCTCCCAGCCAGCCCACGACGATCCAGATTCCCACGATCACATCGACCGGCGCTTCCTTGGTCGCGGGGTCGTTATCGCTGTAAATGCCGGAAATGATAACAAATGCGAGCAGAAGAACACCGTAAACACCGGTCGCGACTCCAGCGATCCTGTCTTTCAGCTGCACCGCGGCATGCCCGATGACGAAGGGTGTCGCGAATCCGGCGGTGTACAGAGGCGCAAAGGCCCAGATCAGGCTGAGTGGAAGGCGCCACCGGGAAGACCGGCCGGGAAGGCGCCCGTCGGCATTGTGGTGATGGTGAGGGACGGGACCACCGGCTGGGAACACGGCACAGATAATACGGACCCGCCACCGCCATCGGGGAGGGCGACGGCCGAGGAATCCGCACCACGGCCGGCTTCGGGGAAACGCCGGACGATGAGGGCGCCGCCGGACACACGGGGCAGCGAGCGCCCTGCGGTGATCGGTCGTACCCGGGACGCGGCCTGACCAGCCGTGAACGGGATCCTCCGAGCGATGTCATACACAGTCCATCACGAAATCACGTGATTATAAGTTGTGCGCTTAGTTCACACCATGCTTCACTGGTGTCGTACAACCCACCGCTGCCCCGAAAGCGAGCCTCGTCATGCACGGGAACCACCACCCGCACTACGACCACTCCCGGCCCCCCGCGCAGACCGTGATCGTGCGGCAGAAGGGAGGGGGTTGCCTGCGGGCGACCCTCGTCGGCGCCGCCGTCCTCGCCGGCCTGGTGGTGCTGGGCGGACTCCTCGCCGGAGGCGGCAGGACCGGCGGGAACCTCGCGGACCCGGCCGGCCCCACGGTGGCCGAGGCCGCCACCCCGACGAAGAGGAAGAGCCAGCCCAGGCGGGCCGTGCTCGGCGACACCGTCAAGGACGGCAAGTTCTCCTTCAAGGTCACCAGGGTCCAGAAGGGCGTCGAGCGGGTCGGCGACGAATACCTCGGCTCCGACGCCCAGGGCCAGTACGTCCTGGTGCACGTCACCGTGAAGAACATCGGCGACGAGTCGCAACTGTTCAGCGGCTCCTCGCAGAAGCTCATCGACGCCCGGGGCAGGCAGTACGACACCGACTCCGGCGCCGCCGCCCTCGCGCTGAAGAACTCCAACGCCTTCCTCAACACCATCAATCCCGGCAACACGGTCAACGGGATTCTTCTCTTCGACGTCCCCGAGAACTTCAGCATCAAGGCGATCGAGCTACACGACTCCATCTTCTCCGACGGTGTCACCGTCGCCCTGGACGGCTGACCGGGAGGCGGCGGCCGTACGGCTCCGGCAGGCCGGTGAGAACGCCCCGAGACCGTGATCCGGACATGCTTCAATACCGGCCATGACCACAAGGAAGCTGATGGCGGCGTCCGCCCTGATGGTCGCGATCGTCCCTCTCTGCGCAGGACAGGCCCAGGCACGAACGTCCTCCCCGCCCCTCTCGGTGATGAGCTGGAACGTCTGCGCTGGCACCAACCCCGCCTGCCGCTTCTACCGCGGGGACATGCGGGAGGTGGCCGTGGAGATCGGCCGGTACGCGACCGGCCAGGTGATCAGGCCGGATGTGATCCTCCTGCAGGAGTTCTGCTCGGGCGGGACGGCCGTCCTGGAGAGCGTGCTGGAGCGGGCGACCGGGCGCGCCTGGACCGTGCGGTCCTCGGTCCTCACGCTGAAGGACGGCTCACCGAAGACCTGCGCGCCCGACCGGCAGGGGCGTTCGCGGGGCGGCATCGCCGTCGCGGTCGCGGTCGCGGGCGACACCGCCACCTTCCGGGCCCACGCGCTGACCTCTCCCCCGTGGTACGCCAGGCGTATGGCGCTCTGCGCCGCGATCCCCGTCAGGAGGGTCAACGTCTGCGGCACCCACCTCAGCTCCGGCCTGTCCTACGACGACAGCCGACCGGGCGCGCCCTTCCGCAGGAAGCAGGTCGGGGAGCTGCTGGCGGCGGTGGCCAAGCCCGGTCACCGCGCCGTCTTCGGCGGGGACCTCAACCTGCCCCCGCCGGACAGCCGGCAGGGCACCGCCGCGAAGAGACGCATCCTGGCACCCGTCTACGCGGCCTACGCCGAGTGCGACCAGAAGGGCGGCCGCGACGGCCGCTGGACGGAGAGGCACGCTCGCGAGGCCGGCGGCGTCGTGAAGCGCAAGCTCGACTACCTCTTCGCCCCCAGGGGAAGCGTGAAGCGGTGTCACGTGGCCCAGGGGGCCGGCTCGTCCGACCACAAACCCGTCTACGTCAGCCTGAACCTCGGCTGACGTGGACGGGTCTCCGGAACAGGGTCACTGTCGGAGTGCGGCGCGCTTGTCCGCCGCCGTCACGGCGACCCAGGTCATGGCGGTGATCGCGCCGACGGCCAGGGTCAGCGATCCGGCCCGCCCGCCCGACATGGCCCAGCCGTCCCCGACAGCGAAGATCAGGCCGCTGAGCCGCGAGGCCGCGGCGAATCCCGGACGTCCGGCGCGGGAGAAGTGGCGGCCCAGCACGAAGCAGGCGACGATGAGCGCGGTGAAGGCGATGGATCCCGCGACCATGTGCATGAGGGCGTGCCGGCTCAGCGTGCCGGTCTGGCCGAGCGGGGTGCCCGCGGGGAAACCGTCGCCCGGGTCCATGACGAACACCCCGGCGGCGATCGTCGCGACGCCGTTGACCAGGATCAGCCGGGGTGCCCACGTGCCGCCGGGGGTGCCCCGCATCGCGCGGCGCAGCCCGAGCGCTCCGGTGATCGTCAGGGCGCCGCTGATCACGAAGGTGGCGATCTGGAGCCAGCCGAGATCGCCGGTGGCGAGCATGCTCAGGGGGTGACGCGTCAGGTCGAAGCCCTCCCGGGTGAAGGCCTGCGCCAGCGACACGACCGCGAAGAGAGGCGCGGCGGCGACGCCCCCGGCGAGCAGGGCCCGCGTCACCGAGCCGGCGGAGCGGGCCGCGGGGTCGTGTGAGGTGGAGCCGTGGGAGGCGGTGGGCCGGGCGACGGTCATGGTCGTTCCTCTCTGCCGCGACGGGGTCCCGTCGCTCTCCTTCGTCCGCGGGCCTCTCGGCCGGGGCCGTGACGTGTGTCCGCCGGCCTCTCGACCGGCGCCGTGCTCGTGTTCACCGGTCTCACCCGGCCTCGCTGACGCGTCGAACGAGCCGGGCCGGACTCGACACCGTCGCACCTACGCGCCCTCTGACCTGCGGTCACGCCTTTCGCCCCGCATTCCCTGTCGTATCGGCATTCCCTGTCACATCGGGCCGCCGCCCTGGTCAGGAGGTTCGTGTCGATACGAGCGGGCCCTGTTCGACGCGTGGCCGAGGACCGGCGAGGATCGGTACCGCAAGCACCAGAGGGAGATACGACGATGCGATTCCTGATGACCACCAAGGGCCCGATGGCTCCCCCGGACGAGGCGATGATGGCCGAGATGGGCGCCTTCATCGAGGAGATGACCAGGGCGGGGGTGCTGCTGGCGACCGGCGGCCTGGACCCGGCCGGTACGCACATGAGCGCCTCGGGAGGGAAGGTCACCGTCACCGACGGACCGTTCACCGAGGCCAAGGAGGCGATCGTCAGCTTCGCGCTCATCGAGGCACGGTCGAAGGAGGAGGCGATCGAGCTCTCCCGCCGCTTCTGGAAGATCCTCGGGGACGGCGAGGGCGACATCCAGCAGGTCTTCGGCCCCGGCAACTGATCGGACGCCCCGGGCCGGGCCGGGCGGGCTACGCGATCAGGCCCTTCACAGCCGGCCGCACGGGGGCGCTCCGGCCGTACGAGGGCTCCGGCCGGGGCGCCCGCGCGGCCGGCCGGGCGGGCGCACGCGGAACCGGCGCCGGACGGGCTCTTGCACATCCGATCGGACGGGTCCTTGCGCACCCGCCCGGACCGGTGCTCTCATCGAGCGGTGACATCCCTGGACGCCCACCGCGCGGTCGACGCGGTCTGGAAGATGGAGTCGGCGAGAATCGTCGCCGGGCTCGTCCGGATGGTGGGCGACGTGGGGCTGGCCGAGGAGTTCGCGCAGGACGCGCTCCTCGCCGCCCTCGAACGGTGGCCGCAGGGCGGCGTACCGGACAACCCGGGTGCCTGGCTGATGGCCGTCGCCAAGCGCCGCGCCGTCGACCACCTGCGGCGCGGCGAACGGCTCGACCGCAGGCACGAGCGGCTCGCCCACGAGCTCACCGTCCGCCCGGACAGCTCCGGCGAGGCCGAGGCCGAGGCCGACGCGGCCCTCGACGACGAGGTGGGTGACGACGTCCTGCGGCTGATGTTCGTCTCCTGCCACCCGGCGCTGCCGTCCGAGGCGCGGGTGGCGTTGACGTTGCGGCTCCTCGGCGGCCTGAGCACCGAGGAGATCGCCCGCGCGTTCCTGGTCTCCGAGCAGGCCGTGGCGCAGCGCGTCGTCCGGGCCAAGCGGACCCTCGCCTCCCTCGGGGTCCCCTTCGAGATCCCCGAGGGAGCCGACCGCGCGAGCCGCCTGTCGTCGGTCCTGGAGGTCGTCTACCTGATCTTCAACGAGGGGTACGCGGCCGGGGCGGGCGACGACTGGATGCGTCAGGACCTCTGCCAGGAGGCGCTGCGCCTGGGCCGCCTGCTGGCCGGGCTGGCGTCCGGAGAGGCCGAGGTGCACGGCCTGGTCGCGTTGATGGAGCTCCAGGCGTCACGGGCGGCGGCCCGGACGGACCCGTCGGGCCGGCCCGTGGCGCTGCACGAGCAGAACCGCGGGCGCTGGGACCGGCTTCTCATCCACCGCGGCGTCGCGGCCCTGTTGCGCGCCCGCCGGTGCGGCGGCCCCCTCGGCCCGTACGTGCTGCAGGCCGCGATCGCCGTGTGTCACGCCCAGGCCCGTACGGCGGAGGAGACCGACTGGACGCGGATCGCCGCCCTCTACGAGGCTCTCGCCCGAGTGCTGCCCACGCCGGTCGTCCAGCTCAACCGCGCGGTCGCGCTGGCCATGGCGTACGGCCCCGAACGAGGGCTGGAGCTCGTCGACACACTGTCCGGCGAACCGGCGCTCCGGGCCTACCACCGCCTGCCCAGCGTGCGCGGCGACCTGCTGGCCAGGCTCGGCCGTCACGAGGAGGCCCGGCGGGAGTTCGAACGCGCCGCCGCCCTCACCGGCAACGTGCCCGAACGCGCGATCCTGCTGGAACGCGCCGCGACCTGCGCCGCCGAGGCCGCGGGCGAGGCGTCCGCCCGAAGGGCGCGCGGGCCGGGAGGGGCCGTCACCCTGGCCGAGGCCGCGGCGGCGTTCCTGGCCCGTGACGACCTGGACGCGTCGACCGTCCGTTCCTACACGCAGACGATGAACCGGCTGCGCCGCGACCTCGGGGACGGCACCCCGCTGACGGAGGTGGGCGCCGAGCGGGTCGCCGGGGTGTTCGCCTCCGCGTGGGGCGGTGCCGCCGCCGCGACCTGGAACCGGCACCGCGGCGCGGTCCGTTCCTTCTCCACCTGGATCACCGCTCGGGACCCGCGGCCCGAGAACGCCGCGAACGACCTCGCCGCCGCCCTCGTCCGCCGGTACGAGCCCCGGGGACGCACCCGTCCCGTCGACCGGTCGTACGCCGAGGCGCTGTGGGAGCGGCGGGACGTCGCCCTGCGTGAGCGCGCCCTGTGGTCACTGATCCACGAGAGCGCGGCCGGCCCCGGTGCGGCGCTCGCACTCGACGTCGAGGACCTCGACCTGCCCGGGATGCGCGGCAGGACGGCCTCCGGCTGGATCCGCTGGCGTTCGGGCACCGCGGGGCTCCTCCCCGAACTCGTCGCGGGCCGCCGCCGAGGGCCGCTGTTCCTGTCCGACCGCAGGCCGGGCCCCGGCCGTCCTCCCGCCCCCGCTGACCTCTGCCCCGAGACCGGCCGCCGCAGGCTCTCCTACGAACGGGCCGAGTACCTGTTCAAGCAGGCCACCGGCCACACCCTCGACCAGCTCCGGTCCAGAGGGTAGAACGCGCGACCGGAACGCCCCGGGGAGGACCGGCGCCCCTGGGGCGCTCCGGCCGACACGGAGACCGGTTCGGCCACCGGGATCCCGCGTTTGATCGTCGGCGTGGCGTGCAGAAGCATGCCGGAACGCAGGGGTGATCACGGGGAGCGGTGGTCGAGGTGGCCGGTGGGGAGAGCGTGCCCAGGCTGTGTCAGGTGGTGCTCGACTGCACCGACACCAGAGCCCTGGCGGAGTTCTACCGATCTCTGCTGGGCCTGGTCTACCGGCCCGGCGACGAGCCCCCCGCGGAGGGACGGGCGGACGAGCGTGGCCGCGACTGGCTCGTGCTGAGAACTCCGGAAGGCGCCTCCCGGATGGCCTTCCAGCGGGTCGACCGGCTGCCGGAGGTGACATGGCCGGAGGGGCGGGTGCCGCAGCAACTGCACCTGGACCTGACCGTGGACTCGGTCGAGGAGTTACGGGTCCAGCACGAACGCGTCCTGCGCCTCGGCGGCCGGCTGCTGCTGGACCGCGTCGACGATCCCGACGAGCCGCTCCGCGTGTACGCCGACCCGGCAGGCCATCCGTTCTGCGTTTTCGTCGCCTAGGTCCGTGATCGGAGAGGGGCCTTTTCGTCGTCCGGTTCCGTGATCCGGGAGAGGGACCGCCGGGTCACCGCTCGCGGTGACGGCGAACGGCAGCGGCCCGGTGCGTCACCGGCGCGGACGATGCCGCTCGCCCTGACCGGTAGTGACACCGTGCCGGGCATCACCCGGCGACCGTCCGGCGACCGCCTGACGCACCCGACATGGGCGCGATTCGCGTGATGTCGAATATCGCGACAAGAAATCAAAAATCCTCTGTTACCCCTTTTTAAATTGAATTAACACCGGGATACCCCCACCCTGTCAACGGGACATCGGCTGAAATAACCGATAATCCACATATGGCTCATTCCAGCGAATAACCCCACGTCAACCGGTCGGCCGAATATTGCCGATAACAGTATTTCCATTGACACGACACGGCGGGAATGACACGTTTATCAATGTCCGGCGCCATTCACGAGGGATCGGAACCGCGCCCTTTCCCGACCGCCGGACAAGGTTCGCAGAACGACCTCTGCCCACGCTCGACCAAGCTCGGAGGTACGATCATGCGTCGATCACTTCGTACGATCTCCATCACGGCCGGTATCGCAGGCGCGGTGTTCCTCGGGGGCTCGCCGCCCTCGGCGATCGCGGCCCCGGTGCGGTCCTCCCCCGCCCCCCCTCCCGCCGCCGCACCCACCCCCGCCCCGGCTCCGGGTTCCGAACGGTCCGCCGCCCGGGGCGAGGCGCGCCTGGAGAACAGGGGCCCCTCCTCCTCGCGGGACGCCCGGTCGGCGTCCGCGTACTGCGTCTTCCAGACCTACGGGGACTACGTCCACGTCTCCTCGTCCGCCTTCGAGGCCTCCGGGCACGGCTGGTGGGTGAACGGCGACTGCAGCGCCACCCTGGCGGTCGTCACCGTGCAGCTCCAGCAGTACTACACCGACGGCGTCTGGAGGAACGCCGGCGCGCCGGGCAGCCAGACCGTGCGATCCGGCGGTGGCGCCGGCAACCGCGCGACCGGACGCGCCGCGTGCGTCAACGGCGGCCTGACGGGATGGCGTAGCGTCGTCGACGTGGACCTGGTCGGTCTCGCCGACGACCCGGGCAAGCTCTACACACCGAGCCGCAACATCTACTGCCGGCGATAACGGAAGAGGGCGACGTGAGCATCGAACCCGACGACACCATGTTCGTGGCCCTGCACGGCGAACTGGTGCCGCACCCGTGGCGCGATCCTCTCGTCGCCTCCTCGGACGCCTACAGCCTCTTCCTGTCCAGGTCGTCCGCGATGGGATGGCTCACCGAGGCCACGTCGGACGCGTCCGGCGGCCTCTGGGGGATGAACGACGCCGGGCAGGGCCCCGGCGTGGGGTCTGAGCCGTCGCACATCGCATGGTTCCAGGTCTCGCTGACCGCGCCGGTTCCCGGCGACCGGCCGCTGCCGGTCCAGGCCTTCCTGTCGTGCGCGGGCGACGTCACGACGCGTCTCGGCACCTTGTCGCTGCGAGCGGTTCAGGTCCTGCTTCCGGTACGGGGCCCCGATCCGTCCGCGGAGACGCCGCCGGGTACGTCCTCGCGCCTGGGCGGCGTGATCCCCCTGCTCCAGGACGCGGGCTGGTTCGCCGACGGCGACCCGCGCCGCAGGACGGCGGTACGAATGACGCTGGACGGCGGGCGGGACCCGTCCGTCCGCTCGGCGGCACCCGGGATGCTCGGCTGGATGCGGGGCTTCGAGCAGGACGTCCTGCGGTGCGACTCGTTCTCCCTGACCGACGACCATCCGGTTCCGGCGTCCCCCGTCATCGACGAGCTGTGGCACGGCCCCGCCCGGCACAGGGCCACCTTCCACGGCGACCTCGCCGAATGGTCGACGGACGCCCTTGGATGGCTGGCCGCCTTCCTCGCCGAGGCGGCGTCCCTGCACGGGGTCGCCACCCCGTTGATGCTCACGATCGACCGCCCCGAGGAAGGCTGACCCCCACGGCCTCTCGCCCCGGGAGAGGCCGGCGCCCGCTGCCGAGCCCCGGCACAAGGGGCGGCTACGGCGACGAAGGATCAAAATACTTTTCAACTTTTGATATCACTCTATGTGTCATCAATTTCACTATAAGTGAAAATAGGTAGTTTGACGGTGTGACAGAGACGATCGGCACCACCGGGTCGACGAAGCTGTCGAGCCGTGCGTGTGGCCACTCCCACTGTGAGAGCCATATCGTCGGCGTCGGCGCCGGACCGCTCCGGGAGTACTGCGAGCCGCTGGATCAGACCCGGTACGACGGTGAGACCCGCGACGGCGGGACCACCGGGACACGCCCTGCCGTCCGGAGCCCGGATCCCGGGGAGACGGTGGGCACGGCCGCCGTCCGCGACGGGGTCCGGTCCGTCGAGGCGAGCCGGAGTGCCGAGTGGCCGGTCCACGACGCCGAGGACGAAGAACGGCGCCAGGTCATCGGACACGAGAGGACCCGGCACGAGAACACCGGGCACGAGAACACCGGGGGTCACGACAACACCGGACGCGCGAACACCGGACACGAGAGCCTCCTGGCGGCCGCCCAGCGAAAGGCCGCCGACCAGACAGCGCTGGCCACGCACGCCCTGAGCCTTCAGCAGCGGGAATGGCGGCGCGCCGAGGCCCTGGCCGTGAACAACAAGCGGCTGCAGGACACCTGCCAGGCGCTGCAGCGGGAGCTGACCGCCGCGCGGGAGGAGACCACCGCCGCGAGGATCCGCACCTGCCGGCTCGACTACCGGCTGACCACGTTGCGCGAGCAGTACGTCATGGAGTTGCGCCAGCTGCACCAGGAGACCACCGAGCAGGTCCGGATCCTGCGCGCCGAGCTCACCACCGCCGGGAAGGAGATCGACGGCCTGCGCGTCGCCCTGTCGAGGGTCCGCGAGCAGACCCGGATCATGGGCGGGCGGGTCCCGGTCGCGGACGAGCCGGCCCACGTCGTACGCGCGCATGTCCCGGTCGCGCGCGAACAGCTCCCGGTCACGCCCGGCAGGCCCGGGTCCGCCACCTCGCCTGCCCGTGGGCGTCACCGCAGAAGGGCACCGAGCCACAGAGCGAACAGGCGCGGCCTGTGGCCGGGGGCGAGGCCGGACGGGTTGTCCTGGATGGGCACACGGCCGTCGGGAATCCTCTCCCCGACGCTGACAGCGATCGTGACCTGGCTGATCCGCCTCCGGTAGCCGGAGGCGAACGACGACGGAGCAGACCCCGGTGGCGGATCGGGCGAGCCGCCCGGCGGCCCCGGCGGGAGGATCTGCGCCCGGCGAGGAGGCCGGCTCCCGCGGAAGACCACCTCCCGGTGAAATGATCGGCGACCGGCCCCCGCCGGAGACATGACTCGACGCACGTCATGCGCCCGGAGACGACACCCCCTCGCACCGGGCGAGGTGTTCGACCAGGAGACGTACCAGGCCTTCCGGGTCCTCCCGGTGCGGGTCGTGCCCGGTGGGCAGGGACACCGACCGCACCGGGGGCGCCTCCCGTACGGCCGCCCGCAGCTCGTGCTCCACCCACGCGCAGTACGCGTTCCAGGCGGGCACGAGACGGTCGGGGAACACCCCCGCGAAGGCCCGCGCGTCACCGCTGACGACGAGCAGCGGGCACCGCGCGGCGCGATAGGCGCCGAACCGGTCGAGGGCGTCTATCTCCCGCATGACCTGGAGGAAAGACTCCGGGAGCCCCCGCCCCATCTCCCCCAGGAAGGCCGTCATCTCCCGGCACGCGCGCGCCGCCCCCGCCTCGTCCAGGCCGAGGAACTGCCCGGGTCGCGTGGGATTGCCGTGACCGTCGAGGTTGACCGCGAGCGGGCACTCCGGATGTCCCCCGGCCCACAACGCGGCGACCATGCCTCCCAGGGAGTGCCCTACGATCACCGGCCGGTGAAGACCGAACGCCTCCACCACGGCGGCCACGTCCACCAGCACGTCCCGCCACGACCACGGCGCCGTGCCCGACTCGCCGTGCCCGCGCAGGTCCATGGCCACCGACCGGAATCCGGCGTCGCGGAGGAGGCTCGCGGAGGCGTCCCAGTCGGCGCGCGTCCGCCCACCGCCGTGCAGGAGGAGCACGTCCTGACCGTACCCGCCGTGGTCCTCCGCCACGATCGGCACATCACCGCCCACGACCTCCCTGACCCCGCCCCTGTCGCCCCCGTCGCCTCTACCGCTCATGTCGCCCGCCACCTTCCGCCCGCACTCCCCGTACGCCGTCCTTCGTAACAGCCCTGCGCGGTGACCGCGACGGCTTTTCCCCGGCGTCCCCGGCGCGTGGCGGCACGACTCCGGGCGGTGAAAGGACAGGTGTGACCGCTCCTCCCTGTACGAAACGTGATCCCGCCGGACGTAGCCGGTGCGGAACCGGTCGCCGCCGCGAAGCCGAGGACGACCGCGACAACCGCTACGTCGACCAGGAAAAAGAACACATTTCCCCTATCGCTTTGTACCGGGAATCCCGTTCCTCTTCTCCCTATCTTCGAACGCGGCGCCGAAAGCGGCGTCCGTCCGAGACGAAAAGGATTCGCCATGCCCACCGACATCGACCCCGGTAAGGGGCCTCATACGACGCGGAAGACCAGGACGACGCGCGGAGCACTTCACCTCTCCCTGCTGGCCGGCCTCGTGACCGCCTCGGTGATCGCCGTCCCCTCCATCGGCCACGCCGCCACCGGAGCCGTGGTCCGGGTCAACGGGAACACCATCAGTCACATCGCCGGAGCGGGAGAAGCCAACCGCGTCCGCTTCTACAGGAGCGGTAACAAGATCATGGTGAAGGACGAGGTGCCCCTCACCCCGGGAGACGGCTGCGACGAGGTGAACGCCACCACGGTGAGCTGCACCTCGAACGGGGTCGGAGCGATCGTCGCGCTGCTCGGCGACGGCAGTGACTCCATCGCGATCGACATCCCCATGTCGAGCTACGTCGAAGGCGGCCCCGGCGCCGACGCCTACTACGGGGGCACGGCCCCGACCGCGAGCCAGGTCTTCTACCTCGGCGGGGAGGGCACCGACTGGGTCAGCTACGAGCTCACCGCACAGCCCGCGAGCGTGACCCTGGATCACCGGAACAACGACGGCCGCATCGGGCTCGACCAGGACAACATCCAGCCCGGCGTGGAGAACGTGATCCTGAACCAGGGCGTCGCGACCCAGGGGATTCCTCCCGTACCAACCGGATGAGGAAGCGGCCTCCCGGTTCAGCAGGGACCGCGCCGCCTCGACGGCCGCCGGCCGACCTCGCGGGTCCCGGCCAGGCCGGCGACCCGCGAGAAGCCTCAGCGCGCCGGGTGGACCGACGGTCCCTTCGTCGGTGAAGATCCTGGCCCGTCGGCTCTCATCCGACGCTCACCCTTATGCGGGGAGAGTTTCCGGTGGCCCGGCCGGGCGCGGCCAGATTCGGATCAGGCGTTCCGCGAGCTTGGCCGAGCGCGCCGTTATGGTCTCCTCGGTCCACGCCTCCTGGTGGTCGGTGACGAGCTCCGCGTTGAGCTTGAGCGTGGCGTGTCTGAGGAGCAGGTCTCGTTTGCCGATGTTCGGCTCCGGGTCGCTCAGGCCCCGTTCCTGTACCTCGGTGTTGGTCCACGGCCGGTTCGAGAGCTTGGGGTTGAGGCGATCGTTGACCAGGGTCAGGTTGCCCAGGGTCTGGACGAGGTGGTCCCTGCGCTGTCGCGCGGCGTGGTCGATCGCGTCTCCTCCCCAGTGCTCCCCCCAGCTCTGCGGCATCACGTGTTCGATCGTCAGACGTCCCCTGGGACAGTGCTCATGTTCCGACCACCTGCGTCGGCGGTTGTCCTCAAGCGCCTCCAGCACCATCCGCAACCGGGTCTGGGTCAGGTCCTTGTAGACCCGCAGCCGCTCCATGGCCTCGACGACCTCGTCGTCCGACGGCCAGTAGCCGGCGTTGGCGGTGGCGCCGGCGAAGAACGCCTCCGTGACGTCACCGGCCGCCTCGGGCCCGTTGCGGTCCAGCTCCCGCAGCAGATCTATGAGGATGCGACTGTAACTCTTGGTCGCCAGCTTGCACAGCATCCGGCGGGCCAGCCAGCTCTCCATCGATGTCAGCGCCTTGAGGCGCTGCGCCGCCGGCATCCGCTCTTCGGGCCATCGCAGGATCCACAGCAGGAAGGGGCCGACGACGGTGGCCTCCATGATGCGGATGACCCGGTAGTAGAACGTCCCCTCCACCGAGTTCCAGGGAAGGTTCTCCAGTTCCTCGTAGACCTTCGCGTCGGCGGCCAGGTCGCGCATGACCTCCCAGGCCTGAAGCGCGGAGAGGCGCACATGGTCGCGGAACTCGCTGAAGACACGATCCGCCGGCACTTCGCGGAGCCGCTGCATGGTGAGCCAGTGCTGGAAGAAGGTGTCGACGTAGGGGCGGTAGAGCCGTCCCTGCCGGACGTTCCGCCGCCAGTGGTTGGAGTCGAAGGGCTTCCAATACTCCTGATACAGACTCTGGAGGTCTCCCCCCTGGTTCGTGGCCAGCTGGAACGCCAGGTTCTTGATCAGGTCTGCCGCGAGCAGTGGTGTCCCGCGGTGGTTGAGCGTCTCGAAGATGACCTGTGCGTTGTCACCCGGCTCGAGGTCGATCACCACCAGCTTGAGGTAGCTCCGCAGCACCTGGGTGAGCGCGGTGATCCGGTTCTGGCACTTCTCCGCGTCACCGCCGGGCTCGGCCCATTCGGTCAGCGTCTCGACGAAGAACCGGTGGGCCTGAACAATCGTGCTGGCGGCGAGTTCCTCGGGAATGTCCTGCTCGTTGTCCATGACGACACGGAACGCGTCCTGGTCGCGATCGGTGGGCCAAACCTTGAAGACCTCGTCCGGGCTCTCGGTCAGTTCCCTGCGGTTGAGGACGAGCGTCTGAAGCGCCTGGGCGTCCCGTGGAAGGCCATGTCGTTCGGCCACCAGTTGCGCGGCGTCCAGCAGGATCTGCAGAGTCGTCAGGCGCTGCTGGCCGTCGATGACGTTCCTGACGGGGATGAACATGCTCGGTGACCACTGCTGTTCCAGGACGACGGCACCGAGGAAGTGCGGAGGGATCTCCTGGGCGCCGTACGCACCCGATTTGCCTTCCAGGACCTGTTCGGCAACGGCCCGCACATCCTCCCAGAGCGGTTCCCACTGATCGGCCTTGGTCCATACGTAGGGTCGCTGGAAAAGGGGAACCAGGTAACGAATGTCGCGGCCGAAGATTTCAGCGGGGGTATGGGTGTCAGCCTTCATACGTCCTCAGGGAGCGTTGTCACGGGGAACCACCCGTAGGGTTTTTGAACTCGACGAGTATTGCACTTTTCAGCAAGGAGTCGCGAGTGATTCGGCGTCACCCCTTACATACGAGAGTCTCTTTCATATCCTGAAGCGCGGTCGTGTACGCGGTACGCACCTGCTGCTCCTGACGGCCACCGGCCGTTTGGCGCCCTGGGCGTGACCGACGCCGGACATCGTCACCATGCCCCCGAAGGCGCTCGAAGAGGAGAGCCGCCTTACCCCGGCGAAGGCTCCGCCTTCTGTCGTGCGGTATTGAACACACCTGGCCCGGCATCCGGTCTCACGATATTGGATGATCGAATTTATCGATTTCGACGTGCTCGGCGAAGACACCATTCGACAGAGGGAAAGGGGCAGGGGGCGGAGGAGTGCCTGGTATTCACCCCTGCCGGGAATACCCACCCCGCCGTCTCGCCCCGCACGCCCTTTCCGAGAGACCCCTCACATTACGCGCCGATATTCCGGATGGCCGTCGCGTACATGTGCACCGGGTCGGTACGGAGTTCCCCGCCGATCAGCCCGGGGAGCGGCGGCAGGTCCCTGACCAGTGGTATCAGGTTCTCGAAGACCTCCAGAGCGCTCTTGGGGCGATGGCTGGGAGACTTCGCGAGCAACCGGAGCGTCACCCCTTCCAGTGCACGGGAGACGTCCGGCCGTCCTACGCCTGGGGGAGGCTCGCGCCGGCTCCGGTCGACCTCCGTCAGGAGGTCCTTCGAGGCGAACGGGCGCGAGCCGGTGAGCAGTTCGTAGAGCAGGCAGCCCACCGTGTACAGGTCACTGGAGCGGCTCGCCTCCGCACCGTCCGCCAGTTCCGGCGCCATGTAGCGCGCCGTCCCGGGGACCTCGCCGGTCTGGGTGATCTGCGAGAACTCCTTGGCTCCGAGCGTGGTCGCCACCCCGAAGTCGATCACTTTCACCGTGCCGTCCGGGCACATCACCAGGTTGCCCGGCTTGATGTCCCGATGGATCAGGCCGGCTTCGTGCGCGGCGGCCAGGATCGCGCACACCTGTGCCCCTACGAGCGCGACCCAGGACGCCGGAAGCGGTGACCGTTCGGCGATCAGGTCCGCGATCGTGTGACCCTCAAGGTATTCCAGGACGATGAAGAGCTCGCCCGCGTCGCTGCCGAAGTCGTAGACGACGGGCACGCCGGGGTGCCGCAGGCGGGCGGTGATCCGTGCCTCACGGTAGAAGCGGCGGGTGGCGTCGTTCTTCGTGACCAGGTCGTCCTGGTGGATCAGCTTGACCGCGACGGGGCGGTTGAGCCGCAGGTCCGATCCCTGCCAGACGACCCCCATCCCGCCTCGGGCGATGGGGGCGGAGAGCCGGTAGCGGTCGGCGACGGTCCTCACGGCAGGAATCTGCTCTTCTGACCGTGCCAGGAGATCACCAGCGTGTCCCTGGCCCGGGTAGCGGCGACGAACAGCAGCGAGCGGGCACGTTGCAGCTCCCGCCGATGGCGCAGCGGGTCGGTCTCCCGGTATTGGGAGACGTGCCGTGAGGGAACCAGCCCCTCGGCCACGCCGACGAGCATCATCCGCTGGTACTCCAGGCCCTTGAAACGGTGCATCGTGCCGACGTGGATCGCGTCGTACAGCCTCGGCCCGTCCTGGCCGATGGCGGCGGCGGCGATTCCCGCCTTGCCCAGCCGGCTCTCGACTTCCGCCACCATGCGGCGCTCGGGGACGCAGATCGCGATCGCCGCGGGCGCGACGTCGTCCCACTCCTTGACCTGCTCGACGACGGCGTCGAGTTCGGCCTCCCAGGTGGGTGCCGGGCGCAGTACGGGACGGGCCCCGTGCAGAACCGACCGGTAACCGAGCAGGTCGTCGTGACCGTCGTCGAGGTCGTCCCAGTCCTCGGTGCCGAGCAGTCCGAGCGCCGCACCGAGGATCTCGTGCGTGGTCCGGTAGCTGAGGGTGAGCTTGGACGAGCGCCCCCGTATGTTGACGCCGAGGCTGCCGAGCGAGACGTAGTTGCCGTAGATCCGCTGGTGGGTGTCGCCGGCGAGGAAGATGTCGTTCTGCCCCTCGGGGACCATCGCACGGAGCATCTTCCAGTGGGCGCTGCTCAGGTCCTGCGCCTCGTCGACGACGACGTGCCGGTAGCGGGGGCGGTGCCAGATGCCCGACTCCCGCTGCAGCTTGACCGAGCTGACCTGGTCGGCCTCGTAGGAGGCCCGCTCCCGGGCGCGTTCGATCTCCAGCCGCGCGGCCCGTTCGGCCACCTGGCGGAAGGTCCACAGCTCCTTCTCGTCGAGCCGCTTGACGTACCGCTCGACGAGCTGCCAGATCGCCGCGCGGTCCTCCCTGCTGATGGGGCGGCCCCGTCCGGCGCGGCGGGCGCGGAAGTAGGCGGCCCGCGAGTTGATCGCCTGGCCGAGGATGACGTGGGACCACTCGGCGTGCAGGAACTCGCCGTCCCAGCGTGTCTCCCCCTGCTCCAGCAGCAGTTCCTCCCACTCCTGCAGCGCCCTGGTATCGTCGATCCAGCGGTGACGCCCACCGGGCTCGGCCTCCGCGACGATCCTCGTAGCGAGCCTGTCGATGTTGACGATCTCCACCCGCCGGGCCACCTCGGTCCCCGCGAGCTCGATCAGCCGCCGCTCAAGATCGGCCGCCAGGTTCTTGTTGAACGTGGTGAGCAGGACCGCCCTGTCGTCGCCGGGGCCGAGCCGGTCCACCAGGTATCTCACCCGGTGCAGCGCGACGATGGTCTTCCCGGTTCCCGGTCCGCCGCTGATCCGGGCGGGTCCGCTGTAGTCGCGCTCCACCACCTTGCGCTGGGTGGGGTGCAGGAAGACACGCCAGCGGCCGAAGCTCTCCTCCAGCACCTCCTGCAGGGCGGTGTCGTCCGTGGTGACCTGCGTGGCGGGCCTGGCCAGGGCCGCCTGGTAGTCCTCGGCGTCGACCGGTTCCGGCGCGGTGACCGGGGCGGTGACCTGGTCGAGGATCTCGTCGACGCTCTTGCCGGCGTGCAGCCCGAACAGCACTTCCGTGGTGAGCTGCGGTGCGTACTCGGCCAGGCCGAGCAACTCGTCCTCTGTCGTGATCTTCGCGATCAGTCCGAGGAGCGGCTCCGCCACCCCGAGACCGAGCAGTTGTTCCGCACCGTAGGAGGCGAACAACGGCGTCGGCTCCTCGGTGGCAGGAGGCTCGTGCCGGACCCGCTCCTCGATGGAGACGAGGTCGACGAACTCGATGCCGCCCGTGACCGGGTTGATCTGGTAGGCGAACCGGTCGAGGTTGTCGTAGACGTCCTTGCGGTGCTTGACCGCCACCAGGATGTAGTCCGCCTCGCCCGCGTGGAGCAGCAGCGCGCGGTACTCCTGGTTGACCCGCGCCGAGTACAGCCGGGGGTGCCCCTTGAGCTGCTTGAACTGCAGGCCGGGGTTCGCCGGGCTCTTGCGGAACTTGTGCTGGAAGTCGTAGATCGCGCCCTTGACGTCCCTCGGGAGCTTGAGGATCTCCTTGTCGGCCTTGTCGAGCAGCCGCAGCGTCGCCTCACCCTGCATGTTCACCTCGTCCTCTCCCTGTCCGCCCGCTCCACTCGCCTCACCGTGCTCGCGCTCACCCGGCGCCTCCGCCGAGAACGCGCTCGGCCAGTTCCTCGGGGTCCCAGCCGCGCACATCACGCACGTCCCATCCGGCCGCCGCGTAGGCGGCGTTCCGCCGGTTCGCCTCCTCGTCGTCTCCGGCCAGCACGACCGCCACCCTCACCGAGGGCCAGGCCAGCTCCGCCTGCCAGGCCTGATCGCCCAGCTCGAACCCCACCTCGTCGGAGGCGGGCGCGGGGATCTCCAGCCTGGCCAGCTCGCGGGCGAACGCGGCCAGCCCCGACTCCCCGGGGTCGAGCACGTCGTAGATCTTCTCCCAGCGCGGGTCCTGTCCTCCGGCGCCGCCTTCCGGCACGGTCCTGTCGGCCTGCTCGGCCTGCTCGGCCTGCTCGGCCTGCTCGGCTTGCGACGCGGCCGGGACCCTCGGGAAGGGAACGGTCTCGGTCTGGGAGGTCTCCCGCGGCGAC
Organism: Streptosporangium sp. NPDC023615; assembly: GCF_040640155.1. NCBI lineage: Bacteria > Bacillati > Actinomycetota > Actinomycetes > Streptosporangiales > Streptosporangiaceae > Streptosporangium > Streptosporangium sp. NPDC023615. Next base: position 44,819 of record NZ_JBFABE010000019.1, read on the forward strand.
GGTACGGTGTGCGCCGGAACGGTCGTCTCGCCCTTTTCGTCATCGTCTTCGAAGGGCAGCAGGCTCAGCACGGAGGCGGTTCCGCCGCCTCCGGCGGCCGCGAGCAGCGAGGGGTCGAAGGCGTCCAGATCGGTGAGGGCGAGCTGCCCGCCCTCCCCCGATCCCGCGTCGAGGAACTGCAGCAGGTTGCCCCAGTACAGCCAGGCCGCCCAGCGCCTCTCGTGCCCCTCCCGGTCCGCCGTGATCGTCTCTTTCCTGTCGTCGATCAGCGCGAGGGCGGTCCACGTGTAGTTCTTGCCGTCGCGTCCGTCGAGCACCACGGCGAGGGGGCAGCCGGCCGCGTCCACGGCACGCATGGTCATGATCTTCTCGCTGGTCGGAGCCGGAAGGGGATCCCCGCGGAGCGCGGCCGTCACCCGTTCCGGCACACCGCCGGGGCCGGAGCGGCTCCGGCTCGCCGCCGCCACCGTCAGCCCGGCGGCGGCGGCTTCGGCGCGGTGCAGCCACAGCTCGGGGCGCGGGTCGCCGAGGAAGGCCAGCAGCGTGTCGACCGGGTTCGCCCACACCGTGCGGGCCAGCTCGTCGGGATCCCGGCCGGAGCTGACCTGCTGGTAGATCTGACGCGCCTTGGCCTGCGCGTTGCCCAGGTAGGGGGCTCGCGGCGGTTCTCCCTTGACGAAGGGGGCGTGTTCGCGACTCTCCCAGTCGGCGATGTCGTCCCAGGTGAGCTGGAAGACGAGCCGTCCGCCCGCGCGCAGCCTGGCCCTCTTCGCGGCGTCGGCCGCCAGCCGGTTCCTCTCCGGCGAGGCGTGGTAGGCGTAGCCGTCGAGGTAGACCGCGACGTCCAGCGGCGCGTCGTCCAGCCGCTTGAACAGCACGTCGGGGCGGGTGCCCTTGATGGTGTTCTGCAGGATCATCTGCCAGTGCACGATCGAGCCGTCCGGCCCCTCGATGCGCAGGTCCGCGGTCTTCTTCTCGTTCAGCACACCGGCCATGCCCAGCGTGCCGGGGGTGTCGGCACGGCGGGCCCAGGACTGCAGGCCGCCGAGGAAACGGGCCTCCAGCTCGCTCTCCACCTGGTCCCACAGCGAGATCGCGTCGGTGGTGGCGACCAGCGCGGGGTCCCAGCTGTCGAGCAGCTCGCGCAGCATGACGAGCGCCTCGGAGCGGCTGACCTTGTCGTACCTGGACCCCGGCACGTGCGAGAGCAGGCAGCGGTGGCAGGCCGCCCTGCGCTGGTCCTCCTTGCAGGGGCACTCCTCCACGATCCGCAGCGCCGCTTCGAGCACCTCGCGGAAGCCGTCCGGCGAGGAGAGGCGGTGCAGGTATCCGGTGCCGCCGGGCAGCGTGTCGTGCAGCACCAGGAAGCGACGGCGCCGGCCGGTCTCCTGGTCGGGCATGGTGGCGGTGACGACCTCGAGATGGTCGGGGTCCCCCCCGTACCTGGCGGCCACCCCGGCCATCAGGGCGGCCTCGAAGGAGGCCGTCCGCTCCTCGATCAGCAGCGTGGCGACGGGGAGCAGGATGCGCAGCGCCTCGGTGCGCAGCTCGTGCGCGAGGATCAGCCGGAGGTGCTCGGCGTCCTGGGCGTCCCGCCGGTGGGCGCACCAGGGCCGGTGGTGCCTGCGGCCCTGGTCGGCGTACGAGCTCGCGACCAGCGCGTCCTGCCGGGACGCCACCGGCGGCCCGTCCACGGTCGTGCCGCCGCAGGCCGGGCAGGTGTGGAACGGGTTGAGCCGGACGTCCTCCCCGGCGAACCGGTCGACGGCGGGCCGGTCGTATCGGGTGGTGCCCAGGTTGAACCGGCGGACGACCGCCTTGCGGGTGAAGTCGAGGCCGAACACCGCCTTCCTGTGCCGCCACGATCCCGGCGCGATGTCGGCGGGGTCGATGTCCACCGCGACGGCCGTCTCGTAGTGGCGGCTCTGCCGGTCGTCGTGATCGTCACGGATCTGGGCGTCGTCGCGCCGGTCGTGCGAGGTCACCCGTGTCGGGCGCAGCACGTCGTACAGGTAGGCCAGCTCGCCGATGTCGCGGCCGTCGCAGCGCGGACAGGCGGTCGTGTCCTCGGCGGCGAGCGTGGTCCGCACGTAACCGCACTCGGGACAGACCCGCCACCGCTCCCGGGTCGGGCGCGACGGGGTGCCGATGTCCAGGCCGGTCACCTCGTGCTGGTAGCCGCGCATGTAGAAGGAGTTGCCGGGGGCCAGTTCGGTGAGCGCCAGCCGGGCCGGGCGCCGGTACTCCCGCACCTCACCGTGGTAGCGCCGGTCACTGCCGGCCTCCTCCTCCCAGGTGATCGTCGCCTCCAGGGTGGTGGTCGAGTCGATCAGGGAGTAGTTCGGCAGCAACCCGAGCTCGACGAGCGCCCCCTGCGCGTTCTCCCTGCCGAGCTCGCCGATGCGCTTGGCCACCGCCCGCCGCTCGGCGGTCAGCGACCGTTTCTGGGCGCGCTGGACGGGGTCGGACTCCACCAGCGCCTCGATCGCGGTGTCGATGACCCCGATTCGCTCCCGCAGGTCGGCGAGGCGCCGCCACCACGACTCCTCGGCCTCCCCGACGACCGACCTCAGGTCCTCGGTCGCGAACACGTGCAGGTCGGCGACCGCCTCGGGCGTCAGTGCCGTGCCGAACAGGTCGAGGAACCCCCGCACCGCCGTGTCGCCCACCGCGAGGGCCGCCGTGGTGAACCCGGCCAGCCAGCCGGTGTCGCCGAACAGCGCCGAAGCCAGCCTGGGCAGCGGCGGCACACCGCCGAGCCCTCCCCTGGCGCACAGGTCGACCAGGTGGGCGGTGTACTGGCGGTGCAGGATCTCCACGGCCGACAGGTAGCTGCCGGGCGGCACGATCCCACCGGCGATCATGTCGCGCGGCTCGTCGAGGAAGTAGAGGTCGCGCGGGGACCTGCCGACCATGGTGACCAGGAACGCGTTGCCGCTGCGGCGGCCCGCGCGGCCGGCCCTCTGCACGTAGTTCGCCGGACCGGGCGGCAGTGAGGCGAGGATCACCGCCGACAGCTCACCGATGTCGATGCCCAGCTCCAGGGTGGGCGTGCAGGCGAGCACATTCGGGTCGCTGTAGCGGGTGCCGTCGCGGAAACGCCGCTCGACCTGCTCGCGCTGGCTTCGGGTCAGCGCGCCGGTGTGCTCGGCGGTGACCACCCGGAAGGCGCCCTCACCGCCCCTGTCGAGGTAGAGCCGCCGGTAGTAGTCGCGCCGGTAGTCCTGACCGCCCCGGCCGGTCAGGTGGCCGCCGCAGCGGTAGCGCGGGCAGGGCTGGCCGTACCAGTCGCCGAGGAGTTCGGGGTGGACGGTCTGCTCCCAGGCGCACCGGTCGCAGCCGACCCCGGCGTTGTCGACCTGGTCGTCCTCCAGCAGGCGGACCTGGACGTGTCCCGGCTGCAGCCCGTACACCCTGGTCGCGCCGTCGTCGGCCGGCCGCACGGAGACCACGTCCTCACCGGCCAGCACCGGCAGCAGCCGGGAGAGGTAGAGGCCGGCCGTGCCCCGTTCGAGGCCGAGACAGCGGGTCGTCCAGTCCTGGTACCAGCCCTGGTCGGCGTCGATCCGGTCGAAGTCCGTCTTCCGCTTCTTGCGGTCGAGCAGGAACATCGGCGCGGACAGCCCCCTGGGGAACGCGGGCATCCCCTCCGGACGCCTTCCCCAGATCGCGCCGAACCTGCTGCTTCCGGCGTTGGCGATCCACCTGTCCAGCCACAGGTGCTTGATCGCGCCGCGCTGGCGCAGCCGTTCCAGCAGGCCCCGGACATAGACGAGGTAGCGGTCCTCGGAGGCGAGCTCGATCATCCCGGGCGTGCCGGTGTGCACGTCACGCGCCAGACCCGCGATCTTCAGCGGATCGCCCAGCACCACCTCGGCCGCCGCCGTACGGGTCAGCTCCAGCGTGCGGCCCTGCCGGGAGCGCAGGCCGAGTTCCATGACGGTGGCGAACGCCAGCCGCTCGCCGATGAGATCCCACGCCTGCGGGGACCCGTCGGTCTCCCGCGCCAGGATCGCGTCGATCTCCGGCCGGTCGTGCAGGTCGGGCGGGACCACCGAGGACAGGACGTCCTCCGCGCTGGCCGCCGCGGCCAGGTCCGCGACCAGGTCGTTGAGCAGGATCGGCGTACCGGGGTCGAGCCGGGAGGTCAGCAGGCGCCGCAGCGAGAAGGCGTACGACCGGTTGGCCACGAAGCCCGCCCGGTGGGCGGCGTCCTGCACCGAGTCGTTGAAGAGCAGCGTCTTGCGCTGCCCGGCCTCCAGCTGGTTGCCCGCGAAGAGCTGGGTGACGGTCACCGCGGCCAGCGAGGCCAGGCCGGCGCCGAGGAAGCGGATGCCCTGGTCCGTCGCGCAGGCCAGGCAGCGGTCCTGCTCGGCGGCGTTGTCCGCCTCGGACGTGGTCTTCAGGTCGGTGAGGACGAAGACGACGTCGCCCTCGCCGTACCGGTCCTTCGCGGGGTCGACGGGACGGACCCGCTCGCCGTCCAGGATCGCCAGGTCCCGAACCTGGCCCTCGGCCTCGCCCCGGGTGGCCATGATGAGGGGACGGACGCGCTTCCTCTCCGGCCCGACGGCGGCACGGTAGATCTTCTCCGGGCTGGTGACCAGCTCCGCCGGGTCCCGCTCCGGCGAGTAGGCGGCCCAGCCCGACCGCCCGCAGTGGCGGCAGTAGATCGAGGGCAGCAGGGTCCTGCCCATCATGTCGAACGTCGAGTCGGCGTCCAGCACAGCCGGCTCGCCGATCCAGGCGAAGGCCGGGGTGTGGTCGACCAGCCGGAGCAGCCGGGAGACGGCACGCACCCAGACGTGGGTCTCGATGTGCAGGAACGGCCGCTTCCGCTCCTCCGGGCCGTCCGGGCTTTCCGGGTCACGGGCGTACGACAGCAGCGCCACGAACCGCGCCAGCGCGGTGGCGGCCTGGGCGGGCGACTGGCGGATGGCCGCGCCCCAGTTGTACGCGCCCCGGCGCGGCAGCAGGTCGAGCATCTCGGCCGGTGTCGCCGGACCGTCGCTGAGCAGGTCGAGCACCGCCTGGGTGAGGATGTGCCGGCGCAGCACCCCGCCCAGCTCCTGTGTGCTGAGACCGCTCCTCCCGGTGACGGCCGCACTGATCAGCTCCATGGCGGCCGGGTTCCTGAGCGGGTCGGGGAGGGCCGCCAGCTCCTGCACGTCGGGCAGCGGCAGCGTGACGTCGATGTCGCCGACGAACTCCTCGGCGGTGAGCCGGTCCTCCCCGACAACGGCGTCCTCGGGGAAGGCGGTGCCGAAGACCTGCTCGGCGACCTGCCTGATGACCGTGCCGTCACCGCCCTCGCCGAGGGTGGCGGAGGTGGCGACCGGGCAGATGTCACCGAGCGGCCTGCCGGGCCGGGAGTGGCCGGTGGCCGAGGCGAGCCGCCGCAGCAGCATCGCGACGTCGGTGCCCTGCGCGCCGTCGTAGGTGTGGAACTCGTCGACCACCACGTACGCCAGCTCGGCATCCTGCCAGAGCGGCAGGTCGTCGGCCCGCTGCAGCAGCAGGTCGAGCATCTTGTAGTTGGTGATCAGGATGTCCGGCGGGTTCCTGCGGATCTCCGCCCGCCGTGTCATCACCTTCGGATAGCCGGTCTCGGGGGTGTCGCCGATGTAGAGCGCACCGGTCACGTCGTGCAGGCCGGCCCGCTGGAGGTGGTCGTTGAGCCGGTGCGCCTGGTCGGTGGCGAGCGCGTTCATCGGGTAGAGCAGCACCGCCTTCACGCCGCGCCTGCCGCTCGCCTTCTGCCTGCGGCAGTGGTCGAGCACCGGGATCAGGAACGACTCGGTCTTGCCCGAGCCTGTCCCGGTGGTGATCAACGTCGGCTCGGCGGCCTTGTTCAGCGTGCTGAGCCGCCGGAACGCCTGCGCCTGGTGCCGGTAGGGCGTCCAGTCTCCGGACGGCACCCACTCCAGGTGGTCCTTCCACCCCGCTTCGGCCGCGCGGAACGGGGTGCGAATCCGCAGGTAGGGACCGCGGAAGATGCCCTGCTCGGGATGGTTGAGGAACCGCTCCAGCGCGTCGCGGACCGGCTTCTCCGCGAGCGCGAAGGTGGTCGTGAGGTACTGCGTCAGGCTCCGCCGCAGCTCGTCCGCGGCCAACGTCGGCTTCACGCCGTCTCCCCATGAAGTTGTCCGGCCCTGCCGGGCCTCGCCCGCCCACCCGCTCGGGCAAGCGAAACTCCCGTCACTCCAACTTTTAGTGACGATGTGTTTACGTGGTGCTCACGGCCTGTATCGATAAGAGCCTCCGCCGCCGCCCCGACGACTACAGCGTTTACGCGATGGCGGCGACCATGGTGGACTCCGCCGACCACGACGACATCCGCCTGACCCTGGAGTCTCTCCGCCTCGGTAAAAGCCCTCGCCTGCACTGGCGAGAGGAGTCGGTCGCACGACAACTCGTCATCGCCGGTTCGATCGCCCGCATGCCGGTGGAGAGCATCGTCACCGTCCACATTTTCGACAGGGAACTCCCCTACGAAAGAGCACGACGCCTCTGCCTCGAAAGACTGCTGTACGAACTTGATCAAGCAGGTGTGACCGCGGCGACCGTCGAGAGCCGCTCGCCCAAGCTGGACCATCTCGATCTCTTGCTCGTCACGGGCATCCGCAAGGCCCGCACGCTTTCGGTGAACCTCAAGGCCACGTGGCTGCGACCGACGGAAGAGCCACTTCTCTGGGCCGCCGATGCCGTCGCGGGGGCCACGACCTGGTGGCTGGACGGGCAGACGCCCTGCTTCGGCCTCCTGGCCGAACGCGTCCGCCTGGTCTACCTCGACTGAGGGAGGAAAGCGCGAAGGCCGGGCACCCGATTCCATCGGTAGTCCCGGCCTCACTTCCGACACCCACCGGGGGTGTGGCACTGCCCAGTTTTCCTTACCTGCAGTGATCAGGCAAGCGCGTTGAGCCACATCGGACAGCACGACGGCCGGACATCCGACTCCGCCGAGAGGTGTGATCTTACTTTCGCGCTCACCGGGAGCACCGCACGACCGGTGTGCGGTGCGCGGGGTGATCGGGCGACCGGTTTCGGGGCGAAGAGCCGAGCGGGGGGAGTTCCGAGGGACGGGAGATCCGTCTCCACGTCCGTCCGGACACCCCCGTCCCCTCTCCCCAACCGCATGGATGCGTCCCGTCCCATACGCACAGGACTGACGGGATCCCGTCCACGACGACGACATGGCAAGGGACCCACCGGACACGCGGACCACAGCGGACAGACCGCGTGCCGTGCCCGGCGCCCCTCCATCGAAGGTGAGCGGCGTCCGCCGGCCATCAGCCCCGCCACCATCCGCGTTGGGTAACTCGTCTTCCGATACGGCCTCTGCTTCCGAGGCGAGAACCGGGATGGATCGGGACATCACGAGGTGACCTCGGGGTCAGGTACGGCCTGCGCCCGGCGGAGGCGCTCGGAGAAGACGGCGTGGGCCTGGCGGTACTCGGCTTCGCGATCGGCCTTGTAGAAGGGGGCGGTGTAGCCGTCGGGGACGGGAGTGCTTTCCGGTGCCTCTTGATAGACCTCGAACTGCGCCCAAGTCTCCTTGGTCTGACGCTGGCCGATCGTACGGGCGTGACCGGCGAGTTTGTGTCCGTCAGCATCGAACCATGTCACTGCCTCATACTTTTGGAGCACGGGGAAACGGCCTCGATAGGCAGCGATCAGAGCTTCAACGTCTATGCCGAGCCAAACCGCGACAAGAGCATCAATTTCTACCAAGGCCGAGCGCCGGGCACGTTCGGTTCGCAACGGCGTCTCGGCATCCCACTCAGGGGTGACCTCGTGAAGCGACTGCATGCCAGGCCATTCACAGGCCCACCTTTCACAAACCGTCCAGGTAGGTTCATATGACTTAGCCCAGAGATCGGCGTGAGCGCTGGTGAGGCAATTCAAGCGCAGCGTTCGCAAGAGCAAGGCGGAAGCCAGGGGGTGATCGGGGACTGGAGCAGGCATGGCCCGGGCTACATTGACGCCAAGGTCACTTCGGCCAGTGACTCGGAGGAAGTAGTCCAGGGGAAGCGAAGCCCAGAATCCGGCGACTAAAGCAGTGAGTCTGCCATTTGGCATCGCCAAACTGTGCACTGCACCGATATGTGATGGGCCAGGAGGAATAAGAGCCGCATACAGAGCACGTTCGGTGTTTGGGGCAATTCTACGGCGCCATGCTAGACGGTTGAAGGCCGTATACCGGCGCCGCGCTCTCGCTACGAGAAGTTGTTCAACCTTACTTGGGTCCGCATTTTCCTCCGAAGACCCGCTCATATCAGCGACCTGTCTACGAGCGCGTGCGACCGCCTTTGAATCACCACGAAGACGCATCAGAGCAATGTGATCAACCCAACGGTCCTGCGCTGCCAGATACGCAAGAGTGCGGCCTTCAGCCCGTACGTATGCAGTATCCGGAACGAAGTTAGAGGAAAGACTTACAAGGTCAATCCCGTAGGGATCGTTACTGTTGGCGTCATGACGCTTAAAAACAGGAGTGGCCGCACCCAATTGCGGCCCCTTAAGAATTACTTGGCGCCACCGGTCGGGCTGATACTCCTTTCCAGTTATTTTGTCAGGGCGGTTATAATCAATCAGATCGTCCTTTTTTGCACCACTCTCGTGATAACCCGTTGAGATCTGCGGCTCTAGCGAACTAAGCCGCAACGGATAGTCCGCTAGAGCGGCGATTGCCGAGGCTTCCGCCGTGCTCACCGGAAAGAGAAGGCGCGCCTGTTCGACAGGCTTGTCCCCATCGTCCAACAGCTGCCTCCAAATGGAAAGCAGCTCCTGATTGACCCTGATAACCCGGGCCCTGTGGGGCCTTCCATCAAATTCAGCATTGCGGTAGCGGATTCCAGGAATCTCACCCGAGCCATTGTGCTCTCCTGAGAGTAGCAGCGCATCCGTAGAAACCAGCCAAGAGAGATGGTCAAAACCGATTTTCTTGGTGCTGCCATAGATGTGAACTCCGAAGTGGGTGGTATCTCCGACAGGCCGAGGAAAGAAGCGTTGCCCTGAGTTGACGAAGTCACCATGAATACGCAATCTGCGGTACGCCTCCGCGCGTAGCGGCCCTTCCTTGTCTCCAGTGAAGTGAGTATCAGAATGCAGGAAACCCGCTGTTCCCGTCGGCGCACTATGCACCCAAACCTGGCACATGAACGCTCGATACAGGTCGGGTTGTGTTCCGACCAGCAACGGGTACGTCTGCGGTGACCCAAACAAGGCAACCTGTGCGTTAGTGTTTGTCAACTCGCTGAGCACATATCGTCTGATCGTCGAGTTCGTTAGGAGTTCCCCGCGCCGCCGGGTCTTCTCTGCAATAACAACCTTCTCCTCAAGCTCGAACCATGGTTCATATTCAGCGAGCACTCCGTGTTCGTTCCAGGTGGGCCGCACCCACGGTGGATTGCCCGCTTGGAGGTCGAAGCCGCCAGCGTTGAAGATCTGTGCGAACTGTAGCTCCCAATGGAAGAAACTCTGCTGCTCCACAATGTCATCAACGATCTGAATCCAAGGGAAGCGTTCGGCGATTTTTGCGGGGGATTCCATGCGCATCCAAAAGACGATGTCGTCCTCGTGAGGCTCCATGTCGTCCAGCGTCGTGAAGGTCGTGGCGAGGCTCTTGCGGCCGTCGGTGTCGCCGTGGTCGATGTCCACGCGGCCCAGCAGGGCCTCGGCGAAGTCGAGCCAGTCGTCGAGGTCGGCCAAGAGGATCACCTGGCGGAGGGGGGTGAGGGACGGGCGCTTGGGCGCGGGCGTCGGGCGGGTGGCCCTGGCATCCTTAAGCTCGTGAGCCACGCTGACCAGGTCAAGCTGCTCGTCGCCGGTGGCGAAAAGTGCCTCCTGCTTGCGGACGCGGAAGCCGATCGTCTCCTCGAACGCCGGAAGCGTCTCGTGGACCGTGCCGGAAGGGCCGTCCGTTGCTGCGGGGCGCACCGGCTCCGGCAGGACGATAGGCGGGGCGAGCCTGGTGTAGACGTCGTCGGAGCCGTCCAGCATGCCGGCGCGGTCGAGCGGCCAGAACCACAGCGCGCACCAGGCGTCCATCACCTTCTTGAGCCGCCAGTAGGGCGTGCCGGGGGCGACGAGGTCGCCGTAGACCTTCTCCCTGCTGACGGCCTGGGCGGGCTGGTCGATCCAGTCGGCGCCCCAGACGTCGATCTTGCGGCTGATCTCGCGCTCGGAGATGGTCAGGCGCTGGACGACCAGGTCCCAGAGGTATTCGGCGCGGCCTGACAGGGCCTGGAGGCGCTGGAGCTGAGTGAGCTTCTGCCCCTGCTTCTTCTTGTCGGAGACCTTGGCACGCATCTTCTTACGCCAGTCGGCCAGCTTCTTGGCCTCGGCCGGTGCCAGCTCGCGGGCCTCCTTGGCCCCGGCGACCGCGCCCCAGCCCTCGGCGGGCAGCAGGAAGTGGTGGACCTTCCCCGGCGGCAGCTTCCCCGCCGAGAACGGCAGGTCCTCGGGGGCCGACTTGAGCCACTCCCCCTTGGTCAATCGCGCGGCGTCGTAGACCCGCCGGCCCGCGCCGATGAGGGAGTTACCGTGGCGCAGGTGCAGGCCGAACCAGGGGGCCTGCAGTCCCGGGTGCATGACGTTGAGCCAGAGGGAGACCTCGGCCAGCTCGATGGCGGTCTCGTTGAGGTCGACACCGTAGGAGTTGTGCAGCGCGACGTAGGCCTTGACCCGCTGCAGCTCCTCCTCGTACCGCTCCGGGTCGACCGAAACGCCGAGTTCGCGCTGGCGGCGGCGCAGGTACTCGGCCGACACCTGGTTGATGGCCTCGTTGAGGAAGGCGCCCGACCCCAGGGCGGGCTCGCAAATCTTCCAACTCAGGATCTCGCGGGCCGGGGTGACCGTGCCGTCCTGGTCGAGGCGGTGTTTCAGGGCGAGTTCGACGGTGACCTGGGTCAGCGACTCGGGCGTGTAGTAGGAGGCGCTGGTCTCCCGGTCGCGCCCGGCGAGCCGGTAGACGAACGAGCCCTTGAAGTACCTCTTGTACTCCTCGGTCTTATGACCGTCTTCGTCCACCCGGCGGACGAAGACGTCCTCGGGGTAGTCGTCGACCTTCGAGGCCGGGATCGTCCAGGTACCACCGTGGGGGTCGCCGTTCTTGGCGACCTCGTACAGCTCCTCGGTGGAGATGAAGCCGGTGTAGGACATCAGGCCCTCGTACACCGCGCCGAGCTGGTTGATGCCGAGCTGGGCGTAGGAGATGAAGCCGCCCCGCTCCTTACGCCGCCCCTTGGTGAGCATGAGCGCCTGGAGCACCCGGTGCAGCGTCTCGTTCCTGAGCCGGGTGTCGATCTTCGGCGCGGTCGGGTCCTCCTCGTCGTACCCGGGAACGGTCAGTGCGGCACGGCCGATCAGCTTGGTCTTCTTCGGGTCGAACAGGTCGGCGCGGAGCGGCTCGAACCGCAGCCCCTCCCCCGTGGGGAACGCGGATCCCCCGGAGCTCGCGGAGCTCGCGGAGCCCGCGGAGCTCGCGGAGCCCGCGGAGCCCGGCGAACCGTCGACGCTCTCCGGCCCCCCGGAGCCCCCGGACCTCGGGTTGTCGCCGTTGACCAGGCGGAACAGCAGGTCGAGCGACTCGTACAGGTGGAAGGAGTTCCGCGCCTCCTCGCCGGTCAGGTCGCGGACCACGAGGTCGCCCAGCCGGGACAGGCTGTAGCCCCGGCCGTAGTCCTCGTCGTCGGTCGGCAGGATGCCCAGCTCCGGGCGGGCCTCGGCGTACAGCAGGAACAGGATCCGGTAGAGGTAGCGCAGCGACTGCTTGCCCAGTTCCTTGGCCAGCGCGCCCGGCTCCATGACGTCCTCGGGCCGCACCGCGCGCACGGTGCCGTCCTCAAGGCGCATCTCGGCCTGGCGGATCCGGTTGAGCACCTCGTTGGCGATCAGCTCGACGGATTCCTTCAGCCCATTGCGGAGCTCGGTGGAGACGCCGACCGCGTGGTTGCGCGAGTTCGTGAGCAGCTCGGCCAGCGGTTCGGAGCCGCCCTCCTCCGGAGGCAGCAGCGAGTCGGCGCCGAAGAGCGCGGCGACGACCTCCAGCTCGGCCGGGTTGTTCCGGCCCAGTGCCACGTCGAGGCTGACGGCCAGGTAGCGGCCCTCGCCCCAGGTGGCCCGGTCGGCGAGGACCGCGACACCACCGGCGAGGACCAGCACGTACCGGGGCGGGGTGTCGGCGGCGAACAGCCAGGACGCCAGCTTGGTACCGGAGGTGAGCTGCTCGCTGCCGTCCAGCCGGACCGGTGCCCCCAGCAGGCCCGCCCGGTCGTCGTCGAGCGCGGCGTCCACCTCGGTGGCCCACCCGCACTCGACGGCGACCAGGTGCTGGTCGGCGTACGCCACCGGGACGGCGTGCTCCCGGCCCGCCCGCCGCACGGTCAGCTCGTGCGGCCGCGCGGCGAACCCGAGCGCGCGCAGCACGTCCCCGTGCAGCTCGCCCAGTTCCTTGCGCCACTCGGCCCTGTCGTCGGGGCCGATGAGTTCGTCCTCGCGCAGTCGTGCGTCGAATCCGGCGAAGAACGGGCGGTCGGCGAAGTAGGCCTTGCGTAGTTCGCGCAGGCCTCGGCGCGGGGTGACGCGGTCGGCCTTCTCGTCATCGGTCCAGCGGGCGAGCAGGCCGCCGGCCTTCTTCAGGTCCTTGGGCAGCACCTCGGCCAGGTAGTGCGCCGAGAGGTAGTCGCCGCGGTTGACTATCGAGTCGAAGCTCATCGCTGCCCGTCCTGCGTGGTCACGGCCGATTCCGGCATGGGAGTCAGTACGGCGAGAACGCGGAGCAGCGGCTCGCCGGTGGTCTGCAGGGATTCGAGGAGCTGCTCCTGCTCGGTGACGGTCTGGCGCACGTCGGCTTCCTTTCGGCCGCGCTGCGAGACGTGCACGCCGTCGAGGGTGAGCTGTTGCCAGCCGGAGAGCTGGGCGCGGTAGGCGTTCAGGGGGGCGACCACCTCCGCGTCGTAGCGGGCGCGGCGCTCCTCCAGGTGGGTGCGCGCGACCTCGACGGCGGGCTTCACCAGTTCCTGGAGGGGCTCCAGATCCAGCAGTCGGCCCGTATTGATCATCCCGGGGCCGACCTTGGCCGCCTTGAGGACCTCGACCATCTCCTCATCCCGTACGGCGAGCGCCTCGGGCGGCCCGCCGACCGCCATCCACTCCACGACGGTGGGCCGGCCGCGCCGGTTGGAGTAGATGCCCTGGATGAGGAAGACGCTCTCGTCCACCTCGGCGGTGATGACCGGCGCCTTCTTGCGGCCGAGCCGGACGAGGACCTTGTCGGTCAGCCAGTCAACGAGCGGATGCAGGTCGGACAGATAGGCGATCTCCGGCCACATGGTCTTGGTCTTGCGGGCCTCGTCGAGCTTACGCTGGGCGAGCGTACGGCTGAAGGTGACCTTCATCCGCTTCCTGACGTCATGGGTGCGCAGGTAGGAGGAGGGAAGCACGGAGAGCCGGTGGATCAGGTCGGCGGGCGGCGTGAAGGCGAGCATCTCGCCGTCGTCCTCCATGCCGTCGAGAAGCCTGAGCGTCCTGATGGCCTCGTGGGCGAACTCCTCGGTGCTGTCGAAGAGCCGCGGCACCTTCGCCCTCGCTGGTTCGGGCGGCAGCGGGTCCTGCGGGCTCGTCTCCTCGTTGAAGAAGCCGGCGAGGAGGTCGTCGGCCTCGTGCGACTCCAGCGACTCCTCCACGCTCTTGCCGTCGAGCAGGTCCTGGATGAGCCGGCGCTCCTCGCGCTCGGCGCGGTACTCACCGGTGACGGCCTCGGCGGTGCCCAGACTGTGGTGGGCAGCCGACTCCTTGACCAGCAGCTTCTCTGCCACGGTCCGGTCGTCCTTGGCCCCCTCGACGTCGGAGGTCAGGATCAGCGCGGTGAACTGCGGCTGGTTCTCCTGGCCGTAGCGGTCGATACGGCCGTTGCGCTGCTCGATCCGGATCAGGCTCCACGGCACGTCGTAGTGGATCATCTGGTGGCACTGCCGGTGCAGGTTGACGCCCTCGGAGGCGACGTCGCCGGTGAACAGGATGCGCACCTTGCTGTCGGAGAGCGAGAACCGCTCGACGATCTCCTGCTGCTGGGTGTCGGAGAAGCCGCCGTGCATGACGTCGATCGCGTCGTCCTTCAACCCCAGCCGCGCCGGGACGGTCTTTCGCAGCCACTCCAGGGTGGGCACGCTCTCGGAGAAGACCACGACCCGGGTCTCGCTGCGCGGGCCGACGCCGATCTTCTGCAACCGGGTGACGAGGGTGGCGAGCTTGGCCGAGTCGTCGTCGGTCATCCGCGCCGTGAGATCGCGCAGGGTCTTCAGTGCCTCGATCTCACGGGGCTCCTTGGCGTTCTTCAGCCGGTTGCCCACCGTGCCGGCCAGGGCGACGTGCGAGGAGAGGAAGGACTTGAGCAGGGTGTAGGGGAAGAGCCGGCTTTTGGCGTCGACCACCGGCCCACCGGCTCGCCGGTCTCCGGCCAGCCAGACCTGGGTGAGTTCCTCGAAGATTTTCTCCTCGGCGTCGGTCGCCGGGCAGTGGACCGGGACGGAGGGACCCCGGTCGGGCCACTTGCCGCCCATCTGGTCGCGTACCTCAGGATTGATCTTCGTACGGCGTAGGTAGAGGTGGTCGATGTCGCGCGCCGAGTAGCGGGTGTCGTCGGCGATCGCGGCCGGGTCGAGCATCCGGATCAGCTCGGCGAAGGACTTCGGGTCTCCGTTGTGCGGGGTGGCGCTGGCCAGCAGTAGCGCGTCGGTGTTGCGGGCCAGCAGCTTGGCCAGCCGGTTGCGGAAGCTGTTCTCGCCGATCAGGTTGTGCGACTCGTCGATGACGACCGCGTCCCAGTGCATCTTCTCCAGGTGCTGGCCGTACCTGCCCTGGTTCTTGAGGGTGTCGATCGAGACGATGATCCGCTTGTAGTAGGTGAACGGGTTGCGACCGGCCGGGATGTGCCGCTGGATGCGCTCGATGCCGACCGAGTCGAGACGGATCAGCGGGATGGAGAACCGGGTCCACAGCTCGTGCTGGAACTGCTCCAGCACCTGCTGCGGGGTGACCACGAGAATCCGTTCGCCCCGGCCACGGCGGATCAGCTCGGCGAGGATGAGCCCGATCTCCAGCGTCTTGCCCAGGCCGACCACGTCGGCGAGCAGGATGCGCGGCCGGAGCCCTTTCAACGCCAGCTCGGCCGGGCGCCGCTGGTAGGGCAGCGGGTCGAGCAGGAAACGGTCGGACAGCGCGAGGCCCTTCTCCGTCTGGGGCAGCGGCGTCCTGCGCAGGACGGCCTCCAGGAAGAGGCGGCTCTTGGCGAACCTGGGTGTCTCGTCCTGTTCCAGGATCGTGTCCTCGGGGCGCATCAGCTCGACGGTGTCGAACTCGGTGAAGAACACCGCGTCCTCGTCGCGGACGAACTCCGACGCACCGATCGCGGTGATCCGCTGCCCCGCCCCCCTGGTCTCGCAGGTGCGGACGATCCACTCGGCGTCGCGGACCTCGATCCGGGCACCCGGCGGATACTGCGTCTCGGTCACAACTCTCCTCTTAGAAGCGGGCGTTCGAAGCGTAGGCGTCGCGCAGACGTGCGGCGAGCAGGGCGACGACGGAGCCGGGGACGATCACCTGGCTGAGATCGCGCCGCCGGGGAAGCGGCGGTTCGACCTCCGGGGGGTCGGACAGCCGCTCCACGTAGGTCGCCACCGCCAGCCTGCGGGCGGCCACCGGGAGGGGGGTCCCGTCGGCGGTCGCCAGATCGGAGAGCCAGGCCGTCACCTGCGCGATCCCGGGGCGGGCCGCGGGGTCGTGCGCGAGCATCGCGGCGACGACAGGTTCGAACGCGGTGGGAAGCCCGTCGAGGTTCGGGGCGATCTCGGGGTTGACGATCCGCATGAACAACGCCGCGATGTTCGGCGCGTCGTAGGGATAGTGCCCGGTCAGCGCGAACAGCAGGGTCGCGCCCAGCGCGTAGACGTCCGTCGCCGACGTGACGTTCTTGGGGGTGTTGGCCTGCTCGGGTGACATGCAGGCGGGCGTGCCCAGCGTCGACTGCGACGTCGTCAGGTCCGACGGGCCGTCCGCGAAGGCCACCAGTCCGAGATCGATGAGCTTGGGTCCCTCCCGGCCCATCAGCACATTGCCGGGCTTGAGGTCCCGGTGCAGCAGGCCGGCCCGATGGACGTCCTCGAGCGCCCCCGCGAGGAGGACGCCGAGAACGGCCGCGTCATCGGCGGTGAGCGTGCCGTGCGACTCGACGCACTCCTTCAGGCTCAGCCCTCGGACGTACTCGACCGCGAGCCACGGCTGCTCGTCCTCCTCCTCGGAGGCGTCGACGAGCCCCGCGACGTATGCTCCCTGAACGGTGCGGAGCGCGTCGATCTCCCTGGCGAAGCGGGCCCGCACCTCGGCCCGGCCGGTCAGCTCCTCTCGGATGACCTTGACGGCGACCTGCTCGTAGTCCGGCGTCAGACCGTAGAAGACCCGGCCCATGCCTCCGACACCGAGCCGCCCGTGCAACTTGATGTCACCGATGTGTTGGGGATCGGAACGGTCCAGGGGGTCCATTCGCACCTGCCTCAGGGTTACGGAGCAGCCGTCCGGCTGGGATGTGTTTCACGTACGCATGCGAAGCCGGGGCGCTTCACGATTATGGACCCGCCGAAGAACGTTCGTTCCCTCCAACCGTCCGGTCAGAGTAGCGATCGTATGCGGCGCTTTCAAGTGAACCTTATTCACGATTTAGCGGCGTACCGTAAATCGTCCCCCCTCAATCGTCTGACTCGATAAAGGTCAGCCTCAAAACACGAACCGACCCTTTCGTTACATGGACATCACCATGCCCGTCAGGAAGACATCACCGGCGATCTGCGCCGGAGACCTTACGGCGACCAGAGGTGCGACCCGGACGAACACGAACGATTCCCGCAGTCGGCAATGATACACACCAAGGGCCGTTAGGGCTACGTGTTCTACTGTGCACATAGTTCACGATAATATTATGGCCTGTCAGGCAGGGAAGAGCGGGGCCATCCGCCCGGCGCCTCCATGCGACATCCCCCGCCGAAGCCACTCCGGCGACGTCCCGAGGAGCATCTCATGTACCTGGTCTTCCCCAACGGCTCCTGGATCGCCGGCCCCGGCGAGGCGGACGTCCGCGAAGCCGTCGCGGCCCTCTCCCACGAGCACTGGAACCTGTCTCTCAACAAGAGGCTTTACTTCGGCGCGGACGACGAGGACCATGACCATCCGGACCTGGATTGGTACGTCCAGGTCGCCTGCGGCGGAGTGTACGGCGTCCCCGAGGGGACCTACCAGATCGAACACCGCGCGGGCTCACACCGGCGTCATTACTGCGCCTTCACTCCGGACACAGAGCGGATCGTCCAGGCCCTCATCGGCTTCGCCAGGCTGGACGAGACCTGGCCCGCCGGCCTGGAGTGGAAGCCGTTGAAATTCGACGACCACACCCGCGAGCTGCTCCGATGAACCGCAGACCACCTCGGGTGACGAACGACGAGGTGCGACGCCTCACGTCATCGGTCGTGGACGCCTTTCTCGCGCTGAACTGCGGCCTGGCGGCCGGAGCGATCGGAGGCGCGGAACCGGGTGGCGGCATCGTCGTCACCGAGCCGCGTTTCTGGGTCACGGCCATCGGAGCGCTCTTCGGAGTGTCGTTTCTCAACCACGTCGTTCTCACCACGATCAGTCTGGCCAGTGTGGGAAAGTTGCTGACCGGTCTACGCCTTGTCCGCGTGGCCGACGGCACCAGACCCGGCCCCCTCCGCGTCGTACGTCGCTGGCTCACGGGATTCGTCTGGGCCATCATTGTCGTGCCGATATCGATCGCCTCCGATAGCGATGTCAACCAGGAGGAATTTTCCGGCCTCCGCCTCGTCCGATCCTGAACCTCTACTCGACCAGGCGAGAAAACATTTATGTTGCAATGACATGAGCCGTTCAAGGGAATGGTGAAGCCTATGCAGCCGGGAGCAGGACCCTTACCTCCGGACTTCAGCGGGATGGACCCCACCCTGATGGACGGTTTCATCTCCGAGCTGGAGCGCGGCCGTGACGTGATCGACGAGCAGTCCGAGCGGATCGGGCGGCTGCTCGCGGCGGCCGACGTCCCGGCCGCGGGCCTGCATCCGATCAGGGAGGTCGGCGGCTGGGTCCGCGACGAGCTGCCCAAGCTGCGCCGGCGCCTGGAGACGATCAACGAGGACCTGCCCATGCTGGGAGCGTCACCCCTCAGCCTGAAACAGGGCTCGATGTGGGCCGGCGACTCGCGCCAGGACGTGTCCCCATGGGGGGTGCTGCCCTACGACGAGAAGACCGGGAAGTCCCCGGTGGGCGGCAGCGTCAAGAAGGGCACCGACCTCGCCGCGGAGTTCAAGCGCTTGCACGAACTCTCCCCCGGCCGGTCCAACGCCGCCTACGACCGGATTCTCAGCAAGCTCGCCGAAGGACAGAAGGACGCCTATCTCACCGCGGGCTTCTTCCGGGCCATCGGCCCCGAGGGCATGCTCGGCATGATCAGTCGCCTGGGACGGTACGACAAGAAGATGGCCGACCAGCACCGGAAGGTCATGGGCGACGCCTTGGCCACCGCGGTCGGCGCGCAACCGGCCGTACTCGGTTCCGAATGGCAGGCCGGCACCTTCAAGAAGGCTTCGGACCACGAGCTGGCGTCCCTGCTGCGGTACGGAATGTTCCCTGCCGCGTGGCTCACAGAGATAGCACGGAGCAGGGTGGGCAAGCCGGTCGGCGGCGGTGACGGCACCCGCCCCCGGCGCTGGGAGACCGAGCTCGTCCCGCTGCTGCCGGCCCTGGCGAACAACCCCGACGCGGCCAGGAGCCTGTTCAACGCCATGTCCCGCGAGGATCTCAGGGACGTGTTCACCGAGCTCAACCGTCTGGGAACCTTCAAAACCTACGTATCGCCCTTGGGGGTGGAACTCCCGAAACCCTCCTGGCTGGGGCCGAAGAGCATGGACTTCGAAATCGGCACCGAGTTCGGCCGGATGCTCGCAGCCGGGGGCGGATCCTACGAGAAGGGCCCGCACAGCCCCGAGGCCGCGAAGTTCGCCTTCAACGCCATGACCATCATGGGAAACCTCAAGGACCCTGGAGGCAACGCGGACTCCCCGATGGAGGTCGCGCCGAAAGCCAGGGTCTTCATGTCGACGCTGGCCGGGGCGTACGCCGCCGAGATCACCGAGGGCGCGAACATCGGCGACGCCAACATGACCGAGGAGAGCGCACTCAAGCCCTTCACCTCGGCCTTCGGCATGACATCGGCGTTCACCCTGAGCCCGGAGGACATCTACCGCTTCCTCAAGACCTTCGCCGACTCCTCGGCGAACCTTGCCCCGTTCGACCGGGCGATGGGCGCTCTCTCCCAGAAGCTCATCGCCGACGCCTCGGCGAAGACCCGGCAGACCGGGGACGTCGACCACCTGGACCGGGTCTTCACCGCCCTGGGCAACGTACGAGGCTTCGAGTTGGCGGCCGTCGAGAAGGTCCAGGGCGACCTGGACATGATCCAAAAACAGGAGAAGGACACGTTGAACTTCTTCCGCGACACCGCTGCCGGAGTGGCGGGCCTCTACCTCGCCCCCACCCGAGGCCTGAGCTATTTCTGGTTCGCGGTGAGCACGAGCCTCTCCGGCCACAGCGCCTTCATCGACGAGGACGTGACCCGCATCGACGGGGTGAACAAGAGCGAAAGAGCCACGGCCCTCGGTCGGCAGCACACCTACGCGCACATCCTCATGGCCAACGGCTTCGAGCCGAAGGTGACCCCCGCCGAGTTCCAGGCCACCTGCCCACCGGGGGTGGCCATCGCCGACGGCAAGGGCAACCTCAGACCGTTCGCCGAGTTGATCAAGCAGGGTAACGAGGGGCTTGAGGCGTTCGAGAGGTGGACGACGCTCAACGGGATGGGCGGCGGGGAAAAGCTATCCCTAGGAAAACTGTCCAACGACACTGCGAACTGGTTCGAGGGCGGCAACAAGCGAGGCCGAGATCGCAGCTCGGTCTTCGACAGTTAGCTCACGAGATCGGCAAGCACTCGGTTTCACCACTGACTGCATACTGCCCGTTACCGGGCGACTCCAAGGTCATCTTCGTCTTGTACTTGTCGTTGACAAGCTTGAGAGGAGCGTCACCGCGATCTTCAACAATGCGATAGTCAGCCACTCCGGAGAGTGAGCCCACAAGGAGGGTATTAAGACTGTCCGCTCTCCGCGTCTCGTCTCCGTCCTTACCGGTGGCTGCAAAAGTGCGCTTGGCCTTGCCTTCGCCGCAGGGAATATCACGCCCACCAGAATCGGTGATTCGGACATCCAAAGCGTGGCGGCCCTCCATCAGCTTGGTGATATGTGTTTTTAGGATCTCCCCCGCTTCAGCCGAAGTGGGACCACTGCCTCCGCATCCGGACGCCGCCAGCACAGTCACCGCTCCGATCAGGACTCCGCGCCATGCCAAACGTGTCATGCATTCCTCCGAGACTGGCCGTGGTGTCGTAGATCCAATAATGTCCAATAGTCCGCCCGATGTATCGGCCTCCGAGAGGGATATATGAATCCTCGTCCAGAAGATCTGGTGCCCAATCCACGGCGTCAGATGCTGGAACAGACATTGACGGAGGTCAGGGCGAGGGTCGCGATCCTGGAGGCCGCGCTTGACCCGGCGCACGGCAAGTTCGCCGGCCGGTCGGTGTGGGTGGGGCCCAAGGCCCGAACCTTCACCGAAGACCTCACCGCTCGCCGCACCCGTCTACGCCAAGCCGCCAGGGCGCTCGTCGAGGCACTCGAAGAGGAAATTCGGTCGGCCCCGGCGAAGGTTCCGCCTGCTGCCGCGCGGCAGTGATACGTCAGGCCCGGAGCCTCGGGCCAGGAGCCGACGCAACCGACTCACGTCACGTCTCGTGACGCGCACCCAAGGCGGCGAAGCCGTCACCCTTGATGCTGTCGAGGAAGGCACTCCACTCGGCGGAGGCGAAAGCAAGCATCGGACCATCGGGATCTTGGGAGTCACGAATCAGGACGAGCAGATCCGCATCCAGGTGAGGTGCGGCTTGATAGGGGGCGGCAAGGGCAACTTCGACACAGTTGGAGCCATTGCCGCTGAGGGTGCTCTTACGCCAGACCCCTACCTCAATACAGTCCTGGCCAGCACCGCAAAAGGAGCTCTTTTGCCATACGACGCGAGGTATGCCCACCTCTGACATTCCACACCCCTTTCGCAAGGGTCAACCGAGCTGATCAGCTGTCTCGGCGATGAGACGCCGAGAGTCGTCCGGGTCCAGCGCCTTGGCCCGAAGATGATCAAATGCCACTGTATAACGGTATACGTCTGCATCCCGTTCCACATAGAGGCTGTCGGTCAGATTCTCTAAAAACACCACATCCGGGTCGGCGGGCTCAGGAAACTGGAGGATTTGAAACGCGCCGCTCATGGCCGAATGGGCTCCAGCAGCGAAGGGCAAGATCTGAATGGTGACGTTGGGCAGGTCGATGACTTCAAGGAGTCGTTTGAGCTGGGAGCGCATCACGACTGGACCACCGATGATGCGGCGGATGACGGCTTCGTCCAGAACAGCCCAAAGACATAGAGGCTCAGCCTGCGAGAGCAGCGCCTGCCGAGCCATACGGACTTCGATGCGATGTTCGACTTCACCGGGAGGCGCGAGAACCAGTCCGGCACGAACAACAGCGCGTATGTAGTCCTCCGTCTGGAGAAGACCTGGAACGGCAGCAGATGCGAAGCTACGCATCGAGGCGGCTTCGGCCTCAAGGCCGATATAGGCGCTGTACTCGCTGGAAAGATCATCATAGGCGTGCCACCAGCCCCTCTTTCGGGCGTCACGTGCGAGTTTGAGCAGTTCCTCCCGCCTGGAGTTGCCGATCTCGTAAAGGTCGAGGAGAAGACCCACGTCCTTGGGGACGACACCCACACGAGAGTTCTCGATCCGCGAGACCTTCGAGGTGGACCACCCAAGTTGTCGACTGACTTCCTCCAGCGTCAACTGAGCACGTTCACGCAGGTGACGAAGCTCTGAGGCCAGGCGACGCCTGCGCACCGTAGGGCTCCCCGTTTGTCGCATCTTCAGCCTCCCTTGGACCGGAGCCCACAGTAGCGGCTCTCCTACCCAGAGTGTCGGAGCTTTTCTAGTGGCAAGTTTGCATTTCTGCTGGCGCGTTCGGTCACGTCGATGCATGCTCTACGTACATATCCGATGACTCTCAGTGCGCATCGGATGTATGCGACGCAACCGGAGAACTACGGGAGTCACGAAGGGCGGCAGGTAGATGAGGGTCAATGATCTTCAAGGGTGGGGTGGTGAGTTGCTGGAGCTGGCCTGGGAGTTGAACGATCTCGGGTTCGACTCCGTGGTCAGGCTCTCGTCGGACCGGCAACCGAGCATGGAGATCTTCGTGCCGCTGGGTCGGCCGAGGGTCACCACGACACAACGGGGCCGCACGTCGGTGTTCACCTGGAAGAAGCGGCGAGACCGGCCGGACCCACGCGACCGCACCCCGCAAGGGCAGGAGCAGCGGGGACGCAGCAGGATGCGGGAGGCGGCCGAGCGGCTGGTCGAGGTGGCGCGGTGAAGGCGCTCGGACTGCTGGGCCAGATCGAGGTGCCCGCGCAGATCGCCGCCGTCCCCCGGGCCCGACGCTACGTCCGCGACCTCCTCACAGGGCTCGACCACCCACTCACCGACGACGCCCTGCTCCTGCTCACCGAACTCGTCACCAACTCCGTACGCCACTCCGACTCCGGCCGCTGCCCCAGCGGGCGGATCACCGTCGCCGTCGCCCACCACGATGGAACGCTCCACATCGACGTGATCGACGCCGGCTCGGCGGCCGGACACCATCCCCTGGTCTGCGCGGACGTCACCGCCGACAGCGGCGGAGGACGTGGCCTCTGGCTGGTGCGGGAGCTGTCGTCGGCCTGGGGCTGGTACGAGATCCTCGCCGGACGCGTCGTCTGGTTCCAGCTGGGCGGAGGCTGACCCCGTGATCCGCCGGGAGTGCCCACCCCGCTGCCTCGCCCCGCACGTCCTTCCCGTGCGATCCCACCCCGAGCCACTGACCTGGCATCCCGTACGTGAAGACGAGCAGGTCCGGATCGTGCGATGGACCTGCGACTGCGAACCGGTCCTCTACGAACTGTGCCAGGCGGGTGGGCCGAGGTTCATCCGCCGCACCACCCGCGCACGGAACACCCCGTCGGTCCACGAGAGCGACCGCCGCCCCGCCGCAGAGGCCGACGCCCTGTGGATCGCCCTGCTCCACGGACTGGTGCGATGAGCCGGGTTCACCTCGCTGAAACCGATGCCGCCGCCCCCGGTGAGGAGAGGGAAGACGCCGTCCAGCCGATCGCCGGTCGTGAGTTCTCCCTGCGGAACCGCACTCAAGATCGAACCATGGCCGATTTTTCTCCACATCTCGGCTGAACCCGTTGTTAGAGTGGCGGGCGTGTTCCTCCCCCGTGCCTAGGACCTCGAACTGACCGCATCCGTCGGATGCGGCACTTCGGCGTCCCCGCACGTTCACAGCGCCCCGGATGCGCGCTGTCCTTCCAAGGAACACCTCCATGTCTTCGCCTTCGCGGCCTCCGTCGTATCTCGCTGTCCTTCGCACTCCTCAGGCCTGCCGCGCCTTCGGCGCCGCGCTGCTGGGCCGGTTGTCCTACGGGACGGTCTTCCTGTCCCTGATGCTGGCGCTGACCGCCGCCACCGGCTCCTACGCCGTGGCCGGCGGGGTCATGGCCCTGTTCGGGCTCACCAGTTCCCTGCTGTCGCCGCTGCGGGCCGGGCTGATCGACCGCTACGGGTCGCGCCGGGCGCTGCCTCCGATGGTCGTCCTCTATGCACTGCTGCTGACCTGCTTGGCCGCTGCCACCTGGCGGCCGGGAACCTCCGGGACACTGCTGGCGGCTCTGGCCGTCGCGGCCGGCGCCTGCACACCTCCGCTCGGCCCGGTGATGCGCGCCCTGTGGAGCGACCTGCTGCCCGATCGGCGACTCCTGCAGCGCGCCTACAGCCTGGACTCCGTCGCCGAGGAGCTTCTCTTCGTCACCGGGCCCCTGCTGGCCGGCCTGCTGACCGTGTTCGCCACCCCCGCCGCCGGCGTGGCTCTCAGCGCCGTACTGGTGCTGACCGGAACCTTCGCGTTCGTATCGTCCCCGGCGGTTCGTACCGCGTGGGCCTCCCATACCGGCACACCGTACGGCGGGCCCCGCACCGGCCCGGCCTCGGCCGCGTCCGCGTCCGCGTCCCGATGGCGGCGGATGCGCGACACGGCCGGGCTGGGCCGTCCGGTCGCGGTGTCGGCCGCGGTGGGCCTGTGCCTGGGAGCGCTGAACCTGCTCGTGGTGGTCTTCGCCGAGCGGCATCACCAGGCCGCCGCGGTGGCCTGGGTCGAGGCCGCGCTGGCGGCCGGTAGCGCGGTCGGCGGTCTGGCCTACGGCGCCGTCTCCTGGCGCATCTCCGGGCACGTGCGGCTGCCGGTGCTGGCCACCGCACTGGGCCTCACACTCGCCGCGACCGGACTGTCACCCAACCTGTACGTCCTGGTCGCGATGGTGGGTGTCGCGGGCCTGTTCGTCGCCCCCGCGCTGACAACCGCCTACCTGCTCGCCGATGAGTCCGCCGCGCCGCACAACCGAACCCGGGCCGGCGCGTGGGTCAACACCGCCTTCAACACCGGTGCCTCCAGCGGGACGGCGACCATCGGGCTGCTGGTGGGTGGCTTGCCTCTGGCTCTGTGCTTCGTCATCGCGGCGGTCCCGCCCCTGCTGGCGGCGGCCACGGTGCCGGTCCGGTCGCGGCGGCCCGCGACGACGCCGGCGTCCAGCCGGAGAGCCGGGGGAACCGGCCATGAGCCGCCCGTGAAGCGGTAGCGAGACCCGGCGCACACGCGGGTCCGGTCGAGACAGGGGAGGCCGGCCAAGGGTTGATCTTGAGCGCGGTCGCCGCAGGGAGAACGCACGACCGGCGATCGGTCTTGATCGCCCCAAGGACGCCTTCCTCGATTCACGTACACCCAAGAAAACGGTGTGCGCTCAGTTCAAGCTTCCAAAGAAATGGTCTACGTTCCATGACTTCCACGGCCGGGTCGCCTCACCGGTGAACTGAGTCAACGGATAGGCTGCCAGAGGCCTCCCACGGGAAGCCGCGACACCCGCCCGGCCGGGCGTACGTCGTGGCCGCGGTTTCCCGCGGCGGGTTCGTCACCGTCCTGACCCCTGCCCGGGAGACATGATGCCTCCTCCTGCCGACCCGACCGTGTCCGTCACCCTGGCGGAGATAGCCAGGATCGCCGGTGTCGGGCGCGCGGCCGTCAGCAACTGGCGCCGTCGCCACGACAGCTTTCCCGCGCCCGTCGGCGGTACGGACACCAGCCCGCAGTTCGCCCTGTCGCAGGTGGAGGAGTGGCTGCGGCGGAAGGGGAAACTCGACGAGGTCGGCAGCCGGGAACGGCTGTGGCCGGAGTTCGAGGCGCTCGGGGACCGCGACGCGATGGGGACGGCCATCGCCGTGACCGGTGCCCGCCTCCTCCGCGGGGAGACGGGGCATCCGCCGGACGTGGAGCATCCGGCGGATCCGCCGAGCGCCGAGGAGGCCGAGGGACTTCCGGACGATGCCGACCTCTCCGACGCCCAGCGCTCCCTGGTGGAACGCGCGGTCGGCCTGGCGAGGAAACACGGGGCGCGGGACACCTTCGACTTCCTGCTCGGACGCTGGCTCGACACGCATGTCCGGCAGATCGGCGTCACTCCGGCCCCGCTGGCGGCCCTGATGACCGAGATCGCCGCGCTGTCGCGCGAGGGCGGAAGCCATGACGTCGGCACGGTGCTGGACCCCGCGTGCGGCACGGGCGGCCTGCTGCTCGCCGCCGCCCGGCAATGGGCGAACACCGCGGAGAACGCGAGCACCGCGGAGGACGCAGGCAACGCGGGGAAAGCAAGCACCGCGGGGAACGCGGCGGAGCGCACCGCGGAGAGGACCGCGAGGAGCACCTCCTGGGCGCCCGCCCCGGGTTCGCCGCTGAGGCTGCTCGGCCAGGACGCCGACCCGACCCAGGCCGCGCTGGCCGCCGTACGCCTCCTGCTCGCCCGGTACCGGCCGGGTCCCGGAACCGCGTGGGAGGTGAGCGTCCGGGCCGGGAACACGCTGCGCGCCGACCCCCATCCCGATGTCCGCGCCGACGTGGTGCTGTGCAACCCGCCGTTCAACGAACGCGACTGGGGATACGAGGAGCTCGCCACCGACGCCCGCTGGACGTACGGGCTGCCTCCCCGCACCGAACCGGAGCTCGCCTGGACGCAGCACGCGCTGAGCCGCCTTGTTCCCGGTGGGACGGCCGTGCTGCTGATGCCCCCCGGAGTCGCCTCCCGCAGGGCGGGGCGCCGGATCCGGGCCGGGCTGCTCCGTAGCGGCGTGCTGCGCGCGGTGGTCGCCCTACCGCCGGGATCCGCTCCCCCGCACAGCGTCGCGCTGCACCTGTGGGTTCTGCGGGCGCCGGACGCGGGCGGAACGGACGTGGGGGCCGGGGTTCTCCTGGTCGACGCGGCCGACGTCCAGCACGAGCCGGCGGGGGGAGCGCACAGGACGGGCAGGACGACGATCGACTGGCCCCTCCTGCACCGGCGCGTGATGTCGGCCGTCGGCGCGCCGAACGCGGGCGGCGGGGGCGGCGGGGGCGGCGGGGGCGGCGGGGGCGGGGACACGCCGACCGACCATGCCGTGCTCCCGGTGATCGACCTGCTGGACGACGAGGTGGACCTCACCCCCGCGCGTCACGTCCCGAAGAGGGGGACCTCCGCGAATCGGGGGTTGCGGCGCTCGTGGGACCGGTTCGGCACCCTGCTCGACGAGCTGCGGGATCTGACCGCGACCCTGTCCGCGCTCGAACCGGGCGAGGAGGGGCCGGCGGGCCAGGGCACGGTGACCCTGGGCGACCTGCTCCGGGCCGGCACGGTGACGATGCGGGCCGGGCAGCAACCGGTGGACGGCACGGTGCGCACCGGTGACGCTCCCGACGACGCCGTGCCCGTGCTGACCGTCGGCGACGTGCCGGCCGGAGGCAGGCCGTCGGGCTGGCTCCCCGCGGACGAGGCATCGGCGGGAGAGGCGGCGGGCACCCTCACGGTGACCCTTCCCGGCGAGGTGGTCGTGGTCGGTGCCCACCGGGCCTTCGGCGCCTGGGTCGACGCCGGCGCCCCCACCGTGCTGGGCCCGCAGTTGTTCGCCCTGCGGGTGGATCCCACCCTGCTCGACGCGTGGTTCCTGGCCGGCTGCCTGCGGGCCCCGGCCAACGCGAGGCAGGCGGGGACCCACGCCTCGACCTCCTCCCGCATCGACGTCCGCAGGCTGCAGGTGCTGCGGCTCCCCCTCGATGAGCAGCGCCGCCACGGCGAGGCCTTCCGGCGGATCGCGACCTTCGAGCGGTCGCTTCGGGAGGCGAGGACGATCGGCGTGGAGCTGGTCGACGGAATGACCGACGGCCTGTCCACCGGGGCGATGCCCCTCGACCGGCTGTGAGCGAGCGCTACGAAAGGCGACGGAACGCGCTTCGTCCCCCTTGGACATAATGATCATTGAAGATCCGGCACGCCACCGGGCCGCCCCGTCGCGGTCTCGTACGGCGAGGTCGGAGTCGGCTTCCGGCCGTACAGGAACATCAGGACGATCGCGGACGCGGCGAAGGCGGCGGCGTGCCACAGCGGCGAGATCCCGACGACGGCACCGCCGCCGTCCGAGAAGCCGTCCGAATAGCCCTCCGGGAAGAAGGAGAGTGCGCCGTACAGGTACGACCACCCGTCCGCGTACGTGAACTCCGGTGATTCGAAGGCGTAGTAGTCCTCCTGTGCGGTCGCGCTCACGACGCCCACGGCGGCGGCGAGGAGCAGCACGCACACCGCCGTCAGGGTGGCGCGGCGCGTCCTGTGTCTCACCGCGGCCAGGACGAGGAGGGCCAGGACGCCGACCCCGACAAGGAAGTCGGACAGTATCCACACCGGGGTCAGGGCTCCCAGGTACTCGCGGACGGCGGCCTCGACCACCCCCCTCTGCCCGATCCAGAACGGCGTGCCGCCGGCGAGGTTGACCGCCACCGGCAGGAGCGGCAGCACGACCGCGATGACGGGCAGCGGCCACCGTCCGGACGGCGCCCGGTCCGGGACCGGCCCGCGCGGCCGTCGCGCGATCTGCACGGGCGAGCCGCCGAGATCGTGCGCGGACCGGGCCAGCCACACCGGCGTGAGGACCGCGGCCAGGGACTGGAGCGCCGTGAGAGGGAAGTCGCCGTCGTAGGAGATGCTGAGCGTCGCCGCCACGACGACCAGTGGGGACACCAGGGACGCGACCCCGCACCACACGGTGCCGGTCCGCCACCGGCCGTCGCCGGTCACCAGCGCGGTGACGACGGCCGCGACGACCGCGGTCAGGTATCCGGCCGCGACGAGGGCGGCGAGGAGTCCGAAACGATGTCGACGCACGGGTGCTTCCCTGGGGGATGAGAAGAACGATCAAGCCATTGAGGCGTCTGATCGTAGTGCGGCGGACCGACAGACGACGCTCACCGGCGCAGGTACCGGTAGTGGTGGACGATCAGGCCGGTGACGCACGCGAGGGCGGCCAGCCCGAACCCGACACCGGCGAGCACGTCGGTCCCGGTGGAGGAGAACACCACGTTGAGGACCACGCTGACCGTCAGCAGGAGCCAGAGCACGGGACGGACCATCCCGCCCCGGGCGCCGGAGGGGTGTGCCGGACGTCGCGTCCCGGAGGCCTCGGCGGTGTGACGAAGATCGTTCATGGTGTGCTCCTCGCTCGTGGGATCGGCAGGTCGGCTGCCGTACCTCGACGCTACGGACGGTCACCGCCGGCGGCGATCCCACCAGGGGGACGACCGGGGTACAGCAGGCTGTACTTCTCGGCCCACCCCCCGTGAAGAGCCTGGTCGTGCCCTATCGTCTGGCTGAGGAGGTGCGGATGCCGATCCCCGATCCCACGGCCGGGCACGCGACCGATCCCGTGACCGGACACGCGAACGATCCCGTGACCGATCACACGGTCGACCACGCGACCGAGCGCGCGGCCGATCACGCGACCGGCCAGGCGGCCGGGCGCGCGACCGGTCGCGGGCCGGTTCGCCGGTGGGACGTGGTCGCCCGCGCCCGCCTCACCCTGGACGCGTTCGAGCACCTCGCCGGCGGGCTCGGCACCACGCTCCTGGCGTTGCTCGCGTTCCTCGTGACGGCCGCCACCGCGCTGGCCTGCCTCGTCGGTGTGGGCCTGCCGCTGGTGCCCGCCGCACTGCGCGGGTTGCGCGCCGTCTCGAACCGGGAACGCGCGCGGCTCTCCCGCTGGGGCCCGGAGATCATCGAACCGGGGCCGGTGCCGTCCGGCCTGCGTGCCGCCCTCGCCGACCCGGCCACGCGCCGGGAGGTGGGCTGGGTGGCCGTGCACGGCACCCTCGGGCTGCTCCTCACGCTGGTCGGCCTCACGCTGCCGCTCAGCGCGGTCACCAACCTGACCTTCCCGCTGTGGTGGCGGTTGCTGCCGCCGGAGGAGGCCGCCACCTCCGCCATGGGCCTGTGGACCGTCCGGGACCTGCCCGGCGCCCTCGGGGTCGGCCTGCTGGGGCTGGGATGGGCCGTCGTCGCCATGATCCTCACCCCGGGCATCGCGCGGCTGCAGGCCTGGCCCGGCCGGCGCCTCCTGGGGCCCGAGCCGGGCAGTGACCTCCTGCTGCGGGTCGCGCGGCTCACCGCGACGCGGGCCGCCGCGCTCGACGCGCACGCCGCCGAGCTGCGGCGCATCGAGCGGTCGCTGCACGACGGGACGCAGAACCGCGTCGTCGCCGTCAGCGTCCTGGTCGGCGCGGCCCGCCGCGCGCTGGCACGCGACCCGGCCACCGCCGGGGAGATCCTGGAGCGCGCGCAGGACGCCGCCGAGCAGGCGCTCGCCGAGCTGCGCGGGGTGATCCGCGGCATCCTGCCGCCCGTGCTGACCGACCGCAGTCTCGCCGATGCCCTCACCGGCCTGGCCGCGGCCTGTCCGGTCCCCTGCAGGATCGACGCCGACATTCCCCTGCGATGTGCCGCGTCCGTCGAGGCCACGGCCTACTTCGTGGCGGCCGAGGCGTTGACCAACATCGCCAGGCACAGCCGGGCCCGGCACGCCACCGTCACGGCCCGCCGCGACGGCGACCGGCTCCACCTCCAGATCACCGACGACGGCGACGGCGGGGCGGACGAGCGCGTCGGGTCGGGCCTCGTCGGCATCCGCCGCCGTACCGAAGCACACGATGGGACGTTCATGCTGACCAGCCCCGCCG
This sequence comes from Streptosporangium sp. NPDC023615, assembly GCF_040640155.1. NCBI lineage: Bacteria > Bacillati > Actinomycetota > Actinomycetes > Streptosporangiales > Streptosporangiaceae > Streptosporangium > Streptosporangium sp. NPDC023615. The sequence goes on from NZ_JBFABE010000019.1 coordinate 75,154, forward strand.
GGGGACCCACCACCCTCACCGTGAGCCTGCCGTGCGGATCGTGATCGCCGAGGACGACCCGCTCCTGCGCGAGGGGCTCGCGCTGCTGCTGCGCGCCGAGGCGCTCGACGTCGTGGCCACCGCCGCGGACCCCGACGGCTTCCTGGCCGCCGTGGACGAGCACGCGCCGGATGTCGCCATCGTCGACGTACGGATGCCGCCTACCCACACCGACGAGGGGATCGTCGCGGCCGTCGAGGCCAGGCGCCGCCGGCCGGACCTCGCCGTACTGGTGCTGTCGGCGTACGTCGAGCAGGCGTTCGCCACCGAGCTGCTCGCCCAGGGCGGCTCCGGCCTGGGGTATCTCCTCAAGGAGAGGGTCGGGCGGGTCGAGGAGTTCCTGACCGCGCTGCACCGGGTGGCGGCCGGGGGGACGGCCATCGATCCGGACGTGGTCGCGCAGCTCCTGACGCGCTCCCGCCCCGACACGCGGCTGGAACGTCTCAGCCCCCGCGAGCGGGACGTTCTGGCCCTTATGGCCGAGGGGCTGGGCAACGCCGCGATCGCCGAGCGGCTCTTCGTCACCGACGGCGCCGTCCACAAGCACATCCGCAGCATCTTCGCCAAGCTCGACCTGCCGCCCACCGACCGGGCCGACCGGCGCGTCACCGCCGTCCTGCACTACCTGCAGGACGTCCACCGGCGGACCTGAACGGCCGTCCGGCTACCCGCCCGCGCACAGCGCCCGGTGACCTTCTCCGCGATCGTGCCGGCCAGGATGAAGTTGGTGTTGCTGCACTCCCAGCCCTTGCCGGGCGCGAAGGACGCCTTCTTCGACAGGGCCAGGTCCACCAGCTCCCGCGCCTTGGAGAAGGCGTGCCGAATCGCGAAGTAGTCCTTGATGAACCACGTGTGGTTCGGCGGGCCGGAGGTGTGCCGCAGCATCTGGCGAGTGGTGATCTTCCGGCCGTCGATGCCCTTGCCGCGCACGAGCTTGGGCAGGTACCTCTCCCGCCGGCTCCGGCATCGCACCGGCACCGCACGAGACACGACGACCGACCGGAACGACCTCTCGGACGAGGAGACCCGGCCCACCGGAACAGCCCGCCGGACGGCCGGACCCGGCCACCGGAAAGGGCGCGCTCCTCCCCTCCGTCGGCCGTGAGCGCGCGCCCGGCCGCCCCTTCGCCATGGGGCCCGCCCTTCCCCGCACCACGGGCAGCGTCCCCTCAGGTGAAGTCGGCGCCAGGGGAGAAGGCCCGCTCACCAGGCACGACAGAATGACAGCGACCGAAGTGTTTACCACATTTCCATCGAGGTAGAGGCATTGCTCGAATAGCACGACCAAACGGGGCCTGAATTGTTCAGGGAGCGAAAAGGGGGCATCGACATGCGGGACGGTCGAAGCGGTTTCTGGCGGGAGGGTCTTCTCGGGCTCGTCGACGTGAGGGAGAACGGAACGCCTCTGTGGAAAGTGGGCCTCATCGGTCTCGTGGCCGGTGCCGTCGGGGGCATCCTGGCGCGTCTCTTCCTCTCCTGGATCGACACCTTCGACCCCGGGTCGCGGGGCTTCTCCGTCGACTGGTCGGGCGCCCTCGTCTACGCGGCCTTCCTGGGCCTGTTGCTCGCCTCGCTGGGGATCCTCATCGTGCGCCGGCGCCGGGACGCGGCCAGGAAGGCGGAGCGGGAGGCGTCCGGCTCGGCCGGGCGCGTCACGGCCGGCGGGTTCCGGTAGACGTTCCGATCTCACGGGTCCCGATCGGGCGGACGCCTTCCGGTCACGCCCCCGGGACTCGACGGGCGGGTCCGGGCGCGTGACCTAACGGACTCCGAGGAGCCTGCGGCTCCGCCTCACCGGCGGGGCCGCCGGTGGAGCCGCGCGCTTCCATGACGGCCGACCGCCCCGCATTACCGCCGGCGTGCGGCGTGCGGCGTGCGGCGTGCGGCGTGCGGCGTGCGGCGTGCGGCGTGCAAGAAATCACCAGCATCCGCCTGTGAGCGCTGTTCCCTACCCTCCGCTGACACGCTGCGGTCGTTTACAGATTTCGTCACATTTCGTAATAGATCCTCATACGGCAACTCTCCCGGCACGATCTCCGTCCGGCTCCGCCCGGAAAGACGGCCATGAATTCCGCGACCGTCTCACAGGTGAGAAAACGCGTGAACCCCGGGACGTCCGAAATTCGCCGGACGTCCCTGCCCCGACCACGGAGCACGGGTGTCCGTGGCCGGAATCTGCCACTTCACCTGGGCGGGAACCCTTGCGCCTCTCCCGTCATCAATGGTTAGCTCACTCACGTGACACGCACGCCAACGTATACGGCGGACGAAATCAGACCTGATTAATCGCGATCGGATCATGACGGGTCTCCCCGGACCCCGATCTCCGGAAGAATTTCCCACCGGGCCGATCCGAGCCGCGCGAGCAGGATGTGAGCAGGTGCCGGCAACTCCCTCCGGCGCTCTTCGACCACACCCGTCGATATCCCGTTTGTTTTTTGGAACGTTCCAGAAGAGCGGAACGCTCCAGCCACGGCTGGAAACACCTCTCGTGTCCCCCCGGAGACGGAGGGTCTCCTTCGCATTCGACATCACCGGATCACCGCACGACCGAATCACCGCACCACCGGATCACCGCGTTACCGCGTTACCGCGTTACCGCGTTACCGCATTCATCCCCCGAGCCTTGATGTGATCGCCCGGGAGTTCGATTCACCATGCCCGAACTCCTGTCCAGGCGTGGCCATATGGGCGTTCCCGACGCCGGATCGTTTGGAGTCTGCTCCGTGACGAGTTCACTTTCCGATGTCCAGAGTTCCTTTCCCGAACCGGCGACCGGCGAAGGCCCCCGGTCACCCGTGCCGGACCTCACCGCGGCCTTCGACCCCGAACGTTTCCACGACGGCGCCGTGGAGATCGTCGGCCGCCTGACGACGTACCTGGGCGACCGGTCGGTCCGGGGGCTCGACCTCCTCGACCCGGCGGTGCTGCTGAAGGCCGCCCGGGAGTTGATGACCCCGGAGCGGCGGCGCGTCGCCGACTTCGACGCCGACCGGGTGAACCGGATCGTCGACCTCTACACCGGGACCGGCATCCCGGTCTACTCACCCGGCTACATGGGGCGGCAGTTCTCCGGCGTGGTGCCGCTGGCCGGCCTCATCGACCTGGTCGGCTCGGTGGTCAACCAGCCCTCCTCCTTCTACGAGGCCGGGCAGCTCCCCAGCGTCGCCGAGCGGCTCATGGCCGACGAGCTCAACCGCTTCATCGGCTGGGACCGCGACCGGTTCGCCATGGTGACGACCTCGGGCGGTTCCCTGGCCAACCTGACCGCGCTGCTGGCCGCCCGCAACCGCGCCTTCCCGCAGATCTGGACGCGCGGCACCGGCGGCATGTCGGGCCTTCCGGCCGTCGCGGTCAGCGAGGAGGCCCACTACAGCGTGACCCGCGCGGCCGGGGTGCTCGGCATCGGGGAACGGCAGATCATCCGGCTCCCGGTCGACCGTGCCGGGCGGATCCGCCCCGACCTGGCCGGCCCGGCGCTGGCCGAGGCGCTCCGGCGCGGCCTGCGGCCGTTCTGCCTGGTGGCGTCGGCCGGGACCACGTCGATGGGCGCCTTCGACCCGCTGGAGGAGCTCGCGGCCGTGGCGGCACGGTACGGGCTCTGGCTGCACGTGGACGGGGCACACGGGGCGAGCCTGCTGCTGTCGGACCGCCACCGCGACAGACTGCGCGGCATCGAGCGGGCCGACTCGCTGACCTGGGACGCGCACAAGATGCTGTTCATGCCGGCGCCGTGCACGCTGCTCTTCTACCGCGACGGCTCGGCGGCGCGCGACGCGTTCCGGCAGCGCGCCAGCTACGTCTTCGACGAGGAACCGGACCTCTACAGCGCCTACGACAGCGCGGGCAAGAACCTCGAGTGCACCAAGCGCCCGATGATCATGCCGCTCTGGACGGTCTGGTCGGTCTACGGCCCGGCGCTGTTCGCGCAGAAGATCGACCGCTTGTGCGCGACGGCCCGGCAGGCGTACCGGATGCTCGCCGCCGAGCCCGACTTCGCCGTGGCGCACGAACCGGAGTCCAACATCGTGTGCTTCCGGTACCTGCCGGACGGCCTGGAGCCGGCGTCCGCGCACCGGCTGCAACTGGAGATCCGCAACCGGATCCGGGGCGGCGGGCGCTTCTTCATCTCCAAGGTCGACATCGAGGGGGTGGCGGCGCTGCGCGTGGTGGTGATGAACCACCTGATCGACGCCGACCACCTGGCCATGCTCATCACCGAGATCAGGGACATCGGGCAACGGGTGCTGCGGGCGAGCGCCACGACCCGCCACGACCAGCCGAACGGGAGTCATTCATGACCATGACGGGTTTGGACGTCGCCGCCTCGGCGGCGCTGGCGGAACGGCTGATCCCCGAGGAGGAGCTGCGGCCCCGCTCGGTGGACGACGTCCTCCGGCTGCCGTCGTTCGCGGAGAGGCTGGAGGAGTGCGGGCGGCTCACCGGGATCCCGTACTGCGAGTCCCCGCTCGACCTGCAGAACGCGCTGGTGTTCCGGCGGCTGCGGCAGCTCGTCGGCATCGCCCTGCTCAACCCGCTGTGGCGCGAGCGGCTGCACCACTTCGGGATCCGCGACGTCCCCGCCGACATGTCCGAGTGGGAGCGGATCCCCCTGTCGGACAAGACCGTGCAGCGGGACATGTTCATGGGCGCGCGGGCCGGCATGGTCGTGCCGCTGGAGCGCGGCGGGTTCGAGGTGGTGGCCAGCGGCGGCACCGGCGACGGCAGGCCCCTGGAGATCGTGTACTCCCTGCGGGAGCTGCGCGACACCTACCGCATCTCCGGGGCGTTCATGGGCGCCTACCAGCTCGGCCGCTACCTGCGCGGCCCCGCTCCGCGCTGGCTGTTCACCACCCTGGCCGACTACCAGATGTGGAGCAGCGGGACCATGGTCGGCGGCGTCCTGTCGCACGTCCCGGGGGTCAACTACATCGGCGCGGGGCCGGTGAGCGCGCCGGTGCTGGAGCACATGTTCTCCTACCCCGGTCACAAGGCGCTGATGGGCATCACCGCCGGCGTCGCGCTCCTGCCCGAGCTGGGCGCGGCCCTGTCCCCGCACGCCAGGGCGAGCTTCCGGGTCGCCATGTACGGCAGCGGCTCCCTGCCGCAGCGCAAGCGCGACGAGCTGCAGGCGTTCTTCCCCAACGTGTCGATCCTCAGCTACTTCGCCGCGACCCAGGCCGAGTGCGTCGGGCTGCAGCTCGACCACACCTCGCCGGCGCTGTCGGCCGTGCCGGGGCTGCACCTGGTGGAGATCGTCGACGAGCAGGGCCGTGCCGTCGCCGAGGGCGAGGAGGGCGAGCTGGTCGTCACCCGGCTGCACGCCGACGAGACGCCGCTGCTCCGGCTCAAGCTGGGCGACCGGATGATCCGCCGCCCCGCCCTGGAGGGGGCCGGGCCGCGTACCGAGCGGTTCGAGTTCGCCGGGCGCACCGCCGACGTGCTGCACCTCAACGACAGCCAGTACTCGGCGACGCTGGCGTACGCGGCCCTGCGCGGGCGGCTTCGCTCGACAGGCGGCGTCGACCTGGACCTGATCGCGCACGAGGTCCAGTTCCACAACCACCGTGAGGACCGGACCCTCACCCTGCTGGCGGCGGTGGACGACCCCGAGGGGGCGGCCGCGGCCGTCGAGCACGCCCTCGGCCCGAGCGGGACGAGGCAGTTGTTCGTCCAGGCGCTGCCGAGCTCGCTGTCGCTCTTCAACGACCGGGAGGCCAACGCGGCGGCCATCGAGCAGACCGGATACGGGTTCCGGCTGGAGTTCGTCCCCCGCTCCTCGCCGCGGATCGAGCGGACCACCGTCGGCAAGACGCCGCTGGTCAGGGACCGGGGCTGAGCACGGGGCGACCCGCGCGCCCGAACGACATCCGACAAGGGAGGAACGTTGAAACAGAGGATCAGCATCGTCGTGATGGTCGACGCCGTCGGGGCGTTGTCCGACCGGACGCTGCACAACGGCAACATCTCGCTGGTGGACGACAGCTCGGCGGGAAGCAAGCACCAGGGCACCCCCGACCTCGTCACGGCGGTGTCCCCGGGGCAGGTCGTCCAGTGGACGCCCATCCACATAGACGTGCAGACCCCGGTCGAGATCCAGTCCATCGAGTTCCTGTCCGGCGGGGCCGCCCCGGCCCCGGCCGGGGCGGCCGCGATGCCCCGCCCGGCGGGCCACTCCGCCGCGGCCTCCCACCCGGCACCCGCCGCCGCGTCCGGGACGGGGGTCGACGCCGTCGGTTCCAACGGGCGCGAGAACTACGACCTGCTGGTGTGGGAGGGCATCGTGCCCCACGGCATGACGCCCGGCGTCCCGTACAGGTACCGGCTCGCCCTCAGGCTCCACGAAGGACCCAACAGCGTGCTGCACATCGACTCGCCCGCGCTGATGTGCGTGTGAGCCCCGTTCCCCGAAAGGCGGTTCCATGGCCCAGCAACACGGGATCATCGTGCTCTTCGACGTCGAGAACGCGCTCCGGACGCGCTCGCTCGACGGCAACACGTACTGGTTCGACAACATGAAGCTGTTCGGCTCCACCGGGGTGGGCAGCGAGCAGCTGGTGACGATCGTGCCCGGCACCCACTACCTCGACGGGTCGCAGGCGACCGAGCAGGTGCTGAACTGGCTGCCCGCGGCGCTGGGGTCGATCCCCCCGACGGTGCCGCGCAACTACCTGGCCGAGCAGGGGCGCGCCGACGACCGGCGCACGCTGGACGAGCTGGCCGGGCTCGACGCCGCGGGCGGCGTGGAGGAGGACGACGTCAAGCGGCTGCAGCGGCGGGTCGGCAAGCGCGCCCGCAAGCCGGCGAGCGGGCGCGGCCTCACCGAGGCCAAGCTGCTGGACGTCACCGGCAGGACCACGACCAGCTCCGACGCGTACAACTACCCGGCTCCGGTGATCACCGACATCACCGGCCCGGCCGTCACCGAGAAGATCATGTATCCGGCCCAGTACGGGTCACCCGACATGATCTACGACGGCTGGTACTGGGCCGCGACCGTGGACACGAGCCGGCCCGGGGTCTACCGGTACACGATGCACATCCAGCTTCACGAACTGGTCGAGCGGAACGACGAGCTGGTCTGGGAGTCGGTGGACCTGACCTGCGAGTCCAATCTCAAGATCATCAACGATCCGAAGCGTAACGGGTTCACCGGTGCCGGAGTGGGCGTCCTGCCCCTGCCGCCCGTCCCGGTCACCGGCTGACCCCGATCCGAGCCGGAGCATCTTCGAGCGGAGGAACCGCATGCCCCCGAGGAACAGACAGCCCGAACGCCGGCCCGCCCAGGCCGCCCAGACCGCCCGGCCCGTGACGATCACCGCGGTGGTCGACCCGGTGGCCGCGCTGGCGTCGGAGAACCTGGACGACAACCTCTACCTCTACGACACCAACAAGCCCGCCGGGTCCACCGGTTTCGGCACCCCCGAGTTGCACAGCCGGGTACGCAAGGGCGACACCCTGCTGTGGAACGTGATCCCGCTGGAGTGCGAGACCTACGTGTCCCTCGCCGACGTCGAGATCGACCCGCGGATCGCCGAGCCCGCCCGGAAGGTGTATCCGGGGACCGACATCGTGTTCTGGACCGCCGAGGTCAAGCAGGACCTCACCGAGCCGGTCCCGTACCGGCTCTCGTTCCTGCTCGGCACCGTCGCCACGCCGTTCACCCCCACCGCCCGGCCGGCCCTGGCCGGCCCCGCCAACGAGGGAAAGGAAGGCCGATGACCCAGGCGTACGCGGCCACGGACTTCACCGAACGCGGCCAGCTCAACTCCGTCCAGCTGAACGTGGTGACGCTCGTCGACATGGAGAGGGCCGCCGCGACGAAGTCCCTGGAGGGTTGCCTCTACATGATGGACAACAGCGTCGGCGGGATCGGACAGGGCAGCGACCATCTGGAGACCATCTGCAAGCAGGGCCAGGTGATCAACTGGATCATCCGCCCGATCGACATGCACCGCCGTACGGACGGCACCTGGCCCCCGATGCCGAAGATCAACAACATCGTCTTCCTCGACATCGAGAAGGGCGACGAGGACGACGTCGCCGAGCGGCGGATCATGACCGAGCTCAAGGTCTACGGCGCTCCCGACCGGATGCGCGACCAGTACACCGCCGTCTACTACTACTGGGCCGGGGCGGTGATGAGCGAGGCGCGGGCGGGGCTCTACCGCTACCGCTTCGTCCTGGAACTGGAGAAGGAACACGGCACCGACAAGCTGTACCTGAACTCGGCCCGCTATCCCGCCCTGCGGGTGCTGCCCGTCTGACGCACCCCGGGGTCGCGGGCGCGATCCCGGGGGCGACGGGCGTGACACCCGGGGTCGCGGGCGCGGCTCCCGGGGACGACGGGCGCGGCACCCGGGGGTCGTGAGCGCGGCCTCCGGGGCGACGGGCGCGGCACCCGGGGGCGCAGCCACGGAAGGAGGGCGGCCCATCGCCGGTCACGGCGATGGGCCGCCCTTCCCGCGTCCCGGCAGGACCCCCGGGGCGCAACCCCGCGGGCCGGCCGCGCGCACGACCGGAGTCGCTCCGGAGAGGTGAAGCGTCGCGGAGCCGGCCGACCGCATCGGCGTCACCCGCCAGACCGTCATCGCCGTCGAGCAGGGCCGCTACTCGCCCTCCCTTGACCCCGGCGGCAGCGGCGGCGATGCGGGGACTCGCATCGGGTGGGCGGCTCACCCGTACGTGCCGCGCCGCTCTCCCCGCGTCAGCGACGCCAGTGGGCTCGGGTGAGCTCAGGTGGGCTCGGGTGGGCTCAGTGGTCGGCGAGTGTCTGCAGGATCGCCCGGACCTTGCCGACGTCGCCGTGCTGCGGGCCGTACTTGCGTTCGAGGTCGGGCAGCAGCTCCCCCAGCACCCTCTTGGCCCGCACCCGGTTGCCCGCGTCGAGTTCCATCATGCCGATCTTGCGGCGCAGTTCGAAGAGCCGCTCCTCGCTCGCGCCGAACCGCCGCTCGTCGGCCAGGAGCCGCTGGAGCTGGGCCAGGGCGAGATCCCTGTCGCCGATGGCCGCGTGACAGCCCGCCTCCATCAACCGGCAGCGCAGGGCGAGGTTGTTGTCCGGTCCCTCGACCGCGGCGACGTCGACGGCCAGCCGGTGGAACTCCGGCGCCGCCCGGCGGTAGTCGCCGGCCAGGAAGAGAAGCTCGGCGAGCTCGATCCGCAGTTCGACCACGTGGGAGGCGGTCGCCCCGAACGAGCTCGCGGCCGGTCCCGTCACCTCCGCCAGCAGGTCCGCCGCCTGACTGAAACGCCTCTGGCGCTTGAGGATCTCGGCGTCCCGCCGGGCACGTTCCAGGTCGGCGCGCTCGATCTGGGCCAGTCCCGCGGTGCTCCTGATGCGCATCGGCCGCCGGTGATGGGCCGACCGGCGGTTGCGTTCCATCGAGGAGATGATGCGCCCGACGACGGTGGCGTACATCTGCATCGGGTGGGGGGCGTCGAGGTTCACGTAGCCGGGGAAGGGCGGCAGCTCGTGGCAGAAGTTCAGCAGCCGCTCGCAGACGACGCCGGCGTCGGGGGGCCGTTGCTCCGGCGACTTGGCGAGCATCCACAGGACGAGCCGTTCCAGCCCCTCGGGAACGTCGTACCGCCTGGCGCGCAGCGGGCGGGGGGACGCGTCGGTGTGGTTGCGCATCGTCGCCAGCGCCGTGGGGGCGGCGAACTGGTTCTTCCCGGTGAGCATCTCGTCCAGGATCACGCCGAGGGAGTACAGGTCGCTGCGCGGGTCCGCCGTCCCGTTCATGGCCTGCTCGGGCGCCATGTAGGCGGGCGTGCCCAGCACCTCGCCCGTCCGGGTGAGGCTCGTGGTGTCGGCGGAGGCGAGCGCGGCGGCGATACCGAAGTCCAGTACCTTGACCGTGCCGTCGGGGCAGAGCATCAGGTTGCTCGGTTTGAGGTCGCGATGGACCAGCCCGCCCGCGTGGGCGACGCCCAGGACCGAGCAGACCTGGGCGGCGATGGCCACGGCCCAGGCGATCGGCGTCTCGGTCTCGCCGATCAGCACCGAGACCGGGCATCCCCTGACGAGCTGCATGACCATGTAGAGGTCGTCGCCGTGCGTCCCGCAGTCGTAGACGACGGGGACCCCGGGATGTTCCAGCCGGGCGGTGATCCGTGACTCGCGGATGAAGCGCCGGGCGAGTTCCTCGTCGGGGCGGCCGTCGGAAAACCTGTCGACTTTGATGAATTTGATGGCGATCTGCCGGGCGAGACGTTTGTCGTAGCCGAACCAGACCTCGCCCATTCCCCCGGCACGGCGGGACAGGGGGTCCAGCTCGTAGCGTCCGCCTATGATCGTCCCTCTGCTCAAAACGATCTGCCCCTCCAGAAATGCCCGGGTCCCCAGGAAAATGTAGCGCCCTCCGACTCCCGTCGTCTTGCGCGAATGTTCGCGCGGGCGGGGGCGGTGTCATTCATGCGTTTCCCGGTGAACGCTCACGCCGAATGCCCCGTGTGCCTGCGGGCCGGGCGCTGCCCGTGTTCCCTTCCGGTCGATGAATCGAATTCGGACGCGGCCGGACAGGACGATACGATGCGGGCCCGTTCCTGGACGCTGTGCGCGGCCCGTGGCGCACGATGGACAAGGCGCGACAGAATACGGTTTATGGAAGCCCGAATTGCGATCCTGCCTTCTCCGGAGGAGTGGGCGGCGCACGACCGCCCCAATTCCCCCGGTCTGGTCGACCTGAGGTCCATGGTCGAGCGGGCCGTGTCCGCCGGGGGCGGCGTCGTCGCCCCTCCGGCCGAGGCCGACGGGCTGGTCTGGCTCATCCCCGGCGAGCCGGAGTTGTTGCGGACGACCCTGGAGGAGAATCCCGGGATCGGGTGGGTGCAGTTCCCCTGGGCCGGGGTGGAGCGGTTCATCGAGTCCGGCGTGTTCGGCTTCCCGGTGGTCTTCAGCTGCGCCAAGGGGTCGTTCGCCGGGCAGGTCGGCGAGCACGCGCTGATGCTGATCCTCGCCTGCCTGCGCAGCGTCTCCCGGCAGGCCAGGACGCCCCGCTGGGATCCGGTCGACCCCAGGTCGCTGCACGGCCGGAGCGTGACGATCCTCGGCGGCGGCGGCATAGCCGTGGAGCTCATCCGGCTGCTGGAGCCGTTCCGCTGCCGGATCAGGGTGATCCGGCGCCGCCCGGACGGCGTCGAGGGCGCCGACGAGACGCTGCCGCCCTCCGCACTGCACGCCGTGCTGCCCGGGACCGACGTGCTGGTGCTGGCCCTGGCGCTGACGCCGGAGACCAGGCACGTCATCGACTCGGCGGAGCTGGAGCTGCTGCCCGAGCACGCCGTCGTCGTCAACGTCGCCCGGGGCGGTCACATCCGGACCGGCGCGCTCGTCGACGCGCTCGGCGCCGGGACGATCTCCGCCGCCGGCCTGGACGTGACCGACCCCGAGCCGCTCCCCGAGGGTCACCCGCTCTGGGACGACCCCCGGGTGCTCGTCACCTCGCACTGCGCCGACTCCGCCGAGTACGTGGCGCGGATGTTCTGCGAGCGGGTCGAGCGCAACGTCCGGAACCTGCGGGCCGGGCTGCCGCCGGAAGGGGTGATCGACTCCGCCGCGGGGTACTGACCCCGTCCCGGGACGGCCGGTGAGCCGACGCCCGGGGGGCGTCAGGCCGTTCCCGCGCCGATCACCCGCGCGGCCGCGAGATAACCGGCCAGCAGGCTCTCGGCGACCGCCGTCACGGTCTCGTCCCCGGGCAGGAAGTAGGGGCTGTGCAGTCCCGACACGGTGTCGGTGCCCACGAACAGCATCAGCGACGGCACCACCGACGCGAAGTGGGCGAAGTCGTCGGCACCGCAGGAACGCAGCGTGGCGGGCATGTGGTGGGCGGCCTCGACGAGCATGCAGCCGGTCTCCTCGGCGAGGCGGGCGTCGTTGACGAGCACCGGCTCCCCGTGCATGACCCGCACCTCCGCCTGGCAGCCGTGCACGCGGGCGACCCCTTCGGCGATCTCGCGGAACCGGTGGTGCAACTGGTGGCGCCAGGGTTCGGACATGGTGCGCAGGGTGCCGCGTGCGGTGGCCTCCCCCGGGATGGCGTTGGGCGCGCTCCCGGCCGAGACGGTCCCGAAGGTGACCACGGTCGGTGTCATCGGGTCGGCGTCCCGGCTGACCAGTTGCTGCGCGGCCACGATGATCTGGGCGAGCGCCAGGACCGGGTCGCGGGACAGGTGGGGGTAGGCGGCGTGACCGCCCTGGCCCCTGACCACGACGGTGAACTCGTCGGCGGAGGCGTTGACCGCGCCGGGGGTGCAGGCCGTCTCCCCGGCGTCGAGCACCGGCTGGACGTGGGCCGCGATCATCGCGCCGACCCGGTTCCTGCGCAGCGCGCCGGACTCGACGATGTCCCGCGCGCCCGAGGGGTGACTCTCCTCACGCGGCTGCAGCACGGCCACCATCGGCGCCGGAGCCCGTACCCGGTCGACCGCCCGGGTCAGCGCCGCCAGGGCGGCGAGGTGGACGTCGTGGCCGCAGGCGTGCATGGCGCCGTTTCGCGAGGCCCAGGGGACGTCGGTCTCCTCCAGGATGGGCAGGGCGTCCAGCTCTCCCCGTACGCCGACGGCCAGGCCCTCACCGCCGACGCGCAGCAGCGCGCCTGTCGTCGCCACCCGCTCCATCGCGCCGCCCTCGGGCAGGGCGTCGAGCATCCGCTTGAGCGTCGGTTCCTCCTTGCCGGACACGTACGGCTCGGCGTGCAGTTCCCGTCGCAGCTCGAAGGCGGCGGGCAGCTCGGCGTGCAGGGCGGCACGAAGCCGCGCGTGAAGCTCGTTCACCGTCCCTCCCCGGGGAGGCGCACGGGACGAGGCCCGGAGCCGGGCACCGGACGAAGTCCAGGGCCGGGCATGGCGCGGGACCCGGGACCGGGCGTCGCACGGAGCTCGAGGCCGGGCGTCGGACGGGTCCCGGGGAAGGGCGTTGGACGAGGCGCGGAGAAGGGCGCGGAGCTGAACACACGGCTGGTCATACCCATGTGACCCTTCCGAACCACCGGCATCCGGAGATTCCGGGCCACCGGCGCCTCTGTGCCGCGGCCGCGCGCCCTCCTCTTCGCGGACGTCCCACGACGCACATCATACTATTTTTTTATATAGCTATTTCACAAAAAAGATCAGCTCGCGGCCGTCCTGCAGGGAATATAATTTGTATGTGCATAGTGACTCGGCGAAAACGGCCGCAGCCCCAGGCTCTGACGAGGTGATGCCGTCATGACGGCCGCGAGCAACGGCCCGGCCTCCGGTCGCGGGGCCCCCGCCCGGAATCCGGCCCCCGGCACGATCGTCCTCCCCGGCACCGGCGAGAACGGGATCACGGCGGTCCCGTCGGCCCGCGCGGTGGTCGTGCTCCCCTCGCCGCCGGCCGCGCGGAACGCCTCCGGCATCGGCGGCCCGTCCGGCGGTCCCCGGGGGGAGATCGACGTTCCGGACGGGTCCGGCCGTCGCGCCGGCGGCGTGTTCAAGGCGATTCCGACCTGACCGGGGCGCGTCCCGGCAGAAGGGACGCGCTACTACTGTAAAAATCACAGGAAGGCCTTAAGCACGTGCTTATGTCCGACAAGCGGAACTACGGCCAGTTCTGTGGGCTGGCCGCGGCGCTAGACATCATCGGGGAGCGCTGGACGCTGCTGATCGTGAGGGAACTGATCATCGCTCCGGCGCGGTTTCACGAGATCCAGTCGCACCTGCCGGGGATCGGGCCGAACCTGCTCACCGACCGGCTCAAGGCGCTCAGCGCGAGGGGGATCCTGGACGCCGAACCCGTCCCGGGGGACGCGCGCGGGAAGCGGTACCGGCTCACTCCCGTCGGGGAACAGCTCCGCGAGCCGCTGCTGCACTTCTCCCGGTGGGGCATGCGCTTCCTCACCGACGAGGACGCCAGATCGGGGATGACCAGCAGCGCCTGGGGGTTCTTCGCCCTGCAGGCCATGATCCAGGGACGGCCCGTGCCCGACGTGCGGGAGTCGTACGAGTTCCGGATCGACGACGACGTGTTCCACATCACCGTGACCGACGGCAAGGCGGTGGCCCACCGGGGCGCCGCGGACGACCCGGCCATCGTGGTGCGGACGAGCGCCGAGACGTTCGTCCGGATCGGCGCCCAGCTGATCAGCCCGTTCGACGCCGTCGTCACCGGCAGCCTGTCGCTCGACGGCGACCCGGCCGCGGTGCTGCGGTGCACGCAGTTGATGGGGCTGTCGGCCCAGCCGGCCCGTGACGCCACCGGCGTCTCCTGACCGATGCCCTCCGACCGGTGTCCTTCTGACCGGCACCTCCCGGCGGACGCGCCCCCACCGGCGTTCCCCGAAGGAGAAGGAAGAGGGGCGGCCGCCCGCAGCGGCCACCGTTCTTCGCGCCCCCGGGCGCTCCTCCCCCGTCGCGCGAGCGGCGGCGCGCAAGGCGACGCGAACGCGGACGGGAGCGGGGAGCGGCCGGGGGCGCGACGAGCCGGGCATGACGGTCCGGGAGTGACGGCCGGGGCGCGACGAACCGGGCATGACGGTCCGGGGGTGACGGCCGGGACATGGCGGCCCGGGGTGCGGCGGTCGAGTCCGGCGGCCGGGAACGCCTCATCCCCGAGGTCGTCGTGCGCGGAGCCGGACGGCGGCCCGTCCGCCCAGGCCGAGCAGGCCGAGACCGATGAGCGTCAGCAGGCCGACGAAGATCCACTCGCGTGACCCGCCCGGCCCGTAGACCCGGTTGCCCCGGCCGACGTCCACCGCCTCGGTCCGCTGACCGGGACGGAGCATGTCACGGTCGCTGCCGTAGAGGTAGACCTCCTGGGCCGTGGCCGCGCCCTGGGCGGGGACGAACCCCCCGTACCAGGAGCACGACTCATGTGCTCCGTGGTTGACGCACCTGAGGTCGGCGGCGGTGAAGGTGCCCCTGGCCCCGTCGGCGTTGGCCGCCCGGATCGTGGGTCCCAGGCTCGGCACGGTCAGCGCGAGCAGCCCGAGTCCCACGACGGTGGCGAGCACCGCGAAGAACGCCGAGGGTCTCCTGACCGGCAGGGTCTCCACCGGGGTCGTCGCCGTGCTCATGCCGGCCCCTCTCCGTCCGGAAGCCCGCGCGCGCCGGACCTCCCGCTCCGGAACGCGCGCGTGCCCGCCATCCCGTCCGGGAGCCCGCGCGCGCCGGTTCCCCCGCTCGGGGACACACCCCTGTCCTTCGGCCCGCCCGGGGACGTGCCCGTTCCGGCTCCGCCGCGGCACGGCGGGGAGACGCTCAAGCCGCGACCGTCTCGCGCCGCACCGGCATCTTCACCGCGCAGGAGCAGATCATGGCGTCGTGCTCTGCCCGGTTCGGCCTCATGTGCAGCACCATGGCCACGACCATCGGGACGAAGACGATGGTGTTGTAGAGCAGGTGCAGTTCCACCCGGGGGAAGACGAGCTGGGCGATGCTGGTGACCGCGGGCCTTCCGAGAAGGTGGTTGCCGGTCACCGCCTGCAGGAGCAGCAGCAGGTGCTCGAAGTGGTGCCAGACCTGGATGCCCAGGGCGATGTTCCACCAGGTCCGGGACCGGCCGGTGAAGCCCCTGCGCAGCAGGACGAACCCGATGAGCATGATCACCGCGTAGCCGTAGTGCATCACCTCGGAGGTGACCAGCCAGGGGAACCACAGGCCGAGCACGCCGCGGGCCTGCGGGAGCGGCCAGCCCAGCACCCAGATCTGGACGGCCTGGGCGATGTGCTCGGCCCAGTGGGCGAGCACGATCGCCAGGAAGGCGTAGAGGGCCGGGCGGTGCCAGGTGGTGTTGAGCGATGTCATGTCGGACCTCTCATGATCAGGGGGGTGGTCGAGTACGACCGCGGCGGGACCAGGTCACGGACTCGGACGAAGGGCTCGGACGAAGGGCTGGGACGGGGGGCTGGGACGGGGGGCGATCAGGCGAAGGCGTTGAGGGCCGTGGCCAGTTCGGCGGGCAGGGGGACGGGGGCGACGCCGGTGGGAGTCCTGCGCATGCAGGCGATCGCCTGGGAACCGCGCGCCACCTGGACGCCGCCCCGGCGGAAGTCGAAGTCCATCGAGATCCGGTTGCCGCTGACCGCGGAGAGCGTCATGAGCACCTCGACCTCGTCGAGCGCGAAGCACTCCTCGTAGTAGGTCATGTCGCAGCCGAGGGTCACCAGCGCGAGCGTCCCGTCGGCCAGGGACTTCAGCACGCCCGGGGCGTGCTCGGCGAGGAAGTGCTCCCGGCAGTGTCCCTGCCAGTGCAGGTAGTGGGCGAAGTAGACGTTCCCCACCAGGTTGGTCTCGTCGAACGTGACGGTGTGGACGTGACGGTAGGCGCGCATCAGACCTCCTCGGGGAGCGCGGTCGCCACCATGACCGCGGTCCCGGGTACGGAGGCGGTCGCCACGCACCAGCCGCCGGCGGTGAGTGTGACCAGGCCGTGGTGGCCCACCTCGTGGACGCGGAGCGGCTCGTCGACGGCGGCCCCGGCCTTCGCCAGCGCCTCCCTGGCGGTCCAGACCCGCGCGGCGCACAGGCCCGGATCCTCGCCGGTCTTGGCGGCGAGGGCATCGGTGACGGCGGTGCCGCGCTCGCCGACGAGGTCCGGCCACTCGCCGTCGGCGATGCCGGAGACGTCCTGCCAGTCGACGCCGAGCGGGTGCCCGGCCACCCCCACGAGGACGTGACCGCCGGTGTAGGAGGCGCTCACTCCCCCCTCGGGGACCCGCAGCGCGCCGCGCGCGTCGTGCCGTACGGGACCGCCGGTGAGCAGGGCGGCGAGCCCGGCGGCGGCGTCGTCCTCCCGGCGCCCCGGGACGGTGGCCAGCTCGACGCGCTGGGCCAGGCCGTTCTCGCCGAGCAGCCGTGACATCCACGGCCCGGCCAGCGACATCGGCATCCCCGCGGGCCATGCCCGGGGGCCGGTGGCGCGCAGCCGCAACCCTTCCCACCGGGCCAGCACCTCACCGTCACCGGGGACGTCCAGGAGACCCGGACCCGCCGGACCCGCCGGACCGGCTGAACCGGCCGAGACGAGATCGACGTCGTAGACGTACTCGCCCGCGTGGTGCTCGCGTTCGAGGGCGCGGACCAGGCAGCGGCCCGACGGCCGCCGCCAGACCGTGAACCTGTCGATCCCGACGGGGAGCGCCTCCCGGTGCGGGACACAGGCCAGCAGCGCGTGAATGGTGGCGTCGTGCGTCCCTGGGTCGCCGAGCAGCAGCTCGGGCGAGTGGAAGGAGGAGAACCAGCGCCCTTCCGGGATCCCCGCCCCGGCCTCGATCACCGCCTCCACCCGGAACGCGGTCAGCAGCCCGTACGAGGCGACCCGCCGGAACCTGCCGTCGTGGAAGAACAGGCCGTTGTCGTAGAAGCCGTGCGCGGCGGGCACCGGCCCGGGGTCTCCCGGCGCGGACCCGTTCCGTCCGGAGGATGCCCGCCCGGGACCGCCGCCCCGCGGAGCGGCCGCAGCCGGGGGCACGGGCGGCGCGGGCACCAGGCGGGCGGTGAACCGGTCGGTGGTGAAGGCGTCGGCCGAGTCGCGCAGCACGACGGCGGTGCCGTCCGGCCCGGCGAGCGCGGCCACCCGCACCGGATGCGGGGCGTCGCCGTCGACGATGACGGGCGCGCGCAGGCGGACGTCCTCGAAGGACCACCCCCCGGACGGCGTCGCGCCGTGCCCCACGGCGGTGGCGACCTGCGCCATCGCCTCCATGCCGACCACGGCGGGCAGCACCCGGGTGCCGGAGATGCGGTGGTCGTCGAGGTAGGGGTCGGTGCGGGCCTCCAGGTCGGCCTCGTAGACGGCCTCCACCCGGGGGGTGCGGGTGAGCTCGCGCTCGGTGAAGCGCAGCAGCGGGGCGGGCGGTCCCTCGACGGCGAGGGTGGGACCGGCCGGGAAGCGGGCGGTGAGCAGGAGCGTGACGGGGGCCTCGGCGTCGCCGAGCACGCCGAGCATCAGGTCCGCGCCCTCCTTCGGGGTGATGGCGGTGATGCCCTGGCGCCGGAGGGCGTCGATCGTGTCCAGCCGGACGCCCATCCCCACCCCCGACCAGACCGACCACTCCAGCAGGTGGGTGCGGCAGGAGGGGTGGGCGGTCGCCCAGTCCTCGACCAGGTGCCTCATCCAGTCGTTGGCCAGGCAGTACTCCGACTGCCCGGCCAGACCGCGCCTGCCGATGATCGAGCCGAAGGCCACGGCCACGCTCAGGTCGTCGCCCGCCTCGTCGAGGAGCACGCGCAGCCCGTCCACCTTGGGACGCAGGTGCGCGCGGAGCGTCTCCCCGGTCACGGCGGCCAGCCGCTGGGGGAGGTTGACGCCCGCGCCGTGGATCAGGCCGCGCACCGGCCCGTGCCCGGCGGCGACGGCGAGCGCCGCGCGTACCTGGGCCGGGTCGGTGACGTCGCAGCGGAGGTAGACGGCGCGGGCGCGGGCCTGCAGGTCCGCCAGGGCCGCGGCGACCGCGGGGTCCTCCGCGGGGGTACGGCCGAGCAGGACGAGCACGCATCCGGTCCGCTCGGCCAGGGCCGCGGCGCTGTAGGCGGTGATGCCGGTGGCGCCGCCGGTGACCAGGCAGACCTCGCCTTCGCCGATGGGAGCCGTCCCGGTGACCGCGCCGAGCGGGTACGGGACCGTGCGACGGCGCTCGACCGAACCGTCCGGCAGCCGCCGGAGCTCGGCGTACCCGTGCTCGGCGACGTTCACCGCGCCGTCGTCGCCGTCGTCGCCGTCGTCGCCGGGGTGGGGGCCGGGGGCGAGCAGGACCGTCACGGACGTGCGCGGGAGCTCGACCGCGAGGCTGCGGCCGACGGCCTCGGCCGCCGGGTGGCCGTCGTGGCGCAGGACCAGCCGCTCGGGGGCGCGGCCGGCGATCTCGGTGAGCAGGGCCGCCACGTCCTCGGGGCCGTCGTCGGCGGAGAGCGAGAACACCGCTGTCCCGGTCTCGGCGACCGGCGCCGCCCCGGCCGGGCCGGCGGGGACCCACTCGTGCCGGAAGGCGCGTACCCAGCCGCCGACGCCCTCGACCTCCTCGGTGCTCTCCTCCGTCACCGACGGCAGGCCGGCGAGCACCTCGGCGGCCTCGGCCACCGACGCCTCGGCGAGCGAGAGCGGTACGGCGGGCAGTTGCCGGCCGAGGACCTGCGCGGTCCGGCTCACGATCCGTACCACCTGGAGCGAGTTGAGGTGCAGGTCGCCCAGGAACGAGCTGGACGGCCGGACGGTCTCCAGCGGCAGTTCCAGCCCGGCCGCGAGCTCCGCGCGCAGGCACTCCAGGGGGTCGGGCGCGCCGCCCGCCCCGGTCGCGCCCACCCCGGCCACCCCGGTCGCGGCCGTCGCGCCGGAGCCGGTGAGACCACCGAGGCCGTTCGAGCCGTTGGAGCCGCCGATGCCGTTGAATCCGGTGAAGCCGGCGGTGCCGTTGGAGCCGGCGGTGCCGTTCGCGTGGCCGTTACGGCCCGCGTGGCTCGTCCGGTCCGCCGAGGGGACGGCGGTCGTGCGGTCCGCCGGGGCGTGCCCGGCCACCGGGGCGGCGGGGCGCCGGGCCGGGATCTCGGCGACCGGCCCGTTCCCGGCGACGGTCTCGCACGGGTTGGCCAGGAACGTCGGCGAGCTGTCGAGGGGAAGGCGGCGGTAGGCGCGTCCGGCGGCCCAGGCCGTCAGGTCGGCGTTGCCCGACACCGCCAGGGCGGCGGTGACCATGGCCTGGCGCCGGGGGTTCCCGCCGCAGTCCATGCTGAGCGAGACGACCGGCAGGTGGGCGGCCAGGCCGGACAGGATGGTCCCCGGTCCCGCCTCCACCAGCAGGTCGCACTCGCCGGCCAGGCGCGCGAGCGCCTCGGCGAACCTGACCGGCCGGGTGAGCTGGGCGACCAGCGCCTCCACCGCGCCGCCGCCCGAAGCCTCGCCGGAGGCGTCGGAGGAGCTGCCGGGGCCGGGAACGACGGAGGCCCCGGAGGTCCCGGAGACCTCGGAGGCCTCCGGGGACACGACGGAGCCGGGGACACCGGGGGTGCCGGGGGTGCCGTCGCCGTACGGCAGGCCGGTGACGGTGGAGATGACCCGGCGGCGCGGCGCGTCCGTGGCGATCGTGCCGAGCAGATCGCGCAGCGGTGCCTCGGCCGGGCGCATCGCCGGGCTGTGGAAGCCGTGCGAGACCGCCAGGACGACACCGTCGGCCCCGGTGGCGCGGGCGCGTTCCACCACGGCCCGCACGTCCGCGACCGGCCCGGCGACGACGGTCTGGGCGGGGCCGTTGAACGCGGCGACGACCGCCCCGGTCCCGGCGAGCAGGTCCGCGACTGTTTCCGGCGGCGCGGCCAGGCTCGCCATCGTGGTGCCCGGCGTGCCGTACCGGGCCATGATCTCCCCGCGGGCGGCGGCCAGGCGCAGGGCGTCCCCCGGGGTGAGGGCCTCGGCCCAGCCGAGCGCGGCGATCTCGCCGAGGCTGTGCCCGATCGCGGCCACCGGCTCGCAGCCGATCGCGTCGAGCCAGGCCAGGGCGGCGAGCGACTGGCGCATGATCGCCGGTTGCGCCACCGCGGTATCGGCGTCGCCGTCGCGGAGCGCGACCGGCGAGTCCGGGACGTCGAGCCCGGCGGCCCAGGCCGGGAGGCCGGCGCGGACCGGCGCGGCCTGCCCGGGGAACATCAGGCCCACCCGGGCGGGCGGCCCGGACGCGAGCGCGTAGCCGCGTCCCGCGTCGACGAGGAGCCCGCCGTCCCACGCGTCGATCCCGGTCAGTGCGGCCTCGGCGGCCCGGCCGAGCTCGTCGGGGGTCGCGGCCACCAGGGCGGCGCGGGCGGCGGCGGCGCCGGAGTCCGCCTGCGAGGTGCAGGCCAGGTCGTACAGTTCCGCCTGGCTGAGCACGGGCGCCAGGCCCGCCACCCGCCGCAGCCGCTCGGCCAGCGCGGCGGGGCCGGTGGCGCCGACGACGACGACGTGGTGTTCGGGGACCGGCGCGGACCAGCGGCGGGTGGACGCCGACAGCGACCTGGCCGGGGTGCGGCGAGGCCCTTCCAGGACCACGTGCGCGTTGATCCCGCCGAAGCCGAGGGAGGAGACCGCCGCCCTGGGCACCGGCCGGTCCCACGGCTCGGGCTCGGCGAGCAGCCGCAGCGGCACCCCGTCCCGCCCGAGCAGGGGGTGCGGCTCGCGGGTGCCGGTCGAGGGCGGCAGCACCCGGTGGTGCACGGCCAGGGCCGCCTTGATCAGCCCGGCGACGCCCGCCGCCGCCTTGGTGTGCCCGATGTTGGCCTTGACGCTGCCGAGGGCCGCGGGCGCGGCGCCGATCCCGATGACCTCGGTCAGGGCCTCGATCTCGACGCGGTCGCCGACGGCGGTGCCGGTGCCGTGGCCCTCGACGAGGCCGATCCCGGCCGGGTCCAGACCGGCGAGACGGTAGGCGCGGCGCATGGCCAGGGCCTGCCCCGTCGCGGTGGGACGGGTGAGGCCGCCCGCGCCGTCGGAGGAACTGCCCCAGCCGGTCACGTACGCGTAGACGCGCAGCCCCCGCCGCTCGGCCTCCTCGGCGCGCATGAGCGCGACGACGCCGCAGCCCTCCCCCGGCAGGAAGCCGGTCGGGTCGGCGTCGTAGACGCGCATCTCGCCGCGGGCCAGCGCGCCCACGCGGGCGAAGCCCACCAGCTCGAACGGGTCCAGGCTGAGGTCCACTCCCCCGGCCAGCGCCATGGAGAGGTCGCCGTCGGCCAGCGCCCGGCAGGCGGTCATCACCGCGAGCAGGCTGGAGGAGCACGCGCCGTCCACGGTGTAGCCGGTGCCGTGGAAGTCGAAGTGGTTGCAGATCCGCCCGGCGATGGTGTTGCTCAACGCCCCGGCGAGCGTCTCGTCCCCCGGTTCGGGGAACGGCTCCTTGACCAGGTCCTCCAGCCGCCCGAGGACGCCGGCCACGGCGTCGCCCTCCAGGCCGCTTCCGGCCAGCGCGGCCACGGCCGCCCTGCGCAGGAAGGGCCAGCGCAGCCGCAGCGAGGCGGCCCGGCTGAACTCGCCGGTCAGCGAGTTGCCCAGGACGACGCCCACGGAGTCGCGGTCCAGGCCGTCGCCGCCGGGGAAGCCCGCGTCGGCGAGGGCGTCGGCCGCGGTCTCCAGCGCGAGCCAGTGGGTGTGGTCGGCCGCCCGGTAGAGGCCGCCGGAGATGTGGAAGCGGCCGCGGTCGAACTCCCAGTCGCGCAGCACACCGGCCTGACCGGCGTAGGTGGAGTCCGGTCCCTCGCCGCCGTAGTCGGCCACCCGCAGGCGCGTCTCGGGGAAGCGGCGGAAGGCCCGCCGCCCGCCCAGGACGTTCTGCCAGAGCTCGCCCGGGTTCACGGCGTCGGGGTAGCGGCAGGCCATCCCGACGACGGCGATCCGCGGCGCCCGCGGATCGGGCCTGCCCGTGCCCGGCGTGCCCGTGCCCGTGTTCGGCGTGCCCGTGTTCATGCGCGACGTACCCCGCGTACCCCGCGTGCCCGGCGCGTCCGGTGTGTCCGGTGTGTCCGGCGATGACGCCGGGCTCACCGCGCCACCTCCGGGGTACGGCGGCGCGCGAGGACGAGCACCAGCCCGCGCAGCACGCAGGTGATCACCAGGGCGAAGAACAGGCCGAACGCGATGTTCACGCTGACGAGCACGCCGTAGACCGCCGCGACGGTCGCGCCGAAGATCATCTGGTTGCGCGGCTTGACCGGTGTCGTCCCGGGGTCGGTGATCATGTAGTTCGTGTAGAGCACGAAGACCGCCCCGGTCAGCGGGAGCAGAGCGCCGGGCAGGGAGTGGCCGAGGATCAGCCAGCGCAGGAACGCCTGGGCGATGAAGCCGCCCACCCATCCGGCGATGAGCGGCATCTTCCCGGTGAGCTTGGCGTTCAGCATGGTGCCGAGCATCAGGATGCCGAGCGGGACGAGCCAGTCCAGCGCGCCGCCGACGCTCGCGGTGAACTGGTACGGCGGGGCGATGCCCACCCAGGGGAACAGCAGCAGGGTGACGACGATGCCGGTGTTCGACGGGTTGAGGAAGTGCCGCAGCGAACCGTTCACCCTGACCCTGATCAGGTGCTTGAGGCTGATGCCGACCGCCACGGCGAAGGCGTACGGCCAGACCGACTCGTTGCCGTACAGGAGCATGGCGCAGGCCAGGCCGACGATGTGCGCGGGCAGCAGGAAGGTGACCAGCGCGCTCCAGCCCCCGGCGTAGCCGGGGCGGCGCCCGCGTGACCAGGCGGTGACCGTCTCCATCAGCAGCTCGGTCACGTACGCGGTCAGCACGGCCACGATCGGGGTGATCGGCGCCTGCTCGAAGCCGAGGAAGGCGTGGCCCACGACGGTGAGCACGGTGATCGACAGGGCGAACCGCCGCAGCGCCTTGAGGCGGACGTCGACCCTGGGGGCGGCCTGCTCGGGCGCGGCCGGGAGCGGGGGCGGGGTCTCGACCCCCGGCTGGGGAAGCGTGGTCGTCATCGCGTTACCGCCGTTCCGTCGGGGCTGAGCAGGAGGGTGTGCCGGCCGGCCGTCAGCGAGACCGGCGCCTGGTGGCGGCCCGCCGCGTCCCGCCAGGTCACCGTGCCGGTGACGGTGCCGCCGGGTGCCGCCAGGTGGACCCGCGACGCCGAGGCGCCGGCGTGCCCGTTGGCCGGGTACAGCTGGGTCTTCTGCCGTACGGCGCCGGTCAGCTCGACCTGCGCGCCCACGGCGGCCCTGGTGCCGCCGCCCGCGGCCGGCAGGGCGAGCTCCAGGTCGATGCCGGGCGGCCCGGCGGACCGGTTCAGCAGCACCCGCGAGTTCTCCCACTGGTTGGCGACCACCGCGTCCAGCCGCCCGTCGCCGTTCACGTCGCCGAGGGCCAGGCCCCGGGTGACGTCGGGCTGGTCGATGCCGACCGCCGGGGCCAGGTCGGCGTAGCGGCCCTCGGCCGTACGGACCCAGAAGGGGTTGTGCTGGTGGCCGGAGAGGTCGTCGCCGGGCCTGAAGTTCGGCCACGCCCCGGCCAGGTCGAGCAGGTCGTCGTTGCCCATGGCGAGTTCCTGGAGCTGGGGCCAGCGGTCGTGCTCGCCCTTGAGGAAGCCGGTGGCCTGCAGCATCTCGTCGACGCCGTCGTTGTCGAAGTCACCGGCCTTGACGTCCCAGGCCCAGCCGCTGCGGGCCAGGCCCAGGTCCTCGCTGTCGTCGCGGAAGGCGAGCTCTCCGGGCGGGCCGGTCGGCACGAAGGCGAAGTTGCTCTCCTGCAGCGCGAACTCGTCGGTGATGTTGCTGACCATCATCATCGGCAGCCCGGTGCCGCCCGGGTAGGTGAACGCGACCCCCATGCCCTTGAACGAGTCGTGGCCGAGCACCTTGGACTTGGGCATGGTCAGGTTCCGTGTGCCGGGCACCGCCCGCAGCCTGACCTTGCCGGGGGTGGACTCGTTGGCGAGCAGGAAGTCCGGCCCGAAGTCGTTGGCCACGTAGATCTCGGGCAGCAGGTCGCCGGTGAGGTCCTGCATGCCGAACGCGAGGGTCCACGAGCGCGCCACGTCGTCGCCGAAGGCGTCGCTGGCGTCGGTGAACGCCGGCAGGGTGTCGCGGGCGCCCGAGGGGCGGCCGAGCAGGATCCGGTTGACGCCGGCGTTGCGCGCCATGCTCATCGAGTGCTGCATCTGCATGCGGCTGTCGTCGGCGGCCGACGGGTCGAGCACCTTGGACCCGTCGGGGAAGTAGTTGCCGACCAGGACGTCGAGGTGGCCGTCGCCGTCGACGTCGGCGACGTTGAGCGCGGTGCTGTTCCACACCTGCATGGGCTGGACGAGCTCGGTCGCGGTGAACCCCGCGGCGGTCGGGACGCCGGGCCGGGTGTTGAGGAACACCACCGGCGAGCGGCCCCAGTAGTAGACGAGGATGTCGGTGTCGCCGTCCTCGTCGAGGTCGGCGGGGACGCATCCCATCGGCGCCATCGTCGCGTCGTAGCGCACGCCGCCCGAGGGGCGCAGCTCGACCGGCGCGTAGGAGGCGCCTCCGGACTCGGGCGCGGGCCGGAGCGTGACGCCGTCGTCGCGGGGGTCGACCAGGCAGACGTCGCCGGCGTGGCCGAGACCGCGCAGGTCGGTCAGGGCGACGGCCGCGCCGACGGCCGAGATCCAGCTCCGGATGTTCCGCAGGCCGGGCGCGACGACGCGCTCGAGGCGGGCCCCGGCGGGGGAGGAGTTGAGCTCCACGCTCTGGAAGGAGTAGCGCGCGGCGAGCCGTTCGGCCTCACCGGCGGCGATGCCGGGGCGCAGGG
Source organism: Streptosporangium sp. NPDC023615 (assembly GCF_040640155.1). Lineage (NCBI taxonomy): Bacteria > Bacillati > Actinomycetota > Actinomycetes > Streptosporangiales > Streptosporangiaceae > Streptosporangium > Streptosporangium sp. NPDC023615. The sequence goes on from NZ_JBFABE010000019.1 coordinate 100,397, forward strand.
TGAGGAAACCCAGCGTGCCGCAGAGCAGGACCGCGACCGCGGCCGGGACGCTCTTGCGCAGGACGGTCTGGACCATTCCGTTCTCCGATCGGGGCATCAGGCGGCGTGCCTGGCGGCCGTGATGCCGCGCAGCCGGGTCCGCCATTCCTGGTAGGCGGCGACGTCCGGTGAGTGTTCGAGGTCCGCGGCGGTGGTGTCCGCCCAGGAGGCGGCGGTCTCGGGGTCGGCCCCGAGCACGACGCGGCAGGCCAGGACGGTGTGGTCGGGGACGACGCCGGACCGGAACCGGGCCGTGGTGCCGAAGACGACGCCCTGGGCGTAGGCGGGCGCGGCCGGGCCCGCCGCCGCCACCAGGGCCTCCAGGTCGCTCTCGGTGGTGGCGCCCGCGTAGGCGGAGGCCAGGCCGATCCCGCTCCACAGGTCGGCGCGGGCGGCGTCCGGCTGGCGGCCGATGACGCCGGCCACGCCGGCGACGTCGGCGGACTGGGCGAACCAGAGCGCGCGGCCGCACCCGGCCAGGCGGGCGGACCCCGGGGCGGTGGGGGCGCGGCGGCTGCGGCGCTCCAGGGCGCGCAGCCCCCCGAAGAACACCTCGCCGAAGCCGGCGCCGTCCAGGGCCAGCCACCGCAGCAGCGGCGTCCCGGGGAGCCGGAACGGGGCGGGCAGCCGTGCCGGGCTCAGCCCCCAGCCCGCGCCGACGTGGATCAGGTGGACGTAGGCCCGTCCCGGCCCGTCGAGCAGCCGGCGCAGCGCCGTGTCCCGCCCGCGGGCGGGCAGGTCGCGGTAGGCCGCGTACATGCCCGCGCCCTCGTAGGCGAAGCCCCGGTTCTCCTCGGGAACCGTGGTGAGCGCCTCGTGGACGTCCCCCCAGCGGGAGAGGGCGAGGTTGAAGCCGTCGAGGAAGCTTCTGGCCCGCTCCTCCAGAACCGCCCGCGCCTCCGGGCGATCGGTCCGGAAACCACGTCGCTCGAAGTTCGCCATCCCGTACGGCAGGAGTGCGCGCATCTGCACAGCCCTTCTCGGAGAACCGATTTTCGGAGAGCCGATTCAGCTTGATGTCTCTCCAGACTGACTATCAGCATCAATAGCGATCGGCAAGACCTTGACTTTCGATCAAAGGAGGCGATAAGGCGTCGGGCACGGCGAAACCGCAGTTAACAGGAAATTTGCACACCGGTCGGCCAGGTGTTCTCACGGGGGCGTCGATGTGAAATCCATAGCGACCCCGCCGGGGGCGGGGGATCGTCCGGTGGCCGTCGCCGGGGCCCTCACCGTCCGCCCGCCGCCTCCCGCCCGTGCCCCCGCCGACGTCCCGCGGCCGCTCCCGCGGAGGGGCCCGCCCCATCCGGACGGAGTGGCACGGCGGAGGCGGAACGGATGGGGGCCACCCGGGGCCGAGACGGCCGGGACAGCCGTCGAGCAGGGGAAACGTGCTCCTCGCGGGCGCCGCGAGGCACGTGGGGGCCCGGTTCGGCCGCCCCCGGCGGACCGGCGGGACCGGGCGGCCCCCCGGGCACCCGCGACCGGGAGGGGACGGGGGCGCCCGGCCGCACGGGGGCCGCGGGAGGGCGGCCCGGGGGCGGCGTGGGGACGACACGGGGACGAAAAGGTGACGGTGCGCGGACGGACGTGGGCGACGGGGCTCCCATCCTCGGGCGCACCCGCGAGGGGACGCGAGAGCAACTCCTGACGAAGAGGACGGCGAGGATACGGGATATCCCACAGAGCCCCTCACCACTTATTTTTGATATAGCAAACGCCGGGTATCCACGCGTATTCGTCGGACCATAAGAGGTCACGCTTCGAGAATGGCGCATCACCCGATCCCGCCGCCCGCGATTCCGGCGCGTCGACCGGACGCGTCATTCACCGACCCGCGCCGCGAACACCCGGCGCGCCCCGGGCGTTTCGACGGCGATTCCCGCGGCGATTCCTCCGGGCCTTCTCCGGGCCTTCTCCGGGCCTTCTCCAGGTCCCGCACGCGCTTCGGCCGGACCCGGCGCGACCTGACGGCACGGCCTTTCCGAGGCGCGCGGGAGGGGACCCGGGCCGCGCGGCCCCGGTTCCGCCCTCCTCCGCCGCCCGGTCCCGGAACGACCGCGCCCGGGTTTCCGGCGCGAGCCCTCACCCGGTTCCGGACACGGACCGGCGGAGTCGGCGCCGGTCCGGACCGTTCCGGTCCTCGGCGGCCCCGGCACCGGGCGCACGACGTCACGACCGTGATCACGCGCATACCGGACGCGTGCGGGGGCAGGGAACCGTCCGCGCACGCCGCCGCGCGCCACGCCCCCGGGCCGTCCGCCCGACGTCCCCGCGGATCAACCAGGGCATTTACACAGAGTCATTAACGCGGTCGGGACGGAAACGCTCCGCGACCGCCGCGGCCGCCTCGCGCCGCTCCGGAGACGGCGGGATTACCGGACACCCACCCCTTCCGCGCAAGATAGTCAAAAAGGGATAAGGTGCGGCACCGATGGAAACACCGAGCGAATAGGACTATCCATCGAGAGGTCTCCCCGCCTCGGACATCGCCACCGCGCGCCGGGTCGCGGCCCCGTACGCGAGGGTGACGACGACGACGGCGATCGGGAAGGCGGTCGCGACGAGGAGCCCGGCGCGCAGTCCCGAACCCCCGTCGTCCGGGAGCAGACCGGCCAGGCCCCCCAGGAGACCGGTGGCGGAGGCGGAGGCGTCCGCGGCGGCCCCCGCGATCCAGGGACCGGCCGCGCCCCCGGCGTCGCCGAAGACGGCCAGCACCCCGAACATGGCCGCGCCCCCGAGGGGGAAACGGGCGGCGGCGAGGCTGAAGGTCCCCGGCCAGAGCAGGCTCACCGCCAGGCCGCAGACCGCGCAGCCGATCAGGCTCACCAGCGGGTCGGAGGCCAGGCAGGCGACGAGGTAACAGACCGTCGCCAGCGCGCCGCACGAGGCCATCGCCGGCACCAGCGGGATCCTCTCCCCCCACAGCCCGTAGACGATCCGGCCGACGCCCATCAGGACGGCGAACAGGCACGGTCCCGCCAGGTCGCCCCAGACCTTGGAGACGCCCAGCCCCTGCTCGGCGAAGAGCGAGGACCACTGCGACATGGTCAGCTCGGCCGCCCCGGCGCAGAGCATCAGCACCATCGCCGCGGCGAAGGCGGGGGCGGAGAAGAGCGCGCGCAGCGAGGTGCGGTGCTCGTCGGGCACGGTGGCCGGCAGCGGCACCCTCAGGAAGGCCACCATGTTGACTAGCGGGACCAGCGCCCAGATGACGGGCAGCACCTGCCAGGCGTCCTGGCCGATCCAGGCCAGCAGCAGTGTGCTGCCCGCCACCACCGCGACCTGCCCCCAGCAGTAGAAGGAGTGCAGCAGGCTCATCGCCGCGGCCTTGCCCTCCTGCGGGCTGGGCAGCGCGTCCACCACGGGACTGACCAGCACCTCCAGCAGGCCGCCGCCGACCGCGTACACGACGATCGCCACGCACAGCCCGGCGTAGGGGGAGGGCGCCAGCGCCGGGGCCAGCGCGAGCAGCACCAGCCCCAGCACCGCGAGCACGTGGGCCAGCACCAGCGGGACGCGGTAGCCGGTACGGTCCACGAACCTCACCGCCACGATGTCGGTGACGAGCTGGGTGGCGAAGTTGAGCAGCACCAGCCGGCCGAGCATCTCCAGGGGGAGCTGGTAGCGGGTCTGGAACACGATGAACAGCAGCGGGGCCAGGTTGTTGACGATCGCCTGCGTGACGTACCCGGTGTAGCAGGCACGGCGGGTGTGGTCGTACGTGATCATGAAGGGTGCCGTGTCTTTCGATGGGAGGCGGCCGTCCCGCACACTACGGGTGCGGCCGCGGACGCCTTCCACCGGCTCTTGCTTCGGGGAGCGGGGGCTCCGGCGCGGGGTGTTCCGGGTCCGGCGGGTGGCCCGGACCCGTCGGGGGTCCCGGGTGCGGCGGGCGTTCAGGACCCCGGCGGGCGTTCAGGACCCGGCGGGCGGTCGAGACCCCGGTGGCGGTCGGGACCCCGGCGGGCGGCCGGGACTCCCGTGGCGGTCGGGACTGCGGTGGCGGTCCGGACGCGGCGGGCGGTGAGGACGTCGGGGACGGCGGTCGCCGGCTCGCCCCCGGCCCGGGGATCTACCTGAGCTGGAAGACGGGGGCGATGGCGGGGCGGGGCGGGGTGGGGGCGGGAAGGCTGATGACGAACCAGACGATCTTCCCTCCGGCGGGGAGGTGGGTCACGCCCCAGTCGTCGGCGAGGGACTCGACGATCTGCAGACCCCGGCCGCCGGTGGCGTCCATGTCGCGGGCGCACACCCGGGGGGTCCCCCCGCCCGGGTCGAAGAGCTCGCCGTGGACGAAGTCCCCGGCGCCGCGGATGCGCAGCGCGCACGCGGCGCCGCCGTGCTCGACGGCGTTGGTGACCAGCTCGCTGATGACCAGCAGGCAGTCGTCGAGAAGCTCGTCCGCGCCCCAGAGGGAGAGCTCGCGGCGGACCATGCGGCGGGCGTCGCGCACGCTCAGGGGGGTGGCGGGCAGTAGGCACTCGGCCGTGTACTCGTGGGCGGTTCCGAGGGACGCCGCGGATGAGTCGTGGTGGAGAGACACTGCGCCTCCTTAAAGTGGGAGCGCTCCCACAACCAAATGTAGAACATCCACCCACCCGTTGGGAATTGATCCCCCTTAATTGTTTCCTCCAGATGTCGCAAAAATGACGAAAAATCCCTCCATCCCATCGCCTTGCCGGAGGGCACCGGACCCCCCTGGCACACGGCGTTCCCGAAGGTCATCGGCCCTCCCGGGCGCGGGTCGCCCGCTCCTTCGGGCACATCGCCCCCGGGGGTCACCGGCTTCCCGCGAGGCCTCGGGCGCCCCAGGGGGCGAGCCCGCCCCCTCGTACGAGGCGAGCCCTCCACGGGCACGTCCTCCGCGGACGCCCCCCCGGCCCCCTCGGGCGCCTCCCCTCAGCGGAGCTGGGGAAGGACCTTCGCGCCGAACGCGTCGATGTAGGCGCTCTGCTCCTGGCCGACGTGGTGCAGGTAGATCTCCTCGAACCCCAGGTCGATGTACTCCTTGATCCGGGCGGCGTGCCAGCCCAGGTCGGAGGAGACGTTCACGGACTCGGCGACCTGGGCGGGCGAGACGTTCTCGGAGACCACGTCGAAGAGCTCGGCGGTCTCCAGGTCCCAGGGCACCGGCGGGGAGAAGACGTTGCTGCGCCACTGGTCGTGGGCGATGGCCAGGGCCTCGTCGTCGCTCTCGGCCCAGCTCACGTGGACCTGCAGGGCCGCCTTGCCCCTGCCCCCGGCGTCCCGGTAGGCGCCGACGACCTCGCGCAGCCGCTCGACGGGCGCGTTCACCGTGATCAGGCCGTCGGCCCACTCGGCGCACCAGCGGGCGGTCTCCGGGCTCACCGCCGCGCCGACCAGCTTCGGGGTGACCTCGGGGCGGGTCCAGAGCCGGGCGCGGTCCACGGTCACCAGGCCCTGGTGGCTGACCTCCTCCCCCTCCAGCATCGCGCGGATGACGTCCACGCACTCGCGCAGCCGCTGCATGCGCAGCTCCTTGCGCGGCCAGCGGTCGCCGGTGATGTGCTCGTTGCTCGCCTCGCCGGAGCCCAGCGCGGCCCAGAAGCGGCCGGGGTACATCGCCCCGAGGGTGCCGATCGCCTGGGCGATGATCGCGGGGTGGTAGCGCTGGCCGGGGGCGTTGACCACGCCGAACGGCAGGTCCGTGGCCTGGAGCGCCGCCCCCAGCCAGGACCAGGCGAATCCCGACTGCCCCTGCCGCTTGCTCCACGGGGAGAAGTGGTCCGACGACATCGCCGCGTCGAACCCCGCCTGCTCGGCCCGAGTGACCGCCTTCAGCAGCTCGGCCGGGTGGATCTGCTCGTGTGAGGAGTGGAAACCGAAAGTCGTCATCGTCCTCGGCTACCCGCCCGGGCGGGGTCCATTCGGGAACGCCCCGTCGGACAGGTCACACCGCTGACCTGCCGTGCGGCGCCGGCCGGGGAGAGCGGCGCCGCGTCCCGGCACCCGGTCTCAGTGGAGCGAGGCGTGGCTGACGAAGGACGGCCGGTTCATACGGGTCGTGGCGCTGTAGCAGGCGACGTTGCGGACCTGCGTCGAGCCGCCGGAGACCCACACGCCCTGCAGGTTGCAGTACTCGGGGCCCGGCCCGTACGCGGTGACCTGGATGTGGTCCGGCGGGGAGCCCAGCGCCCCGAAGGTCACCAGGCGCATGCCGACGCCCGCGCCCTGGATGCCGTTCACGCTCCCCTGGCCGTTGTGGTTCACCGCCGCGGGCACCGGCACGTACGGCCCGGAGTTGTAGGGGAGGTTGTCGAAGGTGTAGCCGAACTTGTACGGCGGGAGCGCGCCGCCGGTGATGGCGCGCTCCCGCTGGTAGGTGAGGGTCCACCCGGTGTCGAGCGGCACGTCCGTGGCGTTGTGGCAGCGCACCTGGACCAGCTGCGCGCCGGCGGACGGCGTCCACGCGCCCACCTTGCACCGGGCCGGCCGGGCGTCGTCGACCGCGGTGACCTGGAGGTTGCCCGCGAGGCCGGCCGACCCCAGGCCGGGCAGCCTGACGGTCCAGACGCCCACCCCGCCGCCGCCGACGACGTTCGTGCCCCCGGCCGAGTTGAACTGGCTCGCGACGAAGGAGCCGGTGTGGTGCACGTAGCCGAACGCCTGCGGCGCGGGCAGCGTGCCGGTGCTCTGCGCGAAGACGATGCTGTACGGGGTGAAGGCCGGGGTGCCCCCGTAGCGGTAGCACTGCACCGCCACCACCATGTCGCCCCCGGAGGGCGCCCACCTCTGCGCCTGGCACCAGGAGGCGGTCGGCGCGACCGACGTGACGTGCACCACGCCGCCCGCGATCCCGATCTTCGGGAACCTCACGTACGTCTGCCCGACGCCGCCGGGAGTGACGCCGACGGTGAATCCGGCCGGCCAGCTACCGGCCTGGTAGGCCGGCGGGGGGGTGCCCGAGGTCGCGTTGACCAGCGCGAACCCCCACCGGTTGGGGACGGACGCCTGCGCGCTCGCGGACGTGGCGGGCAGGCCCGTCGAGAGCAGGGCGAGGACACAGAGGATTCCGAGGATCACTTTCCGTAATCGGGGCATGCCGTTCTCCGTCCGAAGGGGGTGGACGCGATGGTCGCGCCGGCGGGCGGGACGCCGGAGGTCACCGTCCGACCTGCGCTCTTGATAACCCGGCGATCCCCCCTTGAGAAGGCCCAACCTCGCGAGGGTCCCCGGCTCTCCCCCCGCCCGCCGGGTCGGTACCGCGACCGGCCCGGCGCGCCCACGAGGGGAGACGGATCACCGCGACGGCCCGCCCGGACGTGGGTGCCGCGCCGGCCCGTTCCCGGCCGGCGCGGCACCCGCCCTGCCCGCGCCCTGTCTCAGTAGCGGGAGGTGTAGCTGACCATGGACGGCCGGTCGACGCGGGTCGCGGCGTTGTAGCAGACGACGTTGCGGACGTAGACCGAGCCGCCGAAGGTGTTCCACACGCTCTGCAGGTTGCAGTACTCCGGGCCGGGCCCGTACGCGGTGGCCTGGACGTTGTCCTGCAGGGCACCGACGACCGGGAAGGTCACCAGGCGCAGGCCGAGGCCGGCGCCCTGGACGGTGTTGACGGCCGACGCGGAGTTGTAGTTCACCGCCGGGGGCACAGGGGCGTACGGGCCGGGGTTGGCCGGGGTGTTGTCGAAGGTGTAGCCGAACCTGCCCGGCGGGAGCGCGCCGCCGGTGATGGCGCGCTCACGCTGGTAGGTGAGGCTCCACCCGCTGTTGAGCGGCGCGTTCGTGGCGTTGTGGCAGCGCACCTGGACGGCCTGCGTGCCGGCGGACGGCGCCCAGGCGCCCACCTTGCACCGGGCGGGCTGGGCGGGGTTGGCCGAGGTGACCTGGAGGTTGCCCGCGTACCCGGACGAGCCCAGGCCGGGGAGCTGGACGGTCCAGACGCCCGCGCCGCCGGCGACGGTGTTCACGGCCCCGGCCGAGTTGAACTGGCTCGTTATCCCGGCGCCGTTGTAGTGCACGTAGCCGAACGCCTGCGGCGCGGGCAGCGTGCCGGTGCTCTGCTCGAACACGATGCTGTACGGGGTGAAGACCGGGGCGCCCCCGTAGCGGTAGCACTGCACCGCCACCACCATGTCGGCGCCCGAGGGGGCCCACTTCTGCGCCTGGCACCAGTAGGCGGTATCCGATATCGCCGTGACGTGCACCACTCCACCGTTGACCGCGAGCTGCGGGAACCTCACGTACGTCTGCCCGACGCCTCCGGGGGTGACGCTGACGTTGAACCCGGCCGACCAGCTACCGGCCTGGTGCGCGGGGTCGGGGACACCGGAGGTGATGTTGACCAGCGCGAACCCCCACCGGTTGGGGACGGACGCCTGCGCGCTCGTGGCCGCGGCGGTGAGACCCACCGAGAGCAGCGCGAGAACACAGAGGATTCGAGATGTCACTTTCCGTAACCGTGGCATGCAGTTCTCCATCGGTGGGGGTGGACGCGCTCGTGGCGTCGGGGGCGGGATGCCGGGATTCACCACCCGGCCTGAGCTCTTGATAACCCGGCGATCACCTGTTGAGAAGACCCAACCTCACCGGCGCCCCTGACTCTCACCCGCCGGTCGGGTCGGCGCCGCGACCGGGCGGGGGTCGCACGAGGAGATCATGCGGACATCCCGCCGAGTACCGTATGAACATGCGCAGGCGGATTCCCCAGGATCCACGAGACGGGATGTGAGAACCGTGCCGGAACCGGACCCGAACGTTCCACGTGTCATGTGGGGGCTGCTGGAACCCCTGCACGTCGTCACGTACTTCGCCGCCGAGGCACGCGCCGCGGCCGACGCGGTCGGCATGCGCGGCTTCTGGATGGGGTACTTCGCGACCAGGGCGGCGCCGCTCGGACCGGTCGGGCCCGGGGTCGTCACGGCCGCCTTCCACGGGTTCCCCCCGGCCCACGTCGCCCGCGCCCTCCCCGACGCCTGGTCGTTCGCGACCCCCGGGGACGTGCTGCGCGCCCGGCTCGACGGCGCGGGCAACGCGCTGCGGAGCCTGCTGGGCGCCGAGGCCCTCGGATCGGACGAGATGCGGGCGGCGGCGGAGCTGGCCTGGGAGGCCGCCGCCCTGGCCGACACCGCGGGCCGGGTGCTCGGCGCGGCGAACCAGGCGCTGCCCGCGCCCGACGAGCCGCACCTGGTGCTCTGGCAGGCGGCGACCACGCTGCGCGAGCACCGCGGCGACGGGCACGTGGCCGCGCTCGTCGCTCACGACGTCTCTCCGGTCGAGGCCCACCTGCTCAAGGTGGCGGCGGGCGAGACGGACCTGGCCCAGCTCCGGGTGGCGCGGCGTTTCGGTGACGAGGAGTGGGAGGCGGGCGCCGCCGCCCTGCGCGAGCGCGGGTGGGCCGACGCCGCCGGCGTCCTGACGCCCGAGGGCGCGCGCGAGCGCGAGCGGATCGAGCGGCTGACCGACGAGGCGGCGGCCCGCCCCTGGCGGGCCTTCGGGGACGAGCGCACCGCCGCCCTCGCCCGGCTGCTCCGCCCGTTCACCCGGGTCGTCGTGGAGTCGGGCGTGCTGCCCCCCTCCAGCCCCGTCGGCCTGCCGTGGCCGTCCTTCGATGACGACGCCGCCGGCCCCGTCCCCGGGAACGGGGCCGGGGCCGGGAACGGCGACGGGGACGGCCGGGAGCGCGGGCTCCCGGCCGTCCCGTCACAGGTCGGCTGAGCGGGCCGGCCGAGCGGGCCGGCCGGTGGTGGGGTGACCGGCCGGGGACCGGTCACCCGGGGATCAGCCGAACGGCAGCCGTACCGTGGACCGGTTGCCGACGCCGAGGCTGGTGGTGCCGTTGCCGATGGCGTTCCAGACCTCGACCCTCACCCGTCCGTTGGACAGGTTGCCGAGCGTCCCGGAGGCCGACCGCGGCCCTGCGGCGGCGGTGTAGTGCTCCCAGCCCGTCACCGGGTCGGTCGCGAAGTAGCCGTAGGTCTCCACCCGGTCCCAGCTCCCGTTGCCGGTCAGGTCGTAGGAGACCCGCACCTGGGTGCCGTTGGCGATCGTGGTGCCCGCGTCGACGAAGAGGTCGAACGCGGTGGAGCCGCCGTTGTGCGCGGCGGTGAGGCCGGTGGCCGTGAAGACCTGCGCGTTGGTCGGGTTACCGTCGTGGTTGCCGTTCGCCGCGGCCAGCGTGACGCTGCCGGCCGTGCCGGCCGTGCCCGGCAGCGCCCCGCCGGACTGCAGGTAGCGCGTCGCCGCGAACGGGTTCGGGTCCGGCGTCGGCGTCGGGGTCGGGGTGGGCGTGGGGGTCGGGTCGGGGTTCGTGCCGCCGCCGGTCGCGTTGCCGCCGCTCCAGGTGTGGGCGCCCGAGGTGGCCGTCTTCCCGGCCGGCACGTTGAGCACGGTGCCGTTGGAGAAGGTCACCCGCAGGGGGCTCGCGGTGATGTTGGAGGCGACGTAGGTGCGGGCGCCGTTCTTGCCGAACACCTTGGCCAGCGGGTGGTCGGCGGTGAGGGAGGTGTCCACCGTGCCCAGGGCCGCCAGGTTGCGGATCCAGTGGAAGGTGTGCGCCCTGCTCTCCCCCTCCTCGGGGGTGTAGCCGCCGTTGGCCCGCAGGTTCGCCAGCGCCGCGTCCCCGTTGCCCAGGGCGAGGAACTCCCAGATGATGTCCTGCCACACGGTGGGCGGCCCGCCGTTGTTGCGGACCAGCTCGTTGTAGTTGGTGGTCACGTACCCGGGGTTCTCGCCCATGTAGAAGTGGCCGCCGGTGACCGGGAGCATGTTGATGCCCTGGATCATCTCCGGCTCGGCGCTGAACCAGGTGGCGTACGCGCCGCCGCTGCCCCAGACCATGCCGACCGTGCTGTGGCCGAAGGCGGCGGGGAAGTTCTGGTCGCGGGAGTCGAACCAGTACTCCTGGATCGCCGCGGCCTGGGTGGTGTAGATGAAGACGCCCGCGTCGCGGACGGCGGTGTTGCCGGTGGCCTGACCCCACTGGATGAGGGCGTTGGCGAAGTTCATGCCCTCCGAGGAGGACTCCTGGTTGTTGCCCGACCCGAACCCGCCGTGCCCGGACGCCCAGTCGTGGCCGGCGTAGATGTCGAAGTCACGCAGGTACGGGAAGCGGGTGTCGGAGCGGTCGTAGTTGTTGGCGTCGCGGATCAGCAGGTCCACCATGCCGCCGTACTGGCCGGGCTTGGCCCAGTTCGGGTCGAACTTGGCGAGCGTGGCGGCGGCGGCGATGTAGTAGCCGTAGTGGAAGTGGTGGTCGTTGAGCTCCAGGTCGGACCCGTAGGAGGCCGGGTAGCCGAGCAGCGTCCCCCAGGAGGGGTTGTAGTAGAAGACCCGGGTGGTCTTGCCGGGCGAGGCGGTGAACCAGTCGTTGAGGCGTCCGCGGATGGCGTTCAGCGCCGCGTCGCGCACCGACGTCAGGTTGAGCTGGTCGGCGATCTCCGCGATGCGGGCGGCGCGGCCCAGGCCCTTGCCGGTCCAGTAGGTGTCGTCACCGCGGATGTCCATGGGGTTGCCGAGCTCGGCGTTGAGCTGGTTGGTGATCGTGGTGAGATCGGCGCCGGAGCTGTCGGCCACCGCCGGGACCTCGGGCAGCACGCCGGTGTACTTCATCGACGTCCTGAACTGCGTACCGGTGACGATCTTCATCTGGCCGCGCGCGGAGACGTAGGTCTGCGCCAGCGGCGTCGAGCCGGTCAGGTGGTTCCACTGGTGCGGGTAGAGCGCGATGACCGTGCCGCTCTGGCTCCCCTGCCTGGCCGTGGTGGTGAAGGCGTACGTGGTCTCCAGCCTGCTCGTCCCCTGGTTGTAGGAGTACGAGACACGGGTGCCGGTGACGTGGGCGTGCGCGTACTGGCCGTAGGTGTTCGCCAGCGCGGCGCGGTCGCCGCCCGCGGGGAGCACCGCCACGGAGAAGAAGCCCCTGCCCGCCAGCGAGGAGCTGATCGTCGTGCCGCTCACCGACCAGGTGGCGCCGGTCGGGGCGTAGGCGACGTAGTCGCGGCCGCCCGCGGTGAACCCGATGGTCGCGCCGTTGTTGGACCAGACCGACGGGGCGCCCGCGGTGGTGATCTGCGCGTCGCCGCCGGTGACCTGGTAGTACGAGAACGGCAGGCCGTGGCCGATGGTGGCCTTCATGGTCCGGCCGTTGCCGCTCCAGTACGGGGTGACCGTCCAGTCGCTCCAGCCGTCGACCTTGACGTCCGGCGAGTTCAGGCCGGACACGCCGACGCGGATGTTCTCCGTGTAGGGGTAGTGGTACTCCCCCACCCCGGTCGCGGTGCCGCTGATCGCCGGGGTGGTGGTGTAGGACAGGCCCAGGCCGTTGCCGAAGGTGTCGTAGGAGAGCGGGTGGGCGTGCAGCGGCTCGCCGTACGCGCAGTCGGTCTTCTTGAACAGGAGCGACGACCACCAGTCGTTGGTGGGCACGGCTCCGCCGGGGGCGTTGGACGTCACCCACTGGCGGGGGTTGGTGGACAGGGAGCCGCAGCCGGCCGGCAGTGAGCGACCGGCCGGGAGGGTGTCGGCGTAGCTGCCGGCGCCGACCGTGGCGGCCTCGGCGGAGCGGGCGGCGCCGAGGCCGAGCATCCCGGCGACCATCGCGACGACGACGCCGGCGGCGAGCCGCCTCCGGCCGGAGCCGCTTCCGAGGCCGGTACGGAGGAGGCCGGGCCGTCCTCCGCGGGGGTGCGCGCTGTCCGGACCGGTGGTCCGGATCGTGAGATCCATTGGGGGGTGCCTCCGGGGAGAGGGGGTGGACCGAGAGCGGACCGATCTGAGAGAGCGCTCTCTGACCGAAAAGTAACGGGCCGCGACACGGCAGTCAATGTTTCGCGTTGGTAACGAATAGGTAAAGTGCCGAGGTGCAGGCGGGAAGCGGAAGGGCACAGAAAATCGGGCGTTCTATCGCAACGCATACCGCTCCCGGCACACACGTCTCCGATCCGCCTCCTGGCCAAGGAGGCGGAGATCGATCTATCCTGATCTGAGAGCGCTCTCAAAGCCGGTCGGCCCCAGGCGTCGGCCGGCTCTCCCTGACGCCCGCCCGCGGCCCCGCTCGCGCGACCCTCGCCCCGGCCGGCGCCCACCCCCTCCCGCTCCGGACCGTTGAGCCCGTCCGGTGACGGAACGTCACAGATGATAATCAAAAAGTTAGCGTTACATAACGTGCCCATACAGTTACGGGGGCGCCCCGGCGCAGTACAACAAGAGATGGGCCACCCCGGTGGCGCCGGTTCCGGGGCCGGATCCCACGCGGGAGAGGGATGCGGCCCCGATCCACGACCGAGCCCGTGTCGTCCTCGTCCGTCGAACTCCGAAGGTGGGTGCCGTGGATTCCGTTCCACACGCTTCGAGCCCGGAGCCCGTGATCTCTGGTGAGGCCCCCCGGCCGGGCAGGCTCCCCGCCCGCCCGCTGGGGCGGATGCGGCAGCGGATGGTGGGGCTGATGGGGCCCGCGTTCGTGGCGGCCGTCGCGTACGTCGATCCGGGGAACTTCGCCACCAACGTGGAGAGCGGCGCCCGCTTCGGCTTCCTGCTGCTCTGGGTGGTGCTGAGCGCGAACGTCGTCGCGATGCTGCTGCAGTACCTGTCGGCCAAGCTCGGCATCGCCACCGGGCGCAACCTGCCGGAACTCTGCCGCGACCACTACCCGAGACCGGTGGTGTGGGGGTTGTGGTTCCAGGCCGAGATCGTCGTGATCATGACGGACCTCGCCGAGTTCATCGGTGGCGCGGTCGCCCTCAACCTGCTCTTCGGCATTCCCATGCTCCAGGGCGGCGTGCTGATCGCGGTCGCCTCCTTCGTCGTCCTGGCCATCCGCACGGCCCGGCAGCGCAGGTTCGAGGCGGTCGTCACCGCGCTCCTCGCCGTCGTGGTGGGAGCCTTCCTCTACCACCTGCTGAACGCCGAGATCCCCTACGGGGAGATGGCCAGGGGGCTGGTCCCCGGCTTCGACGGGTCGGCCAGCGTGCTGCTGGCGGCCGGCATCATCGGCGCCACGGTGATGCCGCACGCGGTCTACCTGCACTCGGCCCTCACCCAGGAGCGGTTCACCGGCGACCGGGAGTCGCACCGCCAGGTGCTGATCCGCGCCCAGCGGATCGACGTGGTCCTGGCGATGGGGGTGGCCGGCCTGGTCAACATGGCGATGCTGGTCTCGGCGGCGTCGATGCTGCGCGGCACCGGCGCCGAACCGACCCTGCACGGGGCCTACGAGCAGTTCTCCGAGGGGTCGGGGGCGCTCACCGCGACGCTCTTCGCCGTCGCCCTGCTGGCCTCGGGGCTGGCCTCCTCCAGCGTCGGCGTGTACGCGGGCCAGGTCGTCATGCAGGGCTTCCTGCGGCGCCGCATCCCGCTCTCGCTGCGCAGGCTGATCGCGGTGGTCCCGGCCCTGGCGGTGCTGGCGTTCGGCGTCGACCCCACGCACGCCCTGGTGCTGAGCCAGGTGGTGCTCTCGTTCGGCATCCCGTTCGCGCTCGTCCCGCTGCTGCTGCTCACCCGTCGCGCCGACGTGATGGGCGCCTGGGTCAACCGGCGGGCGACCACGGTGGCCGCCGGTTGCGCCACCACCGTCATCGTCGTCCTCAACCTCGTGCTGATCGCCCTCGTCGTCCCGTCCCTGTGACGCGACGGCGGCGGAGGAGACGGGGGCGGGGGCGGGGGCCGCCGGGGAGCGTCCGCCGCGACGCCCCCGGACGGGGGTCGGCGACCGTCCTGCCGCGGCGCCCCCGGACGGGGGTGCCCCGGGGGGCGGTTCAGGCGATCCGGTCCAGGTCCGCCGGCCGGACGGCGCCGCGCAGCGGGCCGCCGCGCGCCAGCCGTTCGACCTCGGTGACCGCGAACTCGCCCAGGCGGCGCAGCTCCCTGCCCCTGGCCCCGCTCAGGTGCGGGGTGACCAGCACGTTCGGCAGGGCGAGCAGCGGGTGCCCGGGGGGCAGCGGTTCGGGATCGGTCACGTCGAGGACGGCGGCGATCCGTCCCCCGGCGCAGTGCCGTACCAGGGCGTCGGTGTCGACGATGGAGCCGCGGGCGGTGTTGACCACCACCGCGCCGTCGCGGAGCAGCGCGAGGCGGCGCCCGTCCAGCAGCCCGCGGGTCTCCGGCAGCGCCGGGGCGTGCACGGTGACCAGCTCGGCCCGGCGGCAGAGCTCGTCGAGCCCGACGGCCTCGGCCCCCAGGCCCTCCGCCTCGGCGGGGCCCACGTAGGGGTCGCTGAGCAGGACGCGCGCGCCCTGGTCGCGCAGCCGTTCCATCACCAGCCGTCCCACCCGGGAGGCGCCGATGACGCCCACGACCGCCCCGTTCAGGCCCCCTCCCGCGCCCGGCGTGGCCACGCCGGGCAGCGCGTCGCCCGACCAGCCGTCCGCGGAGTACGCCCGCGCCCTGACGAACACCTGCTTGGCGGCCAGGACCAGCATCGCCATCGTGAACTCGGCCACCGGCTGGGCGTTGGCCTCGGCCGCCGAGGAGACCGCGATGCCCCGCTCGAACACCGCGGGGGTCACGTGCCCCTTGACGCTCCCGGCGGCGTGCACGACCGCGCGCAGCCCGGGGGTCCTGGCCAGGACGCCCTCGTCGATCGCCGGGCACCCCCAGCCGGTGATCAGGATCTCCACGTCGAGGGACGGGACGAGGTCGAAGGAGTGGAGCACCCCCTCGCGCACCCGCGCGACCCGCGACAGCCGGTGCCGCAGGTCGGGCGGGAAGAGCTCGGGCAGCAGGTCCGGCTGCATGGCGAACGCCGCGGACGGGGTCATCGGACGGTGATCGGCCGGACCGAGTCCCGGACCACGATGTGGGTGCCGAGAACCGTCGGGCCGGAACCGTCGCGGCCCAGCGCCATCCGCACCGCCGTCCTGCCGAGCTCGTCGTGCGGCAGGTGCACCGTGGTCAGGCCGAGGTCGACGGAGGGCGGCACGTCGTCGTAGCCGACGATCGACATGTCGTCGGGCACCCGCAGCCCGCGCTCGCGCAGCGCCTGGATCGCTCCCGCCGCCACCAGGTCGTTGCCCGCGAAGATCGCGGTGAAGTCGACGGGGCCCGACGACAGCCGCGTGGTCATCGCGGCGTACCCGGCCGCGCGGGAGAACTCGCCCTCGACCTCCAGCGTGGGGTCGGCGGCGACGCCGTACCCGGCCAGCGCGCTGCGGTAGCCCGCGACCCTGCTGTCGGAGGTGGAGTGGCCGGGGCGCGACCCCAGGTAGAGGATCCTGCGGTGGCCCGCCGAGAGCAGGTGGGAGGTCACCGCGTGGGCGCCGCCGGCGTTGTCGAACCCGACGACCAGGGCCGGGCCGCCCTCCTCCAGCGGCGGGCGCCCGCACAGCACCAGGCGCGAGCCCGCCGCGGCCAGCGAGTGCGCGTACTCGGTCATCCGCTTGCGGTACTCCTCGTCCACCACGACGCTGCCCACCAGGATGACGGCCTCGGCCCGCTGCTCGCGCAACAGCTGCACGATCGACAGCTCCCTGCCGGTGTCGCCGCCGGTGGTGCAGATCAGCGAGAGCCTGCCCTCCCGCGCCGCCTGCTCCTCCACCCCCTGGGCGATGTAGGCGTAGTAGGGCACGGCCACGGTGTTGACCACGATGGCGATCGCGCCGGGCCGGTCCGCCGAGAGCGCCCTGGCGTGCGCGTTGGGCACGTAGTCCAGGTCGCGGACCGCGCGCATGACCTTGTTGCGGGTGGCGGCCAGCACCGGGTAGTCACCGGCGAGCACGCGCGAGACCGTGGCCACCGAGACGCCGGCGCGACCGGCCACGTCCCTGATGGTGACGCGTTTCACCGTGCTCATCCGGCCTCCCAGGTGACGACGTCCCCGTCCGGGCCGCGCCGCCGGTAGCGGGGCCGGTCGCCGAGCGCGACCTCCACCCGCTCACCGCCGGGCAGGGCGATCTCCACGCCGTCCCCGCGTACCCGCAGGTCCAGCGTAGTGCCGGGCCGCCCGCCGCCGAGGACCGCCGGGGCGCCGGAGGACGCCGGTCCGCCGAGGGCCGCCGGGTCGCCGGAGGACGCCGGTCCGTACAGGGCCGCCGGTGCGCCGAGGGTCACCAGGGAGGCGAACAGGGCGCTGCCGCCGGGGTGGACCGCCTCCAGGTACGGCGTGCGCGTCTCCGGCCCGAAGGCGGTGCCGCCGGGCGAGCAGGAGGTGCCCTCACGCTCCCAGCCGTACAGGGGGGTGATCGAGCTCTCCGGCCCTCCCCGCGGCACGGCGTACCCGGCGTCCCGGACGGTGTGACCGGCCGGTGCGGTGACGCGGTGTACCCGGATCTCGGCGGGGCCGTGCACGACCGAGGCGCTCTCGACCACGACCTTCCCGCCGGGCAGCGTGTCGTCGGTGTACCGCGAGGCGGCGAACCGGTCGGCCACCCCGATCCGCTCGACGCGCCGGCGCCGGCTCGCGGTGCCGTCCGGCGCGACGACGGCCAGGTGGTTGTCGAGGAGCGGACGGGCGTCGGGGGGCACGTGGCGGTCGGAGACCTCGTGGTCGTCGAGGGGCTCGCGGTCGCCGAAGGGGTCGTGGTCGTCGGGGGCCACGTGGTCGTCGAGGGCCTCCCGGTCGTCGAAGCCCATGTGGTCGTCGAAGGTCACCTGCTCGCCGGCGTCCCAGCCCCCGCCGTCCCCGGCGGCGACCGGCGCGGTGTGGGTGGAGTAGGCGAGCCTGGCGTAGTGCGGGTCGTCGACGGCCTCGGCCGGGGGCGGCGCGTTGTGGTCGCTGCCGTGGTTGAGCAGCCGGACGATCCCGTCGCGCCGGGTGGAGTGCAGCAGCCAGCCGGGCGCGGGCAGGGCCGTGACCCGGTCGGCCGTCTCCACCGGGGCGGGTTCCTCGGTCGCCGTCCAGACCGCGTGGCCGGCGGGCAGCAGCAGGCCGATGAAGCCCTTGCTCGCCCAGTACGGCGAGGCGGGTCCGGAGTAGGGCTGGGTGACCGGCAGGAAGGGACCGTGCCAGCCCAGGCTGAGCAGCCCGTCCTCGCCCACGGCGCCGCGGTCCAGGAAGTGCCGCAGGGTGCCGCTGGCCAGCCGCCGCGTCGTGCCGGGCGACAGGGGGGTGGCGTCGAAGAGCTCGCCGAGCCACAGCGGCGCCGCCGCGGCGAACCGGTAGGTCAGCGAGCGGCCCTGGTGGACCGGGGCGCCGTCGGCGGCGAACATGCGCGCGTACCCCTCCAGGAACAGCCGGAGCCGGTCGCGGTAGACGTCGGCGGGCGCTCCCGACATGCGCGTCCACCAGAGCGTGTACAGGTGCATGGCCCAGCCACAGTAGTAGTCGTAGTTCTGGCCGTCGCCGTCGGTGTACCACCCGTCGCCGACGTACCAGCCCTCGACCTGCTCCAGCGCCTCGGCGATCTCCGCCGGGTCGTGCGGGGCGCCGACGTTGGCCAGGAACTGCTGGATGACCACCTTGAACAGCACCCAGTTGCACGGCCAGGTCCGGGTGCCGACGATGCCGCCCAGCCATCCGGCCAGGCGTCTCCGCACGTCCGGGGCGAGGGTGTCGTAGAGCCCGCTCTCGTGCAGCGCCAGGGCGATCGACGCGGCCTCGACGATCTGCTGGGAGTTGTCGGCCAGTGCGGGCCAGGCGTAGGGCGAGGCCGGGTCGGTACCGCTCGCCAGCCCCTCGGCGTAGCGCTCCAGCACGGCGCCGTCGCCCCGGAACGCGGCGAGCAGGAACGTGCGGGCGAAACCCTCCAGTCCGTCCGACTCCGGGCCCGCCCAGCTCTGCCTGCCGGGCAGCCGGATCTGCGCGAACCCGGGCACCGCGTACGGCACGACGGCCTCCAGCAGGCCGTCGGCCGCGGCGAGCCAGTGCTCGCGGGTGTAGCCGGTGCGCGGGGAGGCGACCCGATCGTCAGGCGGCAGTCTCATGGAACTCCCCGGGCCAGGTAACCGGTTACTAGATGTCGTCCTGACGCTAAGAGCTCTCCCGCCGGGGCGTCAAGAGCGGTTTCGAGGCTTTGTAACGAAAAGTTAACAGATGACGAATGACAGTCGGCATAACACCAGTACAAAGGCTTTCAGTCCTGCGGAGCCGGGTATCCGGCGTTCATCAGAACCTTGACGGCACCTGATCACACGTCTAGCGTCCGCCTCAGACGTCTAAGTAACCGGTTACCTGGCATCGGCGCCGTTCCGTCCCCCCACGCGAGAGGTGACCCCGATGGACAGCTCCCCCACGCGCCGCGGATTCCTGAAGGGGTCCGTGCTCTTCGTCGCCGGCGCCGCGGTCTCCGCCTGTTCCGGCGGCGACCCCATGGCCAAGGCGGGGGGCGCCTCCCCCGCGGGCGCCCCCAAGATCACGCTGAACCACTGGTACCACGAGTACGGCGAGGCGGGCACCCAGCAGGCGGCCATGCGCTACGCCGCCGATTTCACCAAGGCCAACCCGGACATCGCCGTCAAGGTGTCCTGGATCCCCGGCGACTACGCGACCAAGTGGACGGCCGCGGTGCTCACCCCGGGCGGCCCGGACGTCTACGAGGTCAACGACGTCAGCCCGAACATGGTCAAGGCCAACCAGGTCGCCCCGCTCGACGACGTCCTCGGCGCGGAGAAGGCCGACTTCGACCCCAAGGTGCTGGAGGCGTACACCTGGGGCGGCAAGGTCTACGCCGTCCCCATGGTCGTCGACCTGATGCTGCTCTTCTACCGCCCGTCCCTGTTCCAGAAGGCCGGGCTGCCCGTCCCGACCACCTTCGACGAGCTGTCCGGGGCGGCGAAGAAGCTCACCGCGGGCAAGCAGAAGGGCCTGTTCGTCGGGAACGACGGGGTCGGCCCGCTGGCCACGGTCGTCCCGTGGTCCAACGGCAACCCGCTGGTCCGGGACCGGGAGATCGTCTACGACGACCCGGCGGTGGTCGAGGTGCTGACCGCGCTGAAGGAGCTCTACGACGCCAAGGCCACCCTGCAGGGCTACTCCACCGACTGGTGGGACCCGGGCGCGCTCGTCACCGGCGCCGCCGCCATGCAGTGGGGCGGCCTCTGGGCCGTGCCCGCCATGACCGAGGCGCTCGGCGACGACGTCGGCACCTTCCCGCTGCCCGCGTTCAAGGCCGGCGGCGAGCCGGTGGTCAACATGGGCGGCTGGGTGCAGGTCGTCAACGGCAAGAGCGCCAACCTGGAGGCCGCCAAGCGCTACGTCCGCTGGCTGTGGGTGGAGAACACCGCCGCGCAGACCGACTGGAACCTCGCCTACGGCTTCCATCTCCCGCCGCGCACCAGCATCGCCACCCAGGCCGACAAGCTGCGGACCGGGCTCGCCAAGACCGTGATGGACGCCACCACCGCCAACGGCGTCAAGCAGCCCGCGCTGTGGACACCCGAGGTGCGCCAGCCGTACACCGACGCGGTCACCGCGATCGTCAAGAAGGACGCCGACCCGGCCAGGACGCTCGCCGAGGCGGCCAAGCGCTCCCAGGACATCCTCGACCAGATGCCCGCGCTGTGAACCCGGCCCCCGCGACCGAGGCGCCCTCCACCGGGGGCGCCGGCGGGCCCGCGCCGAGACGCCCGTGGCGGACGGGGCCGGGCGGGCGGGCGGCGGGCCGGGCGGGGTGGGCGGGGTGGGCGCGGAACTGGCCCGCCTGGCGCGCGTTCCTCGTCCTCACGCTGCCGATGGTGGCCGGGCTGTTCGTGTTCAAGTACGTGGCGATCGGCTGGGGCCTGCTGCTCAGCTTCAACGAGGCCCGCGGCACGATCAGCCTGGGCGCCTGGAACGGCCTGGAGAACTACCGGCGCCTGCTGACCGACCCGGCGTTCACCAGGTCCCTGGTCACGATCGTGGTGTTCACGCTGATCATCGTGCCGGTGACGTTCGCGTTCGCGCTGGGCCTGGCCGTGCTGGTGAACCGCCTGCGCGGGGGCCGGGCGTTCTTCCGGACGACCTTCTTCATCCCGGCGGCCGTCTCGTACGTGGTCGGCGCCCTGGTGTGGAAGATGAGCCTGTTCAGCGGCACGCCCTCGGGGGTGGCCAACAGCCTGGCCTACCTGCTGGGGTACGAGGAGTCGATCGGCTGGGTGGCCACCGTGGACCCGCCGCTGTACTGGATCGTGCTGGTCACCGTCCGGCTCTGGCTGCAGACCGGCTTCTACATGATCCTCTTCCTGGCCGGGATCCAGCAGATCCCCGCCCAGCTCTACGAGGCCGCGCGGGTCGACGGGGCCGAGTCGGGGTGGCGGCTGTTCCGTCACATCACCTGGCCGATGCTGCGCAACACCTCGGTGGCGGTCACCCTGCTGCTGATCATCAACGCCTTCCAGGCGTTCGACGAGTTCTACAACATCCTCGCCTCCAACCTGTCGGGGCTGGGCGGCGCGGACGGCAGGACCCCGCTGATCTACCTGTTCCAGACCGCGCTCGGCGAGCAGAACTACGGCGCGGGCTCGGCGGGCGCGTTCGTCGTCACGCTGCTCATCGTGGCCTTCACGCTGCTGCAGGGCCGCTTCGCCGGTTTCGGCAGGTCGGCCGAGGAGGAGGCCCGATGACGGCGACGACACCGGTGACACCGCCGACACCGGCGACACCGGCGACACCGGCGACGGGGTCCGCGAGGCCGGTGAGGCCCGCACGGCCGGTGAGGAGGCGGAACCTGGGCTCCTACCTGGCGGTCGTGGTGCTCGCGGTGCCGTTCCTGCTCCCGTTCTACCTGCTGGTGCGCAACGCGCTGACGAGCAGGCGGGAACTCGGCTCGCTGGACTGGCACTGGTGGCCCGAGACGGTGAGCCTCCAGGGGTTCGCCGACGCCTTCGGCAACGAGGCCGTGCCGCTCACCCACGCGCTGTGGAACTCCACGCTGATCTCGACGATCTCCGCCCCGGTGGCGACGCTGCTGGCCTCCATGGCCGGGTACGGCCTGGCCCGGATCCCGGTCCCCGCGTCCAGGCCGGTGTTCTTCTTCATCATCGTCACGATGATGGTGCCGGGCGCCGCGACGTTCATCCCCACGTTCGTCGTGGTGGGCTCGATGGGCGGGGTGAACACGCTGTGGGGGCTCATCGTGCCCGGCCTGTTCAGCGCGTTCGCGGTGCTGCTGTTCCGCGGGTTCTACCTGCGCTTCCCGCGCGAGCTGGAGGACGCGGGCCGGGTGGACGGCCTGGGCCACCTCGGCCTCTACCTGCGGCTGGCGCTGCCCAACTCGGGCGCGCTGTTCGCCTCGCTCGGCATCCTGTCCTTCATCGAGCACTGGAACGCCTTCCTGTGGCCGCTGGTCATCGGCCAGGACCCGGAGTTCTGGACCGTGCAGGTGGCGCTCTCCACCAACCTCAACCAGCAGGCGGTCAACCTGCCGGCCCTCTTCGCCGGGGCCCTGGTGGCCATCCTGCCCCTGGTCGCCCTGTTCCTCGTCGCCCAGCGCTACATCGTCAGGGGCGTCCTGCTCAGCGGCGTCAAAGGCTGACCCCCCTTCGAGAGGAGTCCTCTCATGCCCCGTCCCCGTCCCCGCCGCCTCCTCCCTCCGCTGTCCGCGCTCTGCCTGGCCCTGGCCTGCGCGCTGGGGGCCGCCGCCCCCGTCCGGGCCGCGTCGGTTCAGGGCGCGTCCGCCACGGCGCCGGCCGGCGTCACGTCCGTCCAGGACGCGCCGGCCCGTACCGTGTCCGCTCAGGCCGCGCCGGTCACGGTGCCGGTCGGCGTACCGTTCACCGACACCTCCGGCAACGCGCTGCACGCCCACGGCGGCGGCGTCCTCAAGGTCGGCGCGTACTACTACTGGTTCGGGGAGAACCGCAACGCCGACGGCACGTTCCGCTACGTCTCGGCGTACCGGTCGACGGACCTGAGGAACTGGGAGTTCCGCAACCACGTGCTGACCCAGTCCAGCGCGGCCGAGCTGCGGGTCGCCAACATCGAGCGGCCGAAGGTCGTCTTCAACGCGAGCACCGGCCAGTTCGTCATGTGGATGCACAAGGAGAACGGCAGGGACTACGGCGAGGCGCGGGCGGCCGTGGCGGTCTCCTCCACGGTGGACGGGAACTACACCTACCTGCGCAGCTTCCGGCCGCTCGGGCACATGTCCCGGGACATCACCGCGTTCGTGGACACCGACGGCACCGGTTACATGATCTCGGCCGCCGACGAGAACTACGACCTGCACGTCTACCGGCTGACCGCGAACTACACCGACGTCGCGACCCTGGTACGCGTCTGGGACGGCGACCACCGGGAGGCGCCGGCCCTGTTCAAGCGGAACGGCGTCTACTTCATGCTGACCTCCGGCGCGACCGGCTGGAGTCCCAACCAGGCGAAGTACGCCACCGCGACCAGCATCACGGGCCCGTGGAGCGCCTGGCAGAACGCGGGCGACAGCCTCACCTTCGGCTCCCAGCCGGCCTACGTCCTGCCGGTCCAGGGCAGCCAGGGCACCTCTTACCTGTACCTGGGCGACCGGTGGGCCGGGGCCTGGGGCGGACCGGTCAACGACTCCCGGTACGTGTGGCTGCCGGTGCGGTTCTCCGGCGACACGACGATGAGCCTGACCTACACCCGTCAGGTCACGATCGACGCGGCGGTCGGCACGATCAACGCCGTCGGCTCCGGCTACGACCGGCTCACCGTGCGCCACTCCGGCAAGTGCGCCGACGTCACGGACCAGTCCACCGCCGACGGCGCCGCCGTGATCCAGTACACCTGCGGCGGCGGCACCAACCAGCAGTGGCGCATCCAGACGATCACCGGGGGTTACGTCCAGATCGTCGCCCGCCACTCGGGCAAGTGCCTGGACGTCAACGGCGCGAGCACCGCCGACGGCGCCGCGATCCAGCAGTACGCATGCGGCACGGGGACCAACCAGCAGTTCAAGCTGGCCGACGCCGGAGGCGGCTACCTGCGGCTGGTCGCCCGCCACTCGGGCAAGTGCGTGGACCTTCCGGGCGCCTCGCAGGACGACGTCCAGTTCAAGCAGTACCCCTGCGGCACCGGCACCCACCAGCAGTTCACCCGCGCCGCGCTCTGACCCCGCGACGGCGGCCGCCCCGCCCCCCTTCCCGCCCGTCCCCGTCTCGCGTACCGGCAGGCCCGGTAGGCGAGGCGGGACTTACCGGCGCATTCAACGGACAAGATAAGAAAGTGTCCAAATGCGGACATGATGGCAACCGAAGATCCTTGCGACACGTCTCTCCTATTGCCCCATGTGTCGCTACAGGAGTCGCCGTGCGAGCCCCCTCTGTCATCTCCGCCGTCCTCCTGGCCTGCGGACCGGCCCTGCTCTCCCTTCCGGCGCACGCGGCCGTGCCCGAGACGCCGAGGAGCCGGACCGCCGCCGTGCACGTGATCACCACCATCGTGGAGTACGAGTGCACGACCGACGGCGAGACCCAGCCGCAGAACATCAAGGTCCAGGTCGAGCTGACCCTGCCGGCCACCGCCACGCCGAACACGCAGGCGACCATCGGCTGGCGCGGGATCTACGCGGCCGGCACCGGCCTGAAGGCGCCCGCCGCGGGGCTCACGACCGGCACCTCGCTGTACGCGTACGCGGGCATCAGCGGGATGTCCGGGCTGACGTCCGCCACCGGGACGGGGGTGCTCGATCCGGTCGCCGCGGGCCAGGTGATCCCGCTGCCGGCGACCACGGTCGAGTTGAGGACCACCCCCTCCAACGCCGGGACGGGCAAGGTGAAGCCGGGTGCCCTGAACTTCGGGACGGCTCCCCAGAATCCGGTGATCGAGTGCGAGGTCGGCAACAAGGATCTCCTGACCCCCTACGACCTCGTGATCGGCGGTACCGGCGGGACGGCTCCGGACACCGGCACCGAGCAGCAGACCGACACGAGCACCGACACGAGCACCGACACCGCTACTGACACCGGTACCGACACCGACACGGGCACCGACACCGACGCCGGGGCGGACACCGACGCCGAGGACGCCGGGGCCGGTGAGGTGGACAGGACCCCGGCGGGGTCGGCGGAGACCGGGGGCGGTGGTGAGGCCGGGCCCGACGGCCGGCCGCTCGTGGCGACCGGCTCCCTGCTCGTGATCACCGCCGCCGGCGGGCTCATGTTGCGCCGTCGCCGTGTCGCGCGCTGACCCGGGCCGCCGACGCCTCGTCCGAGCCTCGGCTCGGATCCCGGCCGGGCTCGGGCCCACGCTCGGAGCGGGCCCAGGCTCGGAGCGGGCCCAGGCTCGGAGCGGGCTCGGCTCGGGTCAGGGGCCGTTGCGAGCTGTTCGTCGCGGCGCCGCCGGGAACGCTCACCGGCGAGTCCACCCCGTTCTATCTCTACGAT
>NZ_JBFABE010000020.1:0-38299 GCF_040640155.1 Streptosporangium sp. NPDC023615
ACCGCTCTCGGCGACGGCCTCCTCCACCAGCGCGGCGAGCTCCTCGTCGGAGAGCTGCGCGGGCAGGTACGCCTCCAGCACGGCCTGCTCGTCGAGCTCCGCCTGCGCCTGCTCCGCCCGCCCGGCGCCGCTGAACGCCTCGGCCGCCTCCCGGCGCTTCTTCGCCTCCTTGGCCAGCACCTTGACGACCTCGTCGTCGCTGAGCTCCCGGGCCGTCCTGCCCGAGACCTCCTCGACGTTCACGGCCGCGAGGGCCATGCGGATCGTGCGGGTGCGGATCTCGTCCCTGCTCTTCATGGAGACCGTGAGATCGGCCTTCAGCTTGTCCTTCAATGCGCTCATGCGGTCCATCTTGCCGCCTCACCAGCCCCGCTGTATCCCGAGTTTCCTTCGGGAGGCCGGATCCCGGGTGGGACTCGGGCATGATGAGGACGTGAGGAAAGCAGCCGCGGTGCCCCTGTCCCTGCTCGGTGCCGGCGTGGCCGGCCTCGCGTACGCCTCGATCGTCGAGCGCAACGCGTTCCGGCTGCGCCGCTTCGACGTGCCCGTCCTGGAGCCGGGACAGCGGCCGGTGCGCGTCCTGCACCTGTCCGACCTGCACCTCACCCCCGGCAGGCGGATGCTGATCGACTGGGTGCGCTCGCTGGGTGACCTCAACCCCGACCTGGTCGTCAACACCGGCGACTCCATCTCCCACCCCGACGCGATCGCGCCCCTCATGTACGCCCTGGAGCCCCTGCTGTCGCGGCCCGGCCTGTTCGTCTACGGCTCCAACGACATGTACGAGCCCCGGCCGAAGAACCCGGTCCGCTACCTGTGGCGCACCTCCAAGGCCGACTACGGGCAGAAGATCCCCACCCTTCCCTGGGAGGAGCTGGGCGCCGCCATGGCCGGCGAGGGCTGGCTGGACATGAACAACACCACCGCCCGGGTCAAGGCCGGCGATCTCGACGTGGCCGTGGGGGGCATCCACGACTCCCACATCAACCTCGATCGTTACGACCTGATCGCCGGTCCCGCCCCGGCCGAGGCCGACCTGCGCCTGGGCGTGATGCACTCGCCCGAGCCCCGCAACCTGACCCGCTTCGCCGCCGACGGCTACCAGCTGCTGCTCGCCGGTCACACCCACGGCGGGCAGCTCTGCATCCCCTTCTACGGCGCCCTCGTGACCAACTGCGGGATCGACCGGGCACGCGTCAAGGGCATGAGCCGCCACGACTCCGCCTACCTCCACGTCTCCGCCGGTCTGGGCACCAGCCCGTACGCCCCGGCCCGATTCTCCTGCTACCCCGAGGCCAGTCTGCTGACCCTCATGCCCCGTCGCCGTGGCGACGCAAGCACCCGCGAAGTCCGCTAGACTTTCCCAAGCACGAGCAAGACCAGACGTGCGAACGGGGTGTGGCGCAGCTTGGTAGCGCGCTTCGTTCGGGACGAAGAGGCCGCAGGTTCAAATCCTGTCACCCCGACGTTCTTTCCCGAGGTAGAGGGCCTGATCCGCCTAGCGGATCGGGCCTTTCTTCCGTTCATGGGAGATATCTGGGAGATGATCTTTATAGCCCTCCCCTCCCGCCAGATCGCCAGCTCGCGATCCAGGAACGGGATCTCCGACGTCGTGCAGAGTGTGAACAGCTCTTGAGCCGCTCTCCTCAGGGCTTTTATGACCTCGTCGCGACACCCGGCGCCATGACGATAGTCAGGAGCGATTCCCCACACCCGTGGGGAGGACGGCGGGGCCCGCTTGGCGCGCTGGACGCATCGGTTCACCCCCACGGGCGCGGGGAGGACGAGAGACAACCAGCCGGGCCGAAGAGTGCGCGCGGCTCACCCCCACGTGGGGGTGAGCCAGAGGTCGTGTCGGCCGCGGGGGCGGCGGGGAGGTAGTCCCCACGCCCGTGGGGGGTGAGCCGGCTCTTGGCTATGTGGACCCAAGTGGCGTGGAGTCGTCCCCACGCCCGTAAGGGTGAGCCGCTGGAGGAATGCGCGGAGGCCGTGCACAGCCGTCGTCCCCACACCCGTGGCAGTGACCTAGGAACTGGCCGTATCGGGACCCCACAAGCCCCTCATCGCCTCGTACGAGGCGATGAGGGGCTTTTCGCGCTACGCGTCCCGCCTCGAGCCGCACTGGCGGAGCGGGCCGTCTCAAGTTCGGCGAGATCGGTGACGGCGAATCGACCGTGCCATCTACGATCACCTCGCGCTCACCGTGAAAGGGACCACTTCCAAGGGCCGTCGTCGCCGCGCGTCATGGACGCATAGATCCGTTTCCACCTCTTCCGCTTCGGCGTGCGTGGCGTGGCGTGGCGTGGAAATCGTTGACTACCTGCAGCCGAGCTCCAACACCAGGGCGTCGTAGGGTCTGGCGTCAGGGGCAGGCCGGACAGGGCCGATCACCTTCCACCCCCAGCGCCGGTACATGTCGTAGGCCGGAGCCTGGGGATCGGACAGCAGCGTCGCGTAGGGGGCGTCCTGCTGCGCCAGCAGCGTCTCCAGGAGGCGCCGACCGATACCGACCCTTCGATACCCCCGGCGTACGTTCAGCTCGATCACGGCGAACTTGCGCGAATTGGCGATCTCGGCCGGTGGTGGAGTGGTTTCTCCACCCCACCAGCGGTCCGCCTCGAAGGTAAGACCGAAGCTGAACCCCACGAGTGTCGGTCCGGAGCGGGCCGACACCAGAACGAAGCCGGGGCTCTTCACCTGGCGGCCTGTGCGCTCGGCGTACCGGTCGGTGCTGTAGAGCGGCCCGGACAGGTACGGCGGTTCGGAGTAATTTTCCTGGTACAGGCCGACGTACTCCTCGTTGAGCACTTCGGCGGCGGCTTCACCCGT
The DNA here is from genome assembly GCF_040640155.1 of Streptosporangium sp. NPDC023615. Classification (NCBI taxonomy): domain Bacteria; kingdom Bacillati; phylum Actinomycetota; class Actinomycetes; order Streptosporangiales; family Streptosporangiaceae; genus Streptosporangium; species Streptosporangium sp. NPDC023615. The sequence continues at coordinate 2,830 of NZ_JBFABE010000020.1, forward strand.
CAGGCATCGGTATTCGATGTCAGTCACATGTCCCCTTTGCTCGACGTTATGGCAAGACGTTCCCGAAATTGAGTAATAGCAGATTTCGTCTCGCGTCTCACCGGTACGGCATCAGCCACACCATGGGCAACATGCCGGACGAATTGCGTCACGTTTCCGGGCCCCAGACTTTCCACGATCGAGGCTGCGGCGTCGAGCCCTTCGTCCACCGATCCGTCCCGGACCGCTGAGGCCGCCCGGTGCAGGCCGATCTGCGCTATCTGCCGCGTGTGCTGCTGGGGGTAGGCGTTGAGCGCCTCCTGCTGGGCGAAGGGCGCGGCCGGGTCGCCCAGCGTGGTCAGCACGAGGGATCGGGTGTGCAGGAGCCGAGGTTCCCCCCACCCTTCGCTGTTCAACGTCGCCCGCGTCACGTCGTCGGGCAGCTTGGTGAACACGTCGGCCTGCCGCTCCAGGCTGGCGAGCGCCCCCTGTCGATCACCCATGAGGGTCAGCGCGTAGGCACGGGCGCACAACGCCTCCGCCGTGGCACGTCCCGGTCGCTTCTCGGTGAGCCCGATGGCGGTGTCCGCCCGCCGCAGGACCACGTTCAGCGGCCGGTTCTCGTAGAGCGCCTGGACGGCCTCCCAGGCGTGAGCCGCGGCGACGACCTCGTTCTCGCCGGTCTGTTCCGCGGCCCGGCGCGCCGCGTTCCACCAGTGCCGCGACTCCCGGGTCTCCCCGGCCAGCCCCAGCGCGTGAGCCAGCAAGAACGTCATGCGGGCGTTGACCCTCGCCCACCCGACCGCGTCCCGACTGGGCACGTCGGCCAGCGTCTGCTGCAGGCTCAGGACGTCCATCGACAGGTCACGGATCGTCTCGGCCAAGGGGCGCGAGATGACCCCGTGTCCGTATTCCGACGCGAGTTCCTCCCAGTCGGTCAGGCTGGGCCCGCCGAGTTGGGCGTTCACGATGGTACGTAGCCGCTCCAGCCCTGGCAGCAGGGTGGATGCGCCTGCTGCCGCAGCACCGAGGAGAAGACTCCTCCGTACATTGTCCATATCGACAGGATCAGGCAGGTCCGGCGATCCCGCCAGCGGAGCGGGCCCGGATTTGGTGGAGACCGCGAGCGCGTGCAGGGCCATCAGGATGCCGGCGGTGCCGAAAACCTTGTCCAGCCTCTCCACGGCATCGACCGGCGCGAGCTGGTCCCCCCGCTCCCACCGCCCCAGCGCAGACAGATCCACGTTGATTTGGCCGGCAATAGTGTCAAGGGTGTCACCGCGCTTCAATCTCAAGTTCCTGAGCATGGCTCCCAAAAGGTGTACGGGTGACTTTGTGGGATCAACCGCATCGGGATTACGAGGCATGACCACCCTCCGCTGATTTTGCTGATTTGGCCGATCCGATTATCCAAATCGAACCCCTGGATGGGTTCCACAGATGCGCCCACTATTACATGGAGAGCGTCACCGAACACAGGCCGTACGCCTCAATGAAGGCGTATGCCTTTTGTTCCTGCATTTCCATGAGAAGGGTGTGAGCGATGTCGACGGTACCTCGGAGACGCTCTCCCAGAAGCGGCGTCAGGCGACTCATCCCCCTGTTGGCCCGCGCTCATTGCATCAGCGCCGATGTGCAGCACTACCCCTACGACCGGGACGAGGTTCTCATGTCGGTCTGGGTGGGGCTGGTCATCCGCTACAACGGATACCGGTATCTGTGGAACGCCCCTACAGGCAGGCGCTACGGCCGCGGCCGACGCGTGGTACCTGCGCGCAGGCCGCTCCAGGCCGCGAGGCTACTGGCCGTTGACTGCGCCGTCCTCCGCCGGAAACTTGCGAATCGTGCGCTTCTCCCTCCTCCCCTCCTGTCGAACATGCTTCTCGAAGAGGTCCTGCGCGATCTTGGCGCGGTAAACCTCCCCTCTCTCTGCCTCCCGGGGCCACACCCCGGCGTGAAAGGAAATGGTGATGACCTCCGCCCTTCAGCACGACGTAGGCCTGATCGAGGCTGGCCACACGATCAACGTCCTCAGCGACCACCTGCACGAGCACCGGGTTTACCCGTCCGTGAGCTGTATCGACGGGGTGGTCAAACTGCACGCGGCCACCGTTGAGGTCAGCGTCCACCGCCTGCCCGGTGACGGGGCCTTGTCGTACCGATGGAAGGACAGCCGGCGAGGCGTGGACCATGGCGAGCACGAGTCGCCCGTCGACGACGTGCGGGCCGTGGCCGGCCAGATTGCCGCCGCCATCTACAAGACGCCGGACGAGCAGCCCGCCGCGTGAGACCGGCGCGGCGGTCGGGAATCCGGCTTGAGTCGCCGCGCCGCACCACCCCCTGGGTCACATCAGGGGAAGGGCGCAAAGGGCGGGCTCGCCGCGGACATACCCGGCGGACTCGACAGCGAACATACCCTGGCGCCCGCGCACCACAGCGCAGGTCTACCGCATCACCTGACCACCCTGGAAAAGGCTCCCTCCACAGCCGGATTTCGTCCTCCCCTCCGGCTCAGGGGCGCCAGCCGGGAGCCCGCCCCCCGTAACGGGCTCCCGGCCATCCGGCTCTGGCAACCCTTCGCCTTGACACCCTGAGAGCGAAATCGTCTTCTCACGCCGGTTGAGGGCGCTGCCAGATGGGTCCACACCCCGGGTGCCCGGACGCTGATCGGTGAGCTGCCGGCCCGGGGCGGGACCCCTGCAAGCTCCTCGCGAGCGGCGCGCCTGCCCATGAGGCCGCTCCCGGGGCGCCGCCATCCGGCGGCACAACACCGGCTCTGCCCTGAGCCGGAGCACTTCCGATCCACGTTCGACGAGCTGAAAGGGAAGACCCGCGATGAACATCAGCACGATGGGAGTGGCAACGCCGACCGGCGTTCTGCCCGAGAGTGACCTGGACGTCCGCATGCCGGAGCAGACCGACACCGGCGCGGTGGCCGACCTCGGCCCGTTCGACCTGAGGGTCGAGACGCTGGAGCAGGCCGACACCGCCGGTCTGATCAACATGACCGAGGACAACTGCGGAAGCACCTGCGGCGCCTGCGTCACCGGCGCCGCCTGACCGGGCCTCACCGTCCATCGGCCGGCGCCGCCGCGTGAAAGGTCTGCGTGGCGGTGTCGGCCTCCCCTCACTACTGCGCTGGAGGCATGCGTGCGCCCTTCCGATCACTCCCCGCGATTCGCGGCCACCGGTACGGCGCTGATGCGCGCGGTCGCCCACCCCAAGCTGAAACTGCCACCGTGGCCTGACCTGACCACTCCGGCGGCCGAACACGTCGCGTCCTGGCTGGACTGGCTACGACAGGTCTGGGCGATTGACACGGTCGCCGAAGCCCTCAGCCACGCCAGTCCTGGGCTCGCGGTACAGGTACGCACCCTGTGCGCCACCGAGGAGCCGAAGGTCCGCGAGACGCGCCGCGCCGTGCTGGCGGTGGCTCGCTACCTGAACCGCATGGTGGGGCGCCCCACCCCGTTCGGTCTGCTCGCCGGAGTCGCACCCGTCACCTTCGCCCAGCAGCCACGGTTACGGTCAGGGGCCGATCACCGAGTAATCGCCAGGGCCGGGGCGGAATGGCTGGCCGATATCATCGCGCGCCTGGAGAACACTCCTGCGCTGCTGGCCCGGTTACCGGTGGTCGCCAACTCCACCATGAGCGTACGCGGTGATCGCCTGATCGTGCCCTATCGGCTCAAGCGGCAGGCCGGACGCGGGACGGTGGCGGAGGAGGTCTCGCTGCGTCACACCGCCGCGGTGCGCGCCGCCGTGACGGCGGCCCGCGCTCCGATCCGTATGGAGGATCTGACCAGGACTCTCCAGGCGGAGTTCCCGGCCACCGCGTCAGCGCAGATCAGCGCCATGCTCACCGAGCTGGTCACACGAGGCGTCCTGATCACGAGCCTGCACGCGCCTGCCACGGAACCCGACGCGCTGGGGCACCTGCTGGAGCAACTGGAGGCGGCAGACGCTTCTACCGCCGTCGCGCCGGCCGCCGGTCTGGTCGATGCGCTGCGGGAGATTCACACGCTGTTGGAGCGCCACAACCACGCTGCCCCGCAAACCCGCGCGGTACGTGAGGAGGCCGCCGGGCGGATGCGGAGTGTGGCCCGCACGCGGCGGCATCCGCTCGCGGTAGACCTGCGGCTGGATACGACGCTCGTCCTGCCCGAGCTCGTTGCCCGCGAAGCCGAGCGGGCGGCATCGGCTTTGACGCGCCTGAGCAGCCACCCCTACGGCACCCGCGCCTGGAAGGACTACCACCAGCGCTTCTACGAGCGGTACGGGATCGGCGCGCTGGTGCCGGTGCTCGACGTCGTCGCCGACAGCGGCATCGGCTGGCCGGACGGGTATCCGGGCGCGGTGTCAGAAGAGCGGCCCGCACCGACAGCGCACCGCGACGAGGTGCTCCTGGCCCTGGCGCAGAAGGCGATCCTCGACGGGCATGACGAGATCGTCGTGGACGAGGCGCTGCTGTCGGCGCTGGACGCCGGCCCGAACCCTCCGCGCACGCCCCCGCACCTGGAGCTGTGCGTGCGCGTGCACGCCACCGGCCAGGAGGCGCTGACGCGCGGCGACGTCGAGTTGGAGGTCGTGTCGGTTTCCCGGGGCGCGGGCACCACGACGGGCCGCTTCCTGGCCGTGCTGGACCCCGACGCCCGAGCAGCGCACATCGCCGAACTTCACGCCGTTCCGGCCGGTGACCGGGAGACCCTGGTGGCCCAGGTGTCGTTTCCCCCGCTGGATCCGGCGTCCGCGCACGTGGCCCGTGCGGCACAGAGCGTGCCGCTGGTGATCAGCCTGGCCGAGCACCGCCCTCCCGACGATCAGGTGCTGACGGTGGGCGACCTTGCGGTGGGGTGCGATGGCCGCCGGATGTACCTGGCGGCGCCCGAGCGTGGCCATCGGGTGGAGGTCGTGGGGATGCACGCGCTGAACCTGCGTGTTCACACACCGCCGCTGGCACGGTTCCTGATCGAGCTGGGCCGCGCCCAGTACACCCAGGTGACCATGTTCGACTGGGGAGCCGCCACCCACCTGCCGGTTCTGCCGCGGGTTCGATACGGCCGCACCATCGTGTCAGCGGCTCGGTGGCGACTGGAAGCGGCCGAACTGCCCCGCCGGACCGCCTCCTGGACGGCGTGGAACGACGCGCTGACCTCCTGGCAGATACGGCGCCGCCTCCCACGGCGCGTCCACCTGATCGACAATGGCCGGCACCTCCCGCTGGACCTGGAGGTGATCGCACACCGGGTGCTGCTGCGCACCCATCTGGACACCGCGCCGCACGCGTTGCTGGTGCAGGCTCCTGCCCCGCAGGCGTCCGGCTGGTGTGAGGGGCGCGCTCACGAGGTCATCGTGCCGCTGACGGCCACCGCGCCGCCGCGGTGGCCACGTCTGCCTGCCCCCAACCCGGCACGGCTCGTCACCCGCGACCAGGGGCAGCCCCCGGCCGTCTCCCATGTGCTGCTGGTCAGCCTGTACGGCGACCTTCGCCGTCAAGACCTTCTGCTGACCGAGCACATGCCCGACCTGCTTGAGCGACTGGGCCGCCCCGAATGGTGGTATGTCCGTTACCGCGACCCCGATCAGCACCTTCGCCTGCGCATCGTCCTCCCCCGCCTGACCGGATTCGGCCCGGTCACGCGCACGGTGAGCCTGTGGGCCGACGAACTGCACCGGGACGGCCTGCTACGCGAGGTGCTCTACCCCACCTCCTATCCGGAGACCGGTCGCTGGGGCGGCGGGGCGGCGATGCCCGCTGCCGAGCAGGTCTTCGGCGCCGACTCCCGCGCCGTCCTCGCCCAGCTGCGCCTGGCGGAGCGGCCGGGCCCGCAAGCGCTGGTGGCCGCTCACAGCGTCGCGATCGCCGCGGCGTTCACCGGCGGCCTCACGGCGGGCATGCGGTGGCTCATCGACCACGTTCCCGCCGCCGCACCGTCACCGATTCCGCGCGCGGTGTTCAAGGAGGCGGTCCTGATCGCCGATCCCCGTGAGGACTGGGCGGCGCTGCGCGCGGCCCCGGGCGGTGCCACCGTCGTCGCCGCCTGGGCGCCGCGCGCTCATGCGCTGGCCGTCTACCGCACCCACCTGCTCGGCCCGGACACTGAGGGCGTCCACCCCGACGATGTTCTGAGTTCCTTGCTGCATGTGCATTTCGTGCGCGCCGTCGGCATCGACTTTCCCTACGAGGCCGAGTGCATGTACCTGGCCCGCGCCGCCGCCCTGGCCTGGTGGGGCCGCGCCTTCGGCGGCATCCGGTGACCGGCGCGCACCCGGCCCGGGATCTGGCGGTCCTGATCGCCGACAGGCTGGCTCACCCTGACGTCATACCCGACCTGCCGGTCACCAAGGCGTGGTGGCGGCAACTGCTCGCTCACGGAGCGCCGGGCATCGCCCTGCTGCACATCGAGCTCGCCGCGGCCGAGGTGCGACCATGGCGACGCGTCCACGACTGGCTCACCCACGCCACCCGCATCCAGATCACCACCGGCCCGGACAGCCACCTGTTCTACGGGGCGCCCGCCCTGGCTCATGCTCTGGCGTGTGCCGCCGCCACCCGGTCTGGTTCCTACGAGAAGGCCCTGGCCGCCCTCGACGCGAAGATCACCGCTGACGCGCGGCGCCGCGTTGATGCCGCGCACGCACGCATCGATGGAGGCCACCTGCCTGCCATGACCGAGTTCGACACGATCCGGGGCCTGGCGGGTATCGGCTCCTACCTGCTGCGCCGCGCCCCCGACAGCGCGACGCTCCGCGCTGTCCTGAAGTACCTGGTGCGCTTGACCGAGCCCGTGACCGTCGGTGGTGAGACGTTGCCGGGCTGGTGGACGACCACGGCCCCCTCCGCCCGTTTCAGCGACCGCTTTCCCGGTGGCCACGGCAACTGCGGCATGGCCCACGGCATCGGTGGACCCTTGGCGCTACTGGCACTCGCCGCGCTGCGGGACGTCACCGTGGACGGCCACCGGGAAGCGATCGGCCGGATCATCGCCTGGTACGACCGGTGGCGCCGCGACACGGACGCGGGCCCGGTCTGGCCGTACTGGGTCACCCGCTCCCAGCTACGCGCCGATCGCCTGGATCCTGTCGGCCCGCTGCGCCCGTCATGGTGCTACGGCACCGCCGGCGTGGGCCGCGCCCTGCAGCTCGCCGCGCTGGCCACCGGCGACGCCGGCCGCCGGAACATGGCCGAGGATGCACTGGTGCGGGCGCTGGCCGATCCCGGCCAACTCGCCGCGACCACCGACTCCTCCCTGTGCCATGGCTACGCCGGACTCGCTCACATCGCCGCCCGCGCCGCAGATGACGCCGTCCCGGCCGCCGCCACCCGGCTGCGTGCCCTGATCCCGGCCCTGCTGAACGCGGTGCATCCTCCCGGAGCCGATCCCCGGCGCACGGCCGCGACCTTGCGGGACGAACCGGGTCTGCTCGACGGCACCGCGGGAACCGCCCTGGCCAGCCTCACCCCCAGTAGCAACGCCCTACCGCGGTCCGGCTGGGATGCCTGTCTGCTGATCATCTGACCACCCGCGACCGCCCTACCGTGTGAGGAGGCCCTGATGTCGGCCCATTGGCGGCAGTACACCATCACCTTCCCCGATCCCGACAGCGCCCAGCAGGTCATGGCACACGAGATCGGACCGGTTCTGTCCGCGGCCCAGGCCGCCGGTCACGTCCGCCTGTGGTGGTTCCTGCGTAAGCACTCCTGGCGGGTCCGCTATCTGCCCGGTGAGCCCGGCTACGCCGCCATCGACAGCCTGCTGGACGCGCTGGCCGACGCCGGCCTGATTCTCCGCTGGATGCCCGGGGTCTACGAGCCCGAGACCGTGGCGTTCGGCGGGCGTCTGGGGATGAAGGTGGCGCACGAGCTGTTCCATCACGACAGCCGGTATGTACTCTTTCGCGCCGCCACCCCCACCGTCCCGCCCTTGGGGATGCGGGAGACCACGGTCGTGCTGTGCAGCGCGATGATGCGTGGCGCGGGCCTGGACCGGTACGAGCAGGGCGATGTCTGGGCCAAGGTCGCCGCCCTACGTCCCAAGGAGCGTTCCACGGCCCCACCCGGGCGAGATGCCTCACTCCAGGAGGCGATGCACCGGCTCATGACCGTCGACGCTCACGCCCTGTGCAACTCGGTGGACGGCGCGCTGGCCGGCTACGAGGGGTGGATCACCGCTTTTGAGCAGACCGGACGCACCCTGGCCGGCCAGGCACATCAGGGGCGGCTGGATCGGGGCTTGCGCGCCGTTCTGGCCCACCACGTCATCTTCCACGCCAACCGTGCGGCTCTGTCGGTGATCGACCAATCCACCATGGCTGCGCTGGCGGTGGACACCGTGTTCGGGGCGAGTGGAGACGTCACGTTCCCGTTCGCCGCCCATCCCATCACTAAGGTTGCCCGAATGACTCATCTAACTACCATCAGTGACAACACATCTGCTGAGCGGCTCCGAGGCGTCCTGACCGACCGGCTGTGCTCTCAGGGCATCATCAGCGACCCTGCGGTCGAGGCCGCCTTTCGGCGCATCCCCCGCGAGCTCTTCGTCCCCGGCGTACCACTCGACCAGGTGTACGACGACAACGCCGTCTACACCAAGACGAGCGCCTCGGGCGCCTGGCTCAGCGCCGCCTCCCAGCCCAGGATCGTCGCCATGATGCTCCACCAGCTCGCCGCGCGGCCCGGCATGCGGGTCCTGGAGGCAGGAGCCGGAACGGGAGTCAACGCCGCCTACCTGGCCGACCTCGTCGGCGAGTGCGGCCATGTCGTCACGATCGACGTCGACGCCGACCTCGTGGACGGCGCCCGGAACCACCTGGTCGCTGCGGGCGTGACCAACGTGGAGGTCGTCCTCGGCGACGGTGCGCTCGGCCATCCCGCCGAAGCCCCCTACGACCGGGTGATCGCGACCGTGGGCGCGTTCGAGGTGCCGGCCGCGTGGCTGAAGCAGCTCACCCCTGAAGGGCGCCTGGTCGTGCCGCTGCGCCTGCGCGGCGCCGCCGCCCGCAGCATCGCCTTCGAGCGCGCGAAGGACTGCTGGCGCAGTGTGGGCAGCGAGCTGGCGATCTTCATGCCGCTGCGCGGCGGGATCGGTGACGACACGCAACGCGCCGTCGCACTCACCCCGGCCGCAGAGGTGGCACTGGTGAGCCGCAAGGACCAGACGGTCGCCGATCAGGCGCTGGCCGGCGTGCTGGAGACCGATCGCCATGAGATCTGGACGGGAGTGTTTTTCCCGCCCATGACGTCCTTCGAGTGGATGGACCTGTGGCTGGCCTGCACGCTCGACAACTCGTTGATGCGAATGAACGTCCAGGCTCCGGCCATCGAGCGCGGCCTGGTCTCCCCGATGTTCGAGTGGGGGGCGATGGCCACCACTCGAGACGCCGATCTGGCCTACCTCACGATCCGCCCCGCCACCCCCTCACCGGTCAACGGTGGCAAGCTGTACGAGGTCGGCGTCGTCGGACACGGTCCCACCGGTCACGACCTCGCAGAGCTGGTGGGCGAGCAGATCCGGACCTGGGATGCGAACTACCGGGAGCGCAGCGTGCGTTTCGAGCTCCCCGACAGCCCGGCGACCGCCGACCCGGCCGTGGGCCGGTTCGTCCTGGAGCGTCCGCGCCACCCCATCACCGTCATCTGGGAGTGAAGGGAGGACGTGCGTGGATTCCACCGGCCCGATAGCGCGCCGGTTCCCGCTCGTCGCACGGGCACGCCCGGCCTGTACCCAGCTCGACGTCCGCATCGGCGAGTTGTGCGCTCTGGCTGAGGCGGCCCGGCGCGACGGTGACCCGACGAAGGCCTCCGTCGTCTTCAACCAGGCCGCGCTGCTCGCCTCCGACGTCGACCTGCCGGACCTCGCGCGGGCCTGGTGTCACCGCCATGCCGAGCTGTGCCTGCGCGCCTGTCCCCTGGGCGCGCAGGCCGCACGCCGCGCGCTGGAGCCACTTGTCAACCTCGCTCGACTGCGTATCCGCGACGGCGACGGCGACGCTGCCCTACAGCTCCTGAGCGACCTGTTCGAGGCCGTGACCGCCCGCGTCGACACCGTCGTGGACGGCCTGCCGGTGCCGGCGGCGACGCTCACCACGACTGCGGACGATCACCGTGAGGTACGCCGGTGGCTGTGGGGCGCCCTGCTGGCCGAGGGAGCCCGCGCCCTGACCGGCGCGGGCCGCTGGCAGGACGCGCTCACCCACCTTCGGCGGCACAACGGCATCGGCCGGCGGATGCTGGACGGCCGTCAGGTCGAGGTCATCGCGACCGCCACGGCGGGCGACGCGCACGGCGCCTTGACCCTGCTCGCGAGCACCCTTCCCGGTGAGCCTTGGGAGAACGCGGTGACCGCCTGCCTGACGGTGCTGTGCCACCGTGACGGCCATCGGCCGGTCGAGCTCGATCTGGATGTGATGCTGGACCGCTACCGGCAGCTCGTTCCCGCACCGGGCCTGGCGGTGTTCGGCGCGCGCCTGGGCATGGTGGCGTTCGACGCGGCTGAGCGCGCGAGACATCCCGGGGCTGGGAAGGTCGCCACCGAGCTGATTCAGCGGGCGGTGGCGTCCCGCGACGGATACGCGGCGCGTGAGGTGCTGGCCCATGAAAGGTGCGCCATGATGCTCACCGTCGAGCAGGCGCGGGAGCTCGCCGACGTCCTGAACATCTGCGCGCTGGGATGTCAGATGCTGCCCGCACGGCTGGAGGTCGATCTGTCGGCTGCACTCGACGTCAGCGAAGCGGTGCTCTCCACAGCAGGAAGGCGTGGCCAGCGGTTAGCGTCGGAGGATGAGCGAGCGGTTCCGTGATCCCGGCACGTCCTGGTACGACCTGCTGGCCGATGAGATCCTGATGCGCTGCCCCCGCTGCGACGGCCGCGCCTCGGTCCTGCCCCTGCCGGGCGGCACGGAGTCCGGGATCTTCGCGCCGCGCAGGCTGCTCTGCCCGGCCTGCGGGTACGTCCGCGGCTGGGAGGGCGACCGGGTCGGCCGGTACGACGAGCCGACCGATCCCTATTTCCGCCTCCCCCTCTGGCTGAGGTCGCCGTGCTGCGGGCAGACGCTCTGGGCGTACGGGCGACGGCACCTCGATCTGCTGGAGGAGCACGTGGCCGCCCGGCGGCGGGAGCGCCCGTTGCCCGCCGACACCCCGGGCGGGAACCGCGGCAGGCCACGGACGCTGGTGCAGTCTCTGCCCGGCTGGATCACGAGCGCGAAGCATCGCGAGGAGATCCTCCGCGCCGTCGCGCGCCTGCGCGCCACCCTGGACGTTCCCTGACCGGCGGGATCGGCGGGAGGCGTCCTCCGGCGTGCGAGAAGCCTGCCCGCCGCTAACCCGGCGCCTCGATCCCGCTTGGCGCGGATGCGATGGTTCAGCGAGATGTCAACACGTGAACACCATGATGATCTCCCTTTGATCCTGGAATATGCGACAGTAGGGTGGTCGCGTGCCGATGTACCGGATCGGTGCGGTGAGCCGGTGAGGAGCCCCTGTTGTTGCGGCGTCTTTCCCGCAGGGCCGTCACGGCCTCCATCGTCCTCACGCTCGCCGCGTGCCTGTCCGGCTGCGGGTCCGGCGCCCAGGGTTCCCCTTCCGAGGCGCCCGGGACGGTGACGGTGTTCGCCGCCGCGTCGCTGACCGGGACCTTCACCGAGCTCGGCAGGATCTTCGAGGAGGCACACCCGGGCACCCGGGTGCGCCTCAATTTCGGCTCCAGCGCCACCCTGGCCCAGCAGATCGTGCAGGGCGCCCCGGCCGACGTCTTCGCCGCCGCGAGCCCCGCCACGATGCGGACGGTCACCGACGCCTCCCGCGCCGCCGCCCCGGTCACCTTCGCCCGCAACACCCTGCAGATCGCCGTCCCGGCCGGCAATCCCGCCGGGGTGGACGCCCTGGAGGACCTGGCCGACCCCGGGGTCAAGGTCGCCCTGTGCGCCGGGCAGGTGCCCTGCGGGGCCGCCGCCGCCGCGGTGCTGGGAGCGGCGGGGGTGAAGGTCGTTCCGGTCACGCTGGAACAGGACGTCAAGGCCGTCCTGACCAAGGTCGAGCTAGGGGAGGTGGACGCCGCCCTGGTCTACCGGACCGACGTGCTCGCCTCGGCGGGCAGGGTCCGGGGCGTCGACTTCCCCGGGGCGGACGAGACGGTCAACGACTACCCGATCGCGACGCTCTCCGCCGGGCCCGCGCCCGAGGCGGCGAGGCGGTTCGTCGACCTGGTGCTGTCCCAGCGGGGCAGGGACGTGCTGTCCAAGGCCGGTTTCCGGCTCCCCTGAGCGCCCGCGCTCCCTCGGCGGGCGGTCAGAGCGGCAGGGTCAGCGGTCCTGACCCAGGCCGGCCGCGTGGAGCATGGTCTGGAACTTGGCGGTGGTCTCGGCGAGCTCGCTCTCCGGGACCGAGCCGGCGACGATGCCCGCCCCGGCGAAGAGGCGCATGGTCCGGTCGGCCACCTCGGCGCAGCGGATCGTCACGACCCACTCGCCGTCGCCGTGGATGTCGCCCCACCCGACCAGTCCGGCGTACAGGCCGCGGTCGAACGGTTCGATCTCCTCGATGGCCCGGCGCGCGGCGCGCGCGGGCGTGCCGCAGACGGCGGGGGTGGGGTGCAGCAGGGTGGCCAGCTCCAGCGAGGTGACCGACGGGTCGTCGAGCACGCCGGTGATCCGGGTCGACAGGTGCCACATGGAGGCGGTGGACAGCAGCGACGGCCCGGCCGGGACGTCCAGGTCGCGGCAGTGGGGGCGCAGGGCCTCCACGATGTCCTCGATCACCAGGGCGTGCTCGCGCAGGTCCTTGTCCGAGGCGAGCAGGGCGCGGGCCCGTGCGGAGTCCACGGCGGCATCGGGGTGGCGGGGGGCGGACCCGGCCAGCGGGTTCGTGGTGATCCGGCGGCCGGAGCGGGCCACGAGCAGTTCGGGGCTGGCTCCCAGCAGCGTGCGGCGGCCCGTGCCGGGCCGTCCGCCGCCGGCGGGCAGGTCGACCGCGTAGCCGTAGGCCCGCGGGTCGCGGCGTATCAGGTTGCGCAGGACGCCGCGGACGTCGACGGGCGCGCCCAGGGTGACGTCCAGGGCGCGGGCCAGCACGATCTTCTCGAGTTCCCCGGCGGTGAGCCTGGCCAGGGCCCTCTCGACGCCGCGCAGGTAGTCGCTGGGGGCCGGTACCGGGCCGAACGCGGTGAGCGTGCCGGCGACCGGTTCGGGGCCGGCCGGGAGAGCGGCCGCCGGGCCCGTCCAGCGGACGGCGGCGGGCACCAGCAGGCGGGCGGGGCGGTCCTCGCGGAAGGGCACCGCGCCCACCACCATCGGGGCTGGATGACCGGCCTCCTCGGCCTGGCGCAGGGCGGAGGCGACGCGTCCTCGCAGGTCGGCGGTGGTGGAGTCGGGGACCTCCCGGCACACCCCCCGGGCGAGGAGGGTGCGGGCCGGGGAGGCGAAGAAGAAGGCCCCGGGTTCGTAGTCGCCCAGCAGGTCGGGCGTTCTGGGCATGGTCAGGGTGTCGTTCGGCGACATGGCGAGGGGTTCTCCTGTCGGGAGGGATCCGGGAACGATGGAGGTCCGAAGAAAACGGGATCGGACATAAGGGCATCGCAGGGGGAGAACGCGCGCTAGGAGCGGAGCGTGGCGCCCCCGTCGACGTACAGGTCCTGCATGGTGATGTGCCGGGCACGGTCGGAGGCCAGGAAGAGCACGGCGTCCGCGATGTCCTCGGGGGCGGCCAGCCTGCCCAGGGGGATGCCCACCCGGAAGGTGGCCGGCGAGCCGTCGACGATTGTGCGGGCGTCGTGCCCGCCGGTCCACAGGGCGCGCTGCATGGGGGTGTCGGTCGAGCCGGGCGACACCACGTTGCACCGGATGCCGTACGGCGCCAGCTCCAGGCCGAGGCACTTGGTGAACTGCGCGGCGGCGGCCTTGGAGGCGGCGTAGGCCGCCATGTTCATCCGGGGCACGCCCGCCGCGTTGGAGCTCACGGTGACGATCGCCCCGGATCTGCGGGGGATCATCCGGCGGGCGACCGCGCGGCAGAGGTGGAAGACACCGCCGGTGTTGACCGCGAAGGTGCGCGCCCACTCGTCGTCGCCGATGGTGACGGCGGGTCCCGAACAGTGCACTCCGGCCACGTTGACGAGCAGCCCGATCGGGCCGAGGTCGGTCTCGACGCGCGCGATCACGTCGTCGACGGCCGCGCTGTCGGCGACCTGGCAGGTGTAGGGGACGGCGGCGCCGAGTCCGGCGGCGACCCGCCGGACCCGCTCGGTGTCGATGTCGAGCGCCGCGACGCGCGCACCCGCCCCCGTCAGGGCGCGCGCCACCGCCTCGCCGATGCCCTGCGCCGCACCGGTGACCACGGCCACCACGCCGTCCGTCACCGCGCCGTCCCCCGTCATGTCTCCGCCCTGCTCCCGACCGTGTCCGCCTGTGCGGTAGGAAGGCTAGTGCCATCACTTTGGGTGGCGCAGCAAAAACTTATAGTTACTTTTCGCAGATCGGCAGGACATTCGGACGCTTGGGAGGAACGGCCGGATCGCGGGGAGGGCCGGGGACCGTGCCGGCCGGAGAAGGAAGAAGAGCGGTGCGGGCCGGGGCCCGCACCGCCGATTCAAAAGGGTCGCCGCCCGCGCCGCGCGTGACGACGATCAGGACGGGTCGCCGCCCGTTCCCCGCGTGATGGTCAGGACGGGTTGCCGTCCGCGCCGCACTTGATGATCGGGCGGATGCAGTTGCGCACCCGGCGCTCCATCTCCGCGACGGGCCAGGCGTTGAAGAAGTCGCCGTGCATGGTGTACCCGGGGCCGGAGGCGAGGCGGAACCGCGCCGGGTCGCCGTTGACCGGGTAGCGCAGCACCTGGCGGAGCTTGGGCACCGGCACCGGGTGCGAGGCCGGGCAGGTCCCGCCCACCGGGTAGGACATGTGGCTCTTGTGGTCGGCCGAGTCGAGGTCCCTGCCGTTCCAGCACTGCGGGAAGTCCAGGTAGGACTCCAGCATCGTGCCGGCCGGGCAGTTCACGAAGTTCTTCGAGGCGCCCACGTGCCCGGCGTGCAGGCACGACCAGCGCGCGATCGTGTTGTCGTTCGGCCCGGTCGCCCTGGCGTTGCCCGCGACGATCCGCAGGCCGAGCGGGAGCGGCTGGATCCGCGCGATCACGTCGTCGCGCACGCCCTCACCCAGGTAGTAGAACGTGGTCCCGGTCGGTTCCACCGGGGTGTCGCCGTTGTAGAGGGTCGGCACCCAGTACGACGACAGGTCGACGCGCGGGTTGCAGTTGCTGGGAGAGCTCTGCAGGCTCGCCAGCGTCGTGTGCGCGTTGGTGGTGGTGCTGCCGAAGAAGCTGTGCATGTGCGAGGCGCCGGGCAGCCCCGGGAAGATGATCGGGTCGTCGGGCAGCCGGTGGCTGAACGGGCAGTCGGCGAGGAACTCCGACACCCGCACGACGGCGGAGGACGAGCCGGAGGCCGCGGAGGAGGACGAGGCCCCGGACGAAGCCCCGGACGAGGACGCGGACGAGGCGGCGGCCTGTGACCGTGACGCCGTGCCGGCCTGGGCGGGCAGGACCGCCAGTGACGTGCCGAGCAGCGCCCCCAGCGCGAGGGCGAGGGTCAGCGGGCGTGACCGGCGCCGGAGCGCGCCGGGGAGCAGGAGCGGACGCATGGGTGACTCCTTTGCTGGGTCCTCCGGTACGGCTCGGCGGGAGCCGTACCGGAGCGGGGGTGGGAAGGGGTTACCGGTAGACGCGGACGTAGTCGACGAGCATCTGCTTGGGGAAACCGGTGCTCGCGTCCGGCGGGCCGGGCCAGTCGCCGCCGACCGCGAGGTTGAGGATGATGTAGAAGGGGTGGTCGAAGACCCACGGACCCCGCGTCGCCTCGACCTGCTCCTTGCTGATCGTGAGGACCGTGCGGCCGTCCAGCGTGTAGACGATGCCCTTGCTGTCCCAGTTGGCCGCCCAGACGTGGAAGTCGTCGGAGAGGTCGGCCCCGTTCGGCAGCGTGTACGAGGCGCCGACACCGCCGCCGCCGTTGTAGGCGGGCGCGTGGACGGTCGAGTAGGCGGTCTTGACGTCCTTGCCGAGCACCTCGAGGATGTCGATCTCACCGTTGTACGGCCACGGCCTGCCGGTGAGGAAGTCGGCGCCCATCATCCAGAACGCGGGCCACAGGCCGTTGCCCTTGGGCACCTTGACGCGGGCCTCGACCCGGCCGTAGGTGAAGGTGAACTTCCCACCGGTGTTGATCCGCCCCGAGGTGTACCGGCAGGGTCCTCCCGGGCACGACGACCCGGCGGTGGTCTCCTCCCGCGCGGTGATGACGAGGTTGCCGTTGCCGTCCATGGCGGTGTTCTCGGGCTTGTAGTACTCCAGTTCGTTGTTCGGGCCGGTCCCCGGGTCCTGGGTCCACTTGGCCGCGTCGGGCCTGGTGCCGGCGGCGCCGTTGAACTCGTCGCTCCAGACCAGGGCCGGCGGGTTCGCCGGGTCGGCCGGGAGCGGCGGGGGCGTGATCGGCGCGCCGCCCGTGCCCCAGACCTGGAACTCCCAGAGCGAGTAGCCGTAGGCGGTGGCGCGCTGGGTGCCGTACATGCGCACGTAGCGGCCGGTCCCGTCGACGGTCAGCGTCTGCTTGAAGCCGGTGCCGGTGGTGGTGGAGTAGATCGGGGTCCAGGTGGCGTTGTCCGGGGAGACCTGGATCTGGAAGGCCCTGGCGTGGGCCGGGTCCCACTGCAGGACGACCCTCCTGATCCGCGCGGTCGCGCCGAGGTCGACGGAGATCCAGGCCGGGTCCACCCAGCCGCCCGTCGGGCTGGTCGCCCAGCGCGAGGCCGGGTCGCGGTCGAAGGCCCTGGCCGGGGTGCACTCCCAGCAGTTGCCGTCGTGCTGGGAGGTGGAGGCCGCGCCGGGCCTGCCGTAGGAGAGGAGCCTGAGGTCGCCGGGGTTGCCGGGATCGGTGGAGCCGGTCGTGCCGTAGACCTGGAACTCCCACAGCGAGTAGCCGTAGGCGGTGGCCCGCTGGGTGCCGTACATGCGCACGTAGCGGCCGGATCCGCCGACGGCCAGGGTCTGGTCGCCGCCGGTTCCGGTGGTCGTGGAGTGGATCGTCGTCCAGGTGGTGCCGTCGGGCGAGGTCTGGATCTGGAAGGCGCGCCCGTGGGCGGCCTCCCACCTCAGCGTGACCTGGGTGATGGTCGCGGTGGCGCCGAGGTCGACCCGGAGCCACTGCGGGTCGGTGAACGCGCTGGACCAGCGGGTGCCCGGGTCGCCGTCGACGGCGGCCGACGCGGGGAAGGCCACCCCCTCCGAGGAGGAGGCCGTCACCGGCCGGCCCTGGGAGAGCAGGGCGTCGGCCGCCGACGCGGGCAGGACCGCGAGGCAGGAGGCGACGAGGGCGACGGCGAGGGCGATCAGCGGGGCCGGTGTGCGGGCGGGATGTCGAGGCGAGGGCATCGCGTCTCCTCGTGGTGGGGGGTGCAACCGATATCGGTTCGGGGAGCGCTCTCTGAGCAGAGATTGCTCTTGTCTGACCGGCGCTGTCAAGTACCGGATCGACCAGCGAGAAACGAGCTCGACACGTCTCGGCAATCGACCGGACATCTCAGGGAGCGCTCCCGCAAACTCTTCTCCGTCGATGTCCTTGGCCTCTGAGCAGGGGCTTGGCCGTATCGCACGAGGGAGCGTTCTCCGGGCTTCTCGCCACCGAGTGCCGTCCGCGGGGGTTCTCCCGGTCCGCGGGAACCCGGCGAGAATTCCCCCCGTGGACCGCTCCCACCCTGGGAGCGGTCTCTTCATGATCAGCGGATAGGCTTCGGGGAGGGTGGGACCGCACACCCCGGCAGCCCTGACCACCCGGCGGTATCGCACTGCGGGAGAGAGCACATGAGACGTCCCACGCTGGACGCCGTCGCCACCCGGGCCGGCGTGTCCAAGTCGACGGTCTCCAGGGTGGTGAACGGCGAGCCGACGGTCGCCGCCGACCTCCGCGACCTGGTGATGCGGGCGGTGAACGAGCTCGGCTACGTGCCCAACCCGGCGGCGCGCAGCCTGGTGACCCGGCGCACCGACTCGATCGCGGTGATCGTCTCCGACCCCTCGACCGGACTCGTCTCGGACGACCCGATGTTCTCCACGGTCGTACGCGCGGCCAGCCGGGAGTTCGAGGCAGCGGGCAAGCAGGTCGTGCTCATGCTCGCCGGTTCCGACGACGCCCGGCTGCGGGCCAGGCAGTTCGTGGCCGCCCGCCACGTGGACGCGGTCATGCTGGTCTCGATGCACGGGGCCGACCCGCTGCCCGCCGCGCTCGTCGCCACCGGCGTCCCGCTCGTCTCGCACGGCAGGCCCGCCTCCCGGGTCCCCATGCCGTGGGTCGACAACGACAACGTCGGCGGGACCGCTCAGGCGATCCGGCACCTGCTGGAGGGCGGGCGGCGGCGGATCGCCACGATCTGCGGGCCGCTGGACATGTCCGCCGCCCAGGACAGGCTCGGCGCCTACCGCGAGGTGCTGAGCGAGACCGGGCGGCGTTCGATCGTGGCGATCGGGGACTTCACCCGCGCCTCCGGGACCGAGGCCATGGAGCAGCTGCTGGAGGACGACCCGGCGCTGGACGCGGTGTTCGCCGCCAACGACCTGATGGCGATCGGCGCGCTGCGGGCGCTGCGCCGGGCGGGCCGGCGCGTGCCCGACGACGTGGCGGTGGTGGGGTACGACGACATCGAGGCGGCCCTGTACACCGACCCTCCGCTCAGCACGGTGCGCAGCCCCATGGGCGAGCAGGCCGCCGCCTCGGCCCGGCTGCTGCTCGGCCTGCTCAGGGGGGAGCCGGCCGAGCCGGTGGTCCTGCCGACCCGGCTCGTGGTGAGGGAGTCGAGCTGACGTCCCGCGCCCGCGGCTCGCCGACGTGACCGGGAGGCATCGGCACGGGTGAGGGTGCCGATGCCGGTACGGGTGTGCCGGGCCGGTGCCAGACGGGTGGCCAGCTCGCGCTGGGAGAGCGTCTCGCCCTCGGAGAGCTTGGCGCTCGGCCGGTCCGGGAACGGCACGACGAGCTGGGCCAGCGGCCACGGCGAGGTACGGGCCACCGCCACCGTGGCGGTGTCCGCCGCGCGGTCGCCCGTGGCCCTGCCGCCCGGCGTCCACCATCTGCACCGCGTGTCGTCCCTCGGGGACCTTCCCGACGACGGCGGCATCCGGTTCGGCGCCTCACCCCGTCACCTCCCGCACGCCTCGTGACACCGGGGAAGAACGATGGAACGCGCGACCGGTCACCGCGCACACCGACCCCGTGACCCGGCGGCGGGCGCCGGGGTCGGCTCGGGACCGGACGGTGCCGGGCCGCCCTCAGGGTCCTCAGGCCCTTCAGACCTGGATCAGGGCCGGATCAGGCCCGGCCCGCCTGCCTCAGCAGCCTCTCGGTCGCGACGAGGCGCACGCAGACCGTCAGGCCGGTGATGGCCGCCTCCAGCTCCTCCTGGTCGGGGTAGGTGGGGGCGATGCGGATGGTGCTGTCGCGCGGGTCGGTCCCGTACGGGTGGGTGGCGCCCGCCGGGGTCAGGGCGATGCCCGCCTCCCCGGCCCGCATGACCACGTCGCGGGCGCAGCCCTCCAGCACGTCGAGGCTGACGAAGTAGCCGCCCGCCGGGGTGGACCAGGTCGCCAGGCCGGTGCCGCCCAGTTCCTTGGTCAGGATCGTCTCGACCGCGTCGAACTTCGGCCGCAGCAGCTCGCGGTGGCGGCGCATGTGCTCGGCCAGCCCGGCCTCGTCGCGCAGGAACTCCACGTGACGCAGGTGGTTGATCTTGTCGGGGCCGATGGTCCGCTTGCCCGTGTGCCCGATCAGCCACGCCACGTTGGCCGGGGACGCCCCGAAGAAGGAGACCCCGGAACCGGCAAAGGTGATCTTGGACGTGGAGCCGAAGACGAGGGCGCGGTCCGGGTTGCCGTTCTCGGCGCAGAGCGCCAGGATGTCGGCGATCTCCACGGGCGTGTCCGTCAGGTGGTGCACGGCGTAGGCGTTGTCCCAGAAGATCCGGAAGTCCGGGGCGAGGGCCGGCATGGCGGCCAGGCGGCGTACGGTCTCGTCGCCGTAGCTGACACCGCTGGGGTTGCTGTACTTGGGCACGCACCAGATGCCCTTGATCTGCGCGTCCTCGGCCACGAGGCGCTCGACGACGTCCATGTCCGGGCCGTCGGCGTCCATCGGCACCGGGATCAGCTCGATGCCGAACCGCTCGCACAGAGCGAAGTGGCGGTCGTAGCCGGGCACCGGGCACAGGAACGCGATCCTCGGCTCGTCGGCCCAGCGGCGGGTGGCGCCGGGCACCGTGCCGAGCAGGGCGTGGACCACCGTGTCGTGCATCAGGGAGAGGCTGGAGTTGTCGGCCGCGACGAGCTGCGCGGCGGGCACCTGGAGGGGGCCGCTGAAGATCTCCCGGAGCTCGGGCAGGCCCTGGAGGCCGCCGTAGTTGCGGCAGTCGGTCCCGTCGGCGGCCAGGTGGCCCCCGGGAAGGTCCAGCAGCGCCTCGGAGAGGTCGAGCTGGCGCGCCGAGGGCTTGCCCCGCGTGAGGTCGAGCGAGAGCCCGCGCCGGACGAGCGCGTCGTAGTCGTGCCGGGCCGCGTCGCGCCGGGCGGTCAGCTCGTCGATGGTCAGGGCCGAGAGGGCCGGAGAGGTCACGGGAGTTCCTTCGCCTGCTGGTCGGTGCCGGTTCCGGAGGTGCCCGGCGACGGCCGCGGGTGCGGCGCGCGAACGGTTCCGGAGGTGACCGGGGTCGGTTTCGAAGGATAGAAGACCACACCGCGCGACCGGAAACCGGCACCCGCGCGCACCGCCCGTGTCCCCGCCCGCGGACCGGGCGCCCCGCGCCGCTGTCCCCGCTCGTTCCCCCACCCGTGGGCCGGACGTGGACCGGGCGCGGGCCGGGCGCGGGCCGGGCGCGGTCAACGGCACTGGGCGAGCATGACCCGCTTGTCCGCGCGGGTGACCGGCAGGCCGTACTTCAGGGCCACCTGGGCGAAGCGGACGACGTAGGCGCAGCGGATCCCCCGCCTCGGGGGGAGCCAGGACGCCGGGCCGGACCCGCCCTTGGCCTCGTTGGCGTCGCCGTAGACCGGCAGGAGGTTGAGCGGGTCGTTGGCGATGCGGGTCCGCTTGGACATCGGCCAGCGGGACGCCCCCATCCGCCACCCGTACGAGAGCGGGACCACGTGGTCGACCTGGACCTCGTCGGAGCGGCTCTTGCTCCAGCGGACGATCCGGCCGGTGTAGGGGTCGCGCAGTCTCATGGAGACCACCACGCACTCGGAACCCCGGCGGTAGCGCACCTGCTCGCCGTCGCGGGCCAGCAGGTCGTCGCGGGTACGGCAGCCGTTGCGCGCGTACGGCACCCCCCGGGCGGTGTCGGCCCAGTTCTCGCCGTACCGCAGCCGGCCGTAGCCCGCCTTCGACCCCATACCCGCCACCCGGAGCCTGCCGATCAGCCTGGTCGCGGCCCTGCGGTCGCCCGGCGACCTGACCGCCGCCAGCCCCGGCTGCACACCGTACGGATTGTCGAGGGGCGCGACCCTCGCCGGGGCGGTGGCCCGGGCCGGAGTCTCGTCGCGCGCCGACAGTGAGAAGAGCACCGCGGCGCCGAGCACCACGGTGAACACCCCCCGAGCGCTCACCCATGCCTCCAGGAAAGGTCTACGGGCTCGGACCTGGAGGATTCCCGGTAATCCCTTGACCGACACGGGGTGTCCGCGGGTTGAGACGGGGAACCGGGACGTCGCAGGCCGAAACGCCGCACATCCAAACAATGCATATCGGAACCCCGCGCATCGGGACGCCACGGATCGGGCAGGGCGCCCGGGACGCCGCGGGTCAGAGCCAGTTGCGCTTCTGGAAGGCCCGGTAGAGCAGGACGGTGCCCACCACGATCAGGATCGTGGACGTCCAGAAGCCGATCGGGTGGCCGTAGCCGGGATAGGGCACGTTCTGCCCGTAGTAACCGGTGATCATCGTGGGCACCGCGATGATGGCGGCCCAGCTCGTGATCTTCTTCATGATGTCGTTGAGCCGGAAGCCCTGCTGGTTCATGTGGGTGTCGCGGACGTTGGTCACCAGGTCCTGCAGTGACTCGCTCCACTCCGAGGTGCGCAGGGTGTGGTCGTAGATGTCCTGGTAGTACGGGACGAGCTTGCCGTCCAGGACCTCGTCGCCCCTGCGCAGCAGGCTGCCCACCACGTCGCGCATCGGCACGGCCAGCCGCCGGAAGCGCACCAGCTTCTTGTGCATGTCGAAGGTCCGGCGCTGGATGTGCGGCATGTCGCCGGGGTTCTCCTGGAACAGGTCGTTCTCCAGGTCCTCGACCCGGTCGTCCACCGTCTGCAGCACGTCGAAGTAGCCGTCCACGACGTAGTCGAGCACGCCGTGCAGCAGGTACGGCACCCCGAGTTTGACCAGCTCGGAGTTGGCGTCCCAGCGCCTGATCACCTCGTCGATGTCGAAGGTGGGGTTCTCCCGCACGGTGACCAGCGCGTTCTTCGTCACGAAGATCGAGACCTCGACGAAGTCCACCGTCTCGTCCTTGAGCCTCGCGGCGTAGGCGGTGATGAACAGGTGGCTGTCGTAGGTGTCGAGCTTGGGCCGCTGGTGGCTGTGCAGCGCGTCCTCGACGGCCAGGGGGTGGAGCCCCAGCTCCTCGCTGACCTTCGCCAGGTCCGCCTGCGTGGGCGAGCAGAGGTCGAACCAGACGACGGCGGAGTCGTCCGCCACGTGGTCGGAGATGTCGTCGATGGGGAAGCCCTCGGCCTCCAGGACGCCGTTGCGGTACAGGCGGGTGCGGTCCATGGGCGCCCACCCTAGCCCCGTCCGGCACGGCCTTCGAAGGGGGCCGCCCGGACACATTCCCGGCAACCTCGGGATTCGAGGAATAACCCGGCCCGCCCCGGGCAGCAGTGGCTACCACAACAGACGAAGCCTGAGGTGAGGTCACATGATAGTGCTGGGACTTCTCTTGATCGTACTCGCGGGTGCGACCGTGATCGCGGTCTCCTGGGACGAGACCGCAGCATCGACCACCACCGCGACGTTCACGATGTTCGACCGTACGTACCAGCTGACCCAGCTGGAGCTCTTCTTCGCCGGTGTGGCCACCGGTGCGGTCTTCCTGCTCGGTCTCGGCATCATCCTCGCCGGGATGAAGCGTTCGGCCGCGCGCCGTCGCAAGCTGCGCGCCGCGCGGGCCGAGGAGCACGACCGCGTCACCCGCCTGGAGGAGGAGAAGCGGGAGCTGGAGCGCAAGCTCGAGGAGACCCCCGCCACTCCGGCGACGACCGCCTCGACGACCACCACCTCCACGGCCCCCGCGGTCGACCGTGACCGTGACGGCGTCGACGACCGGATCGAGGACACCGCTCCCCACCCCCGGGTCGACGTGCCCCGTCAGACCGCCAGCGACCAGCTCGTCGCCGGTCGTCACGGGCGTACCGACCACCACTGACCGCGCGCTCGTCCGCTCACCTGCCCGATGCCGGTACGGCATCCGCCGTACCGGCGTCGGCGTGTCCGGACGCGGTCACGGTCCCGCTTGCGGACGCGGTCCCGGTTCCGACCCCGGTTCCGGTTCCGGTCGCGACCTCCGGGGGTGCCGGGGCCTCCGGGGACGCCGGGCGGCGGTGCAGGAGCGTCATGAGCCCGCCGGCGACGAGCCCCCAGAAGGCCGCGCCGATGCCCAGCAGTGTCAGCCCGGACGCGGTCACCACGAAGGTGACGACCGCCGCCTCCCTGCCCTCGGGGTCGGCGACGGCGGAGGCGACCGCCGAGGCGAGCGCTCCCAGCAGGGCAAGGCCCGCGACGGCCTCCACCAGCAACGGCGGGGAGAGCACGACGAGCGCCGTGGCCAGCCCCGAGCCGATCCCCAGGACGATCATCGAGACCCCGGCGGTGACCGAGGCGATCCATCGGCGGGACGGATCGGGACCGGCGTCGGGCCCGGCGGCCAGGGCGGCGCTGATCGCCGCCAGGTTCACCGCGTGCCCGCCGAACGGGGCGCCCAGCGTGCTCGCCAGGCCGGTGGAGACGAGGATCCCCCTCAGGGGAGGGCGGTAGCCGTACCCGGCGAGGACCGCCATGCCCGGCACGTTCTGCGAGGCCATGGTGACCAGGAACAGCGGGAGCGCGACGCTGACCAGCGCCTGCGCGCTCCAGGCGGGGGCGGTGACCTCCACGATCGGCCACAGGTCCGCCGCGCCCGGCGCCTTCCCGGTCAGCGCGATCGCGGCGACGGCGACGAGGAGCGCGACCGGTGTGGCCCAGCGGCGGGCGAACCTGCCCAGCACCACCCAGACGAGCACGGCGGGCCCGGCCAGCAGCGGGATCTCGGCCAGCGCCCTCACCGGCGCGAGGCACAGGTCGAGCAGGACACCGGCGAGCATGGCTCCGGCGACCGGTGCGGGAATCGCGCCGATCCAGCGGCCGAGGGCCGGGAACAGGCCCGCGGCGGTGAGCAGGAGCCCCGAGACCGCGAACGCGCCGACCGCGGCGGGGAATCCTCCCTCCACGGCTCCGGTCGCCACCAGCAGCGCCGCGCCCGGTGTGGACCAGGCGATGGTGATCGGCAGGCGCTGCCGCAGACCCAGCCAGAGGGCCACCACGCCGTTGGCCACGCAGAGCGCGAGCAGCCCGGACGCGGCCTGGCGCTGGTCGGCGCCCACCGCTCTGAGCCCGGCCAGGACGACCGCGAAGGAGCTGGCGAAACCGACGACCGCGGTGACCACCCCGGCCACCACGGGTTGAAGCAGGCGTGTCATGTCGATCCTCACGCGGGGGGGCGTGTGTCGTTCCGTAAACGGAACGATTCCGGTGCTGCACCATAGCCTCATGGACTCCGGAGCACAAAACCCGCGCCCCGCCGTGGACGGCGGCACCCTGGACATCGGGCGGCGGATACGCGGGCTGCGCGAGGAACGCGGCATCTCGCTGTCCGCCCTCGCCCGTGCCGCGGGCGTGGGCAAGGCCACGCTCTCCGGGCTGGAGAACGGCACCCGCAACCCGACGCTGGAGACCCTCTGGGCGGTCACCGCCGAGCTGGGCGTCCCGCTGGCCATGGCCATCGGCACCCCTGCGGCGGGCGCGGTCGCGGACCCGGGCGGGGACGAGCGGTCCCTGGTCATCCGGGGGACCGCCGTCGCCGGGACACTCCTGCGGGTCTTCGAGGACGAGGCGGTCACGTACGAGCTCTACCGGCTGGTGGTCCGCGCCGGGGCGCCGCAGATCTCGCCCGCCCACCACGAGGGCGTCACCGAGCACCTCACCGTCTTCGCCGGGACGCTCAGTGCCGGGCCGGTCGGGGCCCCGCTGCGGGCCGGGCCGGGCGAGCACGTCTCCTGGGTTTCGGACGTGCCGCACGTCTACGCCGTCGTGGGCGACCAGGACGTCCACGCGAGCCTGCTCATCCGCTACCCGCGCCCCCGGGTCGGGCCGCCCGCCACCCGAGGGAGCGGGGACCCGGGCGAGGAGGGCAGCCCGGCGCCCCACCCTTAACCCCAAAAATGGTCAAAAGTAATATTTGGGCATGACACGACGGTCCATGGCGATACTTTTCTGGGCCACGGGTCTGCTGGCGTACGTGGTCGCCGTCTTCCACCGGCAGTCGCTGGGCGTGGCGGGCATCGAGGCGGCCGCGCGGCTCGGCGTCGGCGCGGCGGGGCTCTCGGCGCTGGCCATGTGCCAGTTGCTGGTCTACGCGGGCATGCAGGTCCCGGTCGGCATGCTGCTCGACCGGTTCGGGTCCAAGCGCATGCTGGTCCTGGGGGCCGCCGTGATGGCCTGCGGGCAGTTCGTCTTCGCCCTGGCGTCCGGACCCGTGACGGGGATCGCGGGCCGGGCACTGGTCGGCTGCGGCGACGCGATGACGTTCATCAGCGTGATCAGGCTGGTCAGCCTCTCCTTCTCCGCGCGCCGCAACCCACTGATCGTGCAGGTCACCGGCGTGGTGGGCCAGCTCGGCGCGGTCGCCTCGGCGGTGCCGCTCATCCACTCCCTGCACACCTACGGCTGGACCCCCACCTTCATGGGCGCCGCCGTCCTCGGGGTGGTCTCCGCGTTCCTCGTGCTCCTCGTGCTGCGCGACTCCCGCCCGCGACGGTCGGAACGGCCGCCCGGCCTGAGGGCCGCCTGGGCCGAGCCAGGCACCCGGCTGGGCATGTGGACCCACGCGGCCACCCAGTGCTCGTCCGCCTCGTTCCTGCTGCTCTGGGGGTATCCGTTCCTCGTGCAGGGGCAGGGCCTGTCCCCCTCGACGGCCGGCGTCCTGCTGTCCGCGCTGACCCTCTTCGGCATGGTGTGCGGGCCGCTGCTCGGCTACTTCGCCGGACGGTTCCCCTTCCACCGCTCCCGCCTGGTGCTCCTCGTGGTCGGCAGCACCGCGGGGGCGTGGACCGCCGTGCTCGCCTGGCCGGGGCGGGCACCGCTCTGGCTCCTGGTCGTCCTCGTGCTGGCGCTGGGCACGAACGGCCCCGGATCGCTGATCGGCTTCGACTACGCCAGGACCTTCAACCCCGTCACCCGGATCGGGGCGGCCACGGGCATCGTGAACGGCGGCGGCTTCGTCGCCTCCGTCTCGGTGATCGCGCTGATCGGCGTCACCCTCGACGTGATCGGCGACGAGAGCCTGGACGCCTTCCGGTGGGCGTTCGCCACGCAGTACCCGGTCTGGGCGCTGGGCATCGTCCAGGTCCTCAGGTACCGGGCCAAGGCCCGCCGCCTGCTCCAGACCGCCGAGGCGAGCACCTGACGCCCCCTCAGCCGCCGAGCAGCGGTCCCTGCCGTGCCTTCCGCGTCGCGGCCAGCCCTCCGGTCAGGCCGCTCGCGACGCAGACCAGCACCAGGGCGAGGTACTGCGGTACCGAGTAGTCGAACCACGGCTCGCCCGTCAGGGCCTTGCCCATCGCGGTCAGCGAGGCGGCGGCGATCCCCGTGCCCAGCAGCACGCCGGCGCACGTGGCCATCAGCGACTCCCAGCAGACCGTCCTGACGAGCTGCCGGGGGCCGGTCCCCAGCGACCGCAGCAGCCTGATCTCCTCGGGCGCGATCTCCAGGGAGATGCCGGTGGGAGCGATCCCGGCCGCGCGCGTGGCGGCCGCCGTCATCGCGGCGTACGGCACCGCCAGCAGGCAGCCCGTCGCGGTCGCCAGCACGGCCACCACCAGGGCCTCCGCCATGACCAGGCGGCGGACCTGCCTGGATGTCATGCCGACCGACCGCAGCAGGCCCCACGTCCCGCGCTGCCGCAGCACGTGCATGCTCAGCATGCCCGCGATCACGAAGACCGACACGAAGACCGACACCAGAGCGGACAGGGTCAGCAGCCCGGTGACCCCGCCCAGCTCGTCGTCCGAGCCCGCGGCGGAGAGCAGCAGGCCGCTGCCCCCCACCAGCATCACGGCCATGACCACCGCCGCGAACGAGGAGGCTGAGCCCGCGCGGTTGGTGCGTACGTTGTTCCAGGCGAGAACGAAGGTCA
Source organism: Streptosporangium sp. NPDC023615 (assembly GCF_040640155.1). Taxonomy (NCBI): domain Bacteria; kingdom Bacillati; phylum Actinomycetota; class Actinomycetes; order Streptosporangiales; family Streptosporangiaceae; genus Streptosporangium; species Streptosporangium sp. NPDC023615. The sequence goes on from NZ_JBFABE010000020.1 coordinate 30,281, forward strand.
TCGGCGTCCGCCCAGCCGGATGCCGATCTGCTCGACGGACGGTCCGTCGAGCACGTCCACGATCCGCCCGTCGGTCAGGAACAGTGCTGTGTCGGCCTGGGCCGCCGCCTCGGGGTCGTGCGTGACCATCACCACCGTCTGGCCGAACTCGTCGACCGCCTCGCGCAGCAGCGTCAGCACGCCGCGTCCGGTGCCGCGGTCGAGCGCCCCCGTCGGCTCGTCGGCGAAGAGCACCTCCGGCCTGGCGAGCAGCGCGCGGGCGATCGCCACCCGTAGCAGGGTGCTCTTCCCCGACCCCGACGGGCCCATGACGGCGGTGAAGCCGCCACGGGCGAATCCCACGCTGACCTGGTGAAGGGCCACCACCTCGGTGGCGCCCCCGCCGTACGACCTGGTCACTCCTTCAAGAACGACCGCGCTGTCATCCATGATCACGAGTCTTCCGAGCGTCGCCACCGGCATCAATCCGGTATCACCCTGATGGACCCCTGAGTCCTCCGGCGGGAACGGGCCGGTCACGCCCGGCGATCCGACGAGGACGGGAAACGGCCGCCCTGGCACGGGAGGCGAGGCTTCGGACGCGACGCCGCCCGGCTCCGGGAACACCTCGTGCCCGGCGGCCGTTGTGCCTGATGTGGCCCCCGCCCTCCTGTCCGGGACGGCGTGAGAGTGCTACCGTGATCGCGAGCGTGACGCACCGCAGGCCGGACCGCGTGCGACGACCCGCTCTTTTCTCCCGGTCCCCGGACCGCCCCGACCGCCACGTGACGGTCCGGCCGTCGCGCAACGGTCTCCTCCTCACCGGCTCTGACGCCGGGCTTCTCACCGGCTCTGACGCCGGGCGAACGTCCCACCCCCACCGGCCCGGTGCCGGGTGAGGGTCTCCGCGCCCGCGCCGGTCCCATCCGCGCCGGTCCCATCCGCGCCGATCCGACCCGTACGGGTCCCGGTGCCGGGCGCGCTCTTCGCCGCCTCCCCTACGGGAGCGCGCGGCGATCCCCCGTCGAACCCCTGTGAAAACCCATGAGAGGTACCCCATGACCCCCCGAACCCCCGTCGCCGAATCACCCGTCCCCACGACCGTCACCCCGACCACATCCACCCCCGCGACCACATCCACCCCCGCGACCACCGCCGCCGCGACCGCCGCCGCGACCGCCGACGCGCCCCCCGCGCGCGAGAGAGCCGTCCGCCGGACCGGCGTCCGGGAGGCCCCCGCCAGGAGGATCCCGCACCCCCGCCGGGGGGACACCACCACCGGCACCACCACCGGCAACGCCGCCGACAGGGCCGCCGGCACCGCACGGGCGCCGCGGACCCCGGGGAAGAAGACCACGGGGGCGTCCGGCGGGCACGCCCCCGTCGAGACCGTGACCGGCCTGCTCGACGTCCAGGGCAGGACCGCCCACCTCCGGACCCGGGGTCACCTGCCGGGACCGGGCGACGTGCGCGTGCCTCCCGCGCAGATCGCCGAGTACGACCTGCGTCCCGGCGACCTCGTCGTGGCCACCTCGCGCGCCCCGTACGAGAGGCTCGAAGGGGTGGAGAGCGTGAACGGCGCCGCCGCCCGGCGGGAGCGCCCCCACTTCGCGGACATGACCCCGATCCACCCGCGCGAGCGGCTCCGCCTGGAGAGCGGATCGCTGACCGGCCGGATCGTCGACCTGTTCGCGCCGGTGGGCAAGGGCCAGCGCGGCCTCGTCGTCGCCCCGCCCAAGGCGGGCAAGACGATGGTCCTGCAGGATCTGGCCGCCGCGATCAGCGCCGAACACCCGGACTGCCACCTCATGGTGGTGCTCGTCGGCGAGCGCCCCGAGGAGGTCACCGAGATGCGCGAGTCCATCCGCGGCGAGGTCGCCGCGTCCACCTTCGACCGTCCCGACCGCGACCACACCGCCGTCGCCGAGCTCGCCGTCGAGCGCGCCAAGCGCCTGGCCGAGGACGGGCACGACGTCGTGCTCCTGCTCGACTCCCTCACCCGGCTCGCCCGCGCGTACAACAACCTCGCCCCCGGCGGCGGGCGGACGCTGGCCGGCGGCATCGACACCACGGCCCTGCTCCCCCCGCGCCGCTTCTTCGGCGCCGCGCGCAACCTGCGCGACGGGGGCTCGCTGACCATCCTGGCCACCGTCCTGGTCGAGACCGGCTCGCGGATGGACGACAGCCTCTTCGAGGAGTTCAAGGGCACCGGCAACATGGAACTGCGCCTCAGCCGCGCCCTCGCCGACAAGCGCCTCTTCCCCGCCGTGGACCTCGACGCCTCGGGCACCCGGCGCGAGGAGATCCTCCTCGACCCGGAGGAGCGACGGCTCGCCTGGCGCCTGCGCCGCACGCTGGGCGGCCTGGAGAGGCAGCAGGCCCTGGAGCTCCTGATCGACCGGCTCGGCGAGACCCCCACCAACGCGGCCTTCCTGCGGCTGGTCCAGCGGACCGCCTGACCCCCGGCCCGCCCCGGGCGGGCCCCGGTCCCGACGGCAGGCGGCATGATGGCGGGATGCTGGCCGATGTCGTCGAACACCTCGCCTGCCCCGTCTGCGCGGGCGGGCTGACCCTTCACGAGCGGGCCCTCGGGTGCGACCTGGGGCACGGCTTCGACGTCGCCAGGCAGGGGTACGTCAGCCTGCTGACCGGGTCGAAGGCACCCGGCACGGCCGACAGCGCCGCCATGGTGGCGGCCAGGGACGCCTTCCTCGGCGCCGGGCACTACGAGCCCCTCTCCCGCGCGGTGGCCGACGCCTGCCCCGCCGGCGCCAGGGTCGTGGCGGACGCCGGAGCCGGGACGGGCCACTACCTCGCGCGGGCGCTGGACGGGCTGCCGGAGGCCGTCGGGGTGGCGCTGGACGTCTCCAAGCACGCGATCAGACGGGCCGCGCGGGCACACCCCCGATCGGGCGCGGTGGTGGCCGATGTATGGAGGCCGCTCCCCCTGAGAGATGGCACGATAGATGTGCTTCTGAATGTGTTCGCTCCCAGAAATGGGGCAGAGTTCGCTCGGGTGCTCAGAGGTGACGGTGTGCTCATCGTGGTCACACCCACCTCCCGGCATCTCGTGCCACTGGTGGAGCGGCTGGGACTCCTGTCGGTGGACGGATCGAAGGAGCGGCGGATGGCCGAGAGCCTGAGCGAGCACTTCGTGGAGACCGGCCGGAGCAGCCACGCCTTCGAGCTCGTCCTGGGACACGACGCGATCGAGGCGGTCGTGGGGATGGGCCCGAGCGCCTGGCACACGGATCCACGTGTTATGCGAAGAAAGATCGCCGATCTGCCTGAAAAGAGTGTCGTGGAGGCTTCTTTCCGCATGTCTATCTTTAAGCGTCACTCTTAAGCAAGCCATGCACTTGACAGCCACCTTGGTGACCCATGTTACTGATGGGACATTTAGTCCGAAATTCCCTGACATTATCTAAGCAATTACCGAGTGAAGACGACATACTGGACGGCAATCCGGCGGGCCCGCGCCTGGACACGTGGAAGCTGAAGCCGTGACGGAGGGAAGCGCCAGATGAAGGCGGAGGAGCGCTGGCAGGCCAGGTTCCGCGCGCCGCGCGTGACGCTGCCCGTGTGGGCGGGCCAGGCTCCCAGCCGGTCCGTCTACCGCAGCAACGCCTCGGGGGCGTGGGAGGTCTACGCCTGGGACCGCTCGACGGGTTCCACCCGTCAGGTCACCTCCCGCCCCAAGGGCACCTCGCACGGCGCGATCGACCCCACCGGCCGGTGGATCTGGTGGTTCGACGACACCGACGGCGACGAGTGGGGGCGGTGGGCGCGCCAGCCCTTCGGCGGCGGGCCCGACGAGCCGATCGACCTCGACCCGGGCTTCCCGTCCGGTCTCGGGCTCTCGGCGACCGGCGGCGCGGTCGTCGGGATGGCCAGGCCCGGCCGGGGCTTCACGATCCACCTCGTACGGCCCGGCGAACCCGCCCGGACGATCTACGAGCACCCCGAGGCGGCCTCCGTCTCCGCGGTCTCCCCGGACGGCTCGCTGATCGCGATCAGCCACAGCGAGTACGGCGACGCCCGCCACCCCGCCCTGCGCGTGCTCCGGCCGAACGGCGAGGTCGTCGGCGACCTGCACGACGGCCCCGGCAAGGGCGTCGTCGGCCTGCGCTTCGCCCCGATCTCCGGCGACCGGAGGCTGCTCACCCTGCACGAGCGCAGGGGCCGCCGCGAGCCCCTCGTCTGGGACCCCGAGACCGGTGACCAGCGCGAGATCTGGCTGCGCGACCCCGGCGAGATCACCGCCGACTGGTACGACGACGGCCGGTCGCTGCTCGTGGTGCGCGCCAACCGCGGCCGTACCTCCCTGACCCGCTACGACCTGCCCGGCGGCGGGCTGTTCCCGATCGAGACCCAGCACGGCGTGATCGAGGCCGCCGCTCCCCGGCCCGACGGCTCGGTGGAGTACTCCTGGTCCAGCGGGGCCCATCCGCCGCTGATCCGGTCGACCAGCGGTCACGTCGTGATGAACCACGGCGGACCCACCTCGCCCCCGTCGGTCCCGGTCGAGGACGTCGACGTGGAGGGGCCGGGAGGCCGCGTCCACGCCCTGGTCTCACGCCCCGAACGTGGTTCGGGCCCCTTCCCCGCGGTCTTCCTGCTGCACGGCGGGCCCACCGCGCAGGACAACGACTCGTTCGTGCCGCAGGTGGCCGCCTGGGTGGACATGGGCTTCGCGGTCGTACGGGTCAACTACCGGGGCTCGACCGGCTACGGCTCGGCCTGGCGGGACGCCCTGCACGGCGACGTCGGGCACATCGAGCTCTCCGACGTGGCCGCGGTCAGGGAGGCCATGGTCGACCGCGGCGTCTGCGACCCCGACCGGCTGGTGCTCTCCGGCGTCTCCTGGGGCGGCTACCTCACCCTGCTCGGCCTGGGCACCCAGCCCAAGATGTGGGCGGCGGGCATCGCCACCGTGCCGATCGCCGACCACGAGGCCACCTACCGGGAGGAGGCCGAGGGACTGCGCTCCTACCACCGCGCGCTGTTCGGCGGCTCCCCCGAGGAGCAGCCCGAGCGGTACGCGGGCAGCTCCCCGATCACCTACGTCGACCAGGTCGAGGCACCGCTGATGATCCTCGCCGGGGAGAACGACCCCCGGTGCCCGATCGGGCAGATCGAGGCGTACGTGGCGCGGCTCGCCTCGCGCGGCCACGAGCACGAGATCTACCGCTACGACGCGGGCCACGGCTCGCTGGTGGTCTCCGAGCGCATCGCGCAGATGGCCGCGCAACTGGACTTCGCCCGCAGGCACGTCAAGACCGACGGCTGACCTCCCGCCGCGGCCCCCGCGGCCGTCCCCGGAGAACCACCCGCCCCCGGAGCCGCCCGCGTTCCTCCGGGAGCCCGCCAGGACCGCGCGGCCCCCGGGCTCAGCGGGCGCGCAGCACCACGATCGCCATGTCGTCGGCGCTCGGCTCGGGGGCGAAGTCCTGGACGGCACGGCGGATCCGTTCGGCGACCGCACGGGCCGACAGGCCCACGCACTCGGCGAGCAGCTTCGCCAGGCCCCCCTCGTCGTCGAGCAGCCGCCCGTCCCTGCGGCGCTCGGTGACCCCGTCGGTCACCGCCAGGAGCACGTCGCCGGGGTCGAGGTGGACGAGCTCGGCCTTGAAGGTCGCCTCGGGGAAGACGCCCAGCAGCGACTGGGAGGTCACCACGGCCTCCACCTCGCCGTTGGACCGCAGCCTCAGGGCCTCCGGGTGGCCCGCGGAGACCATCGAGACCTCCAGCCCGTCCGCCGACGGGGTGATCTCCCCGTGCAGCAGCGTCAGGAAGCGCGCGCGGTCGCCCTCGTCCAGGATGGCCTGGTTGAGGCGGTCCAGGACGGCGGCCACGCCGTAGCCCTCCCGGGCCAGCAGCCGCAGGGTGTGGCGGGCCAGGCCGGTCACGGCGGCGGCCTCCGGGCCCGTCCCGCAGACGTCCCCGACCGCGAACCGCCAGGAGGAGTCGCCGGCCGCGAACAGGTCGTAGAAGTCCCCTCCGACCTCGTTGGTCTCCCCGGCGGGCTCGTAGACCACGGCGGGGTCGAGGCCGGGGATCTCGCCCGGCTCGTCCGGGGGCAGCAGGCTGCGCTGGAGCGCCCGGTTTGCCGCCGCCTGGGTGGCGAACAGCAGGGCGTTGTCCAGCGCGAGCGCGGCCCGGCGGGCGATGTCCTCGGCGTACTGGAACACGTCCTCGGCGAACCGGTCGGGCCGGCCCAGGCACATCGCGCCCAGCGTGCGGCCGCGCGCCAGCAGCGGGATGATCAGCACCTGCGAGTCGGCGAGCTGCATGGACCCGCCGGCCTGCGGGATCGTGACGGTGTCGAGCTCCTCGCGCAGCTCGTCGATGCGCTGCTCGTCGGTGTGCCAGAGGTAGGCGGGCCGCTGCGGGCCGCCGCCGTTGTTCCACGTGTAGACCGCGCACCAGGTGGCCAGCCTCGGCACCACGATCTGCGAGATGATCGCGGGAACCATGTCGGGGTCGAGGGTACCCGCCAGCAGGTCGCTGGCGTCGGCGAGGAACCCCATCCAGATCGGCCCGCGGCTGGGCTCCTCGACCGCCCACTCCCCGGACGGCCGACCCGAGGAGCCGGGTAGCCTGAACCGGGCCCAGTGCGTGCGCTGCTGGCCGGCGAAGGTGACGCCCCACTCCTCCACCGGCACCGACGGGGCTCCGGGGCTCCCCTCGGGAGCCCGCCTCTGGCGCACCTCGATCTGCAGCCCGTCGCCCAGATGACTCCAGACGACCTCGAACGGGACGCCGGTCACCTGGGACGACAGATCCATCGCCAGCCGCTCGGCGGGGGCCATCACGGACGCGGCGGCCCAGGCGGTCATCACCTCTCTGGTGAACCGCCTGGCTTCGGGGACGGCCGTCTCCCCCGGGGCAAAGGTCGCCGCGAGGACGGCACGGGGAGCACCGGTCATTGTTCCGTGACTACCACACTTCCCGTTGACATGGGGTGAATCGAAGGTGGGACTACACATTGCGCACCGTGACAGACTGGGATGACTCACGGCTGCGCCCCCGGGAGTCAAGGAGGTCGTACATGACCACGGTCGACACCGTGCCCGACGTCGAGGAGCGACGTTACAGCGAATCGGACCTGAAGCCGATTCTGCAGACGCTCATCACCTGGCGCGACGGTGACTTCCGCCGCCGGGTGCCGCACGCCCCGCCCGGCGTTCTCAGCGAGATCCGCCTGCTGCTCAACGAGGTGGCCGACCGCCGCGAGCACCTGGCCAACGAGCTGCACCGGGTCCGCCGCGAGGTGGTCAAGGAGGGCCGCTTCAGCGAGCGGCTGGCCCCCGGCCCCGGCGTGGGTTCCTGGGCCGAGAGCGTCGACTCGGTCAACTCGCTGATCGACGCGCTGGTCGGCCCGGTCAGCGGCGCCGCCGACGTGATCGACGCGGTGGCCAAGGGTGACCTGTCGCGCCGGATCGATCTCGACCGCAGTGCCCGGGGCGAGGTGCGCCGCCTCGGCAAGGCGATCAACGGCATGGTCGACCAGCTCTCGCTCTTCACCTCCGAGGTGACGCGGGTGGCCCGCGAGGTCGGCACCGAGGGCCGCCTGGGCGGCCGGGCGAACGTGCGCGGCATGTCCGGGAGCTGGCGCGACCTCACCGAGGCCGTCAACACCATGTCCAGCCGCGTCTCGGCCCAGGTCCGCGACATCGCCGCGGTGACCACCGCGGTGGCGCGTGGCGACCTGAGCCGCAAGGTCACCGTCGACGCGGTCGGCGAGATGTTCGAGCTGAAGAACACCGTCAACACGATGGTCGACCAGCTCCTGGCGTTCGCCGAGGAGGTCACCCGGGTCGCCCGCGAGGTCGGCACCGAGGGCCAGCTCGGCGGCCAGGCGCAGGTGCGCGGCGTCTCGGGGGTCTGGAAGGACCTCACCGACAACGTCAACGTCATGGCCGGCAACCTGACCACCCAGGTGCGCGCGATCGCCGCGGTCTCCACCGCGGTCGCGCAGGGCGACCTGTCGAAGAAGATCACCGCTGACGCGCAGGGCGAGATCCTCCAGCTCAAGGA
>NZ_JBFABE010000020.1:38397-118713 GCF_040640155.1 Streptosporangium sp. NPDC023615
CCGCGAGGTCGGCACCGAGGGCCAGCTCGGCGGCCAGGCCCGCGTACGCGGCGTCTCGGGGGTCTGGAAGGACCTCACCGACAACGTCAACTCGATGGCCAACAACCTCACCTACCAGGTCCGCAACATCGCCGAGGTCACCACCGCCGTCGCGTCGGGCAACCTCAACCGCAAGATCGACGTGAACGCCCAGGGCGAGATCCTGGCGCTGAAGACGACGATCAACACGATGGTCGACCAGCTCTCCTCCTTCGCCTCCGAGGTCAGCCGGGTCGCCCGCGAGGTCGGCTCCGAGGGCAAGCTCGGCGGCCAGGCCCGCGTCGAGGGCGCCGAGGGCATCTGGCGGGGTCTCACCGAGAACGTCAACGAGCTCGCCGCCCGCCTGACCACGCAGGTGCGCGCCATCGCCGAGGTCACCACCGCCGTCGCCACCGGCGACCTGACCCGTTCCATCACCGTCGACGCCGAGGGCGAGATCGGCGAGCTGAAGGACAACATCAACATGATGGTGGCGGTGCTGCGCGACACCACCACCGCCAACCAGGAGCAGGACTGGCTGAAGTCCAACCTGGCGAGGATCTCGCGCCTCATGCAGGGCCACCGCGACCTGATGGAGGTCGCGAGGCTCATCATGAGCGAGCTGACCCCGCTGGTCTCGGCCCAGTACGGCGCCTTCTACCTCGCCGAACCGGCCGGCGACCACGACCTGCACCTCATCGCCGGGTACGGCGTCCGCCCCGGCAACGGCCCCCGGCAGCGGTTCGCGACCGGGGAGGGCATCGTCGGGCAGGCCGCGCTGGAGGGCCGGGGGATCATCCTCGGCAACGTGCCCGCCCGCTACCTGACCGTCGACACCGGCCTGAGCACCTCCACGCCCGCGCAGATCGTCGTGCTGCCCGTGCTGTTCGAGACCCAGGTGCTCGGCGTGCTGGAGCTGGCCTCGTTCAACGAGTTCAGCGAGGTCCACCACGACTTCCTCAACCAGCTCGTCGAGACCATCGGCGTCACGATGAACACGATCATCGCCAACTCCCGCACCGAGGACCTGCTGACCGAGTCGCAGCGCCTCACCACGGAGCTGCAGGAACGCTCCGACGAGCTCCAGCGCCAGCAGGAGGAGCTGCGCCGCTCCAACGCCGAGCTGGAGGACAAGGCCGCGCTGCTGGCCAAGCAGAACCGGGCCATCGAGATCCAGAACTTCCAGATCGAGCAGGCCCGCCGGACGCTGGAGGAGCGCGCCGAGCAGCTCGCGGTCTCCTCGCGCTACAAGTCCGAGTTCCTCGCCAACATGTCCCACGAGCTGCGCACCCCGCTGAACAGCCTGCTGGTGCTGGCCAAGCTGCTCACCGAGAACGCCGACGGCAACCTCACCGCCCAGCAGGTGGAGTTCGCCCGCACCATCCACGGCGCGGGCTCGGCCCTGCTGCAGCTCATCAACGACATCCTCGACCTGTCCAAGGTCGAGGCCGGGCGGATGGACATCCACCCCCAGCAGATCTCGCTGCCCAAGCTCGTCGACTACTTCGAGTCCACCTTCGCCCCGCTGGCGCAGGACAAGGGCCTGTCGTTCACCGTCGAGGTGGACCCGTCGATCCCGCAGGAGCTGCGCACCGACGAGCAGCGCCTGCAGCAGGTGCTGCGCAACCTTCTCTCCAACGCGATCAAGTTCACCCCCAAGGGCGAGGTGAGGCTGCGCGTGATGCACGCCGGGCGCGCCGTCGCCTTCGTCGACGACACCCTGCGCGGCGCCGACGGCATCCTGGCCTTCGAGGTGGTCGACACCGGCATCGGGATCGCCTCCGACAAGCTTGAGGTCATCTTCGAGGCGTTCCGCCAGGCCGACGGGACCACCAGCCGCAAGTACGGCGGCACCGGCCTGGGGCTGTCGATCTGCCGGGAGATCGCCCGCCTGCTCGGCGGTGAGATCCACGTGGTCAGCCAGCCCGGCGAGGGCAGCACCTTCACCCTCTACCTGCCGCCCTCCTACGGCGGGCCGCTGGCCTCGCGCGACGGCGGGGCCAGCGCCCTGACCTCCTCCCCCCGCGGCCCCGAACTCCTCGCCGTGACCGAGGAGCCCGAGGAGCTGCCGGCGCTGCCGCTCAGCGACGACATGCCGCTGCCGCACTTCCCGCAGGGCGAGGGCAAGCCGTGGAAGGGCGACGACCCGCTGACCGGCGCGAAGATCCTGATCGTGGACGACGACATCCGCAACGTGTTCGCCCTGACCAGCGTGCTGGAACGCTACGGCTCCACGGTGATCTACGCGGAGAACGGCCGCGAGGGCATCGAGCAGCTCGAACGCAACGAGGACGTCGCCCTGGTGCTCATGGACATCATGATGCCGGAGATGGACGGCTGGGCCACCACCTCCGCGATACGCCGGATGCCCCAGTTCGCGGACCTGCCGATCATCGCGCTAACCGCTAAGGTCATGCGAGGCGACCGGGAGAAGAGCATCGCTTCCGGCGCCTCCGACTACGTGCCCAAGCCCGTTGACGTCGACCGCCTGCTCGAACGGCTGCGCGGCTGGCTGACCCGGGGCAAGCCGGCCGGCGACCCGAACGAAGGCGTGTGATCGATGCCGGACAGAGCCAAGATCCTCCTGGTCGACGACCGGGAGGAGAACCTCATCGCGCTCGAGGCCATTCTCAGCTCGCTCGACCTGATACCGGTCCGCGCGAAGTCCGGGGAGGAGGCGCTGAAGGCCCTGCTCGGCACGGAGTTCGCGCTGATCCTGCTGGACGTGCGCATGCCGGGCATGGACGGGTTCGAGACGGCCGCCCACATCAAGCGGCGCGAACGCACCCGCAACATCCCGATCATCTTCCTGACCGTGGTCGACAGCGCTCCCGACTACGCCTTCCGCAGCTACGCGGCGGGCGCGGTGGACTACCTCACCAAGCCCTTCGACCCGTGGGTGCTCAGGGCCAAGGTCGCGGTGTTCGTGGAGCTCTACAACATGAACCGCAGGCTGGCCGAGCAGGCCGCCATGCTCCGCGAGCGCGTCGGCGCCGAGCTGCCCGCCGGTGAGCCGGCCGACCAGGCGGCCGTGCTGCCGGAGCTGTCGCGCCGCCTGGCCGCGGTCGAGGAGGAGCTCGTACGGGTCGTCGAGCTGGTCCGCAAGAACGGCGATCCCGGCCTGGCGGGCCCGGTCGCCGACCTGTCGGGCCGCCTGGACCACCTGCGCGCCGGTTTCGACGCCCTGACCTGACGGGCGCTCCGGCGCCGTGAGGGTCCTCCGGCGGGTGAGGGCCCGGGGGCGGTGCGGGCGCGCGGGCCGCCGGAGGGCACCGAGCGGCGCGGCTCCGGCTCCGCGCGGGCGCGCCAAGGGCGTCTCAGCGCCGGGCGCGCTCCAGGGCGTCCCAGAAGCCGCGGCGCAGCGCGTGGCGGACCTCGTCGTGCAGCAGGAAGTCGATCGGCAGCGACGAGCCCTGGAGCAGGCGTGCCTCCAGGTCGGAGGGCATCCGGGGCTTGCGGGCCAGGACGGCCTCCAGCCACAGGGCGGGCGCGTCCTTGGCGACGGACTCGCCGAAGTCGTGCCCTTCCTTGTGCGCGGCCTGCACCGCGTCGGAGAGGGTCGTCGCCGCGCCCGTGCCGGTGCTCTGCTGCGGCACCGGCGCGGCGTGGGGACCGGTGTAGGCGCCCATCTGCGACGGCTGGTACGCCGGCATGCCGCCGGTGTTGCCCCCCACGTTGCCGCCGGTGTTGCCGCCGACGTTGGTGCCGGTGCCGCCGCCGGCGTTGGTGCCGCCCAGCGAGTACTGCGGGGCGGCCGTGAGCGGTCCGGTACGACCACCCGGGGCGGCGTGGGACGGCGTGGAGGGCGCCGGGGACACCGGGGACACCGACGCCGAGGACGGCGGAGAAGCCGTGGACCCCTGGGGCCCCGGCACCGGGGGCGCCGGAGCGGGCGGGGTGGGCGCGGAGGCCTGGGGGAGCGGCGACTCCTGGGGGTAGGCCTGGTAGGCGGGGGGAGACGGCAGCGCGGGCTGGGCGTGGGCCGCGCGGGACGTCTGGACCGCCGGGACGGGAGTGGTGACCGGGCTGCCGATCGGGGAGCCGTTGCCGCCGCCCGCGCGGGAGCCCGTGGACTGGCCGTTGGTGCCGTGCCGGTGGCCGTTGGCCGCCAGGGCGGGCGTCTCACCGCCGACCAGGCTGACGTGCGGGCGCAGGTGACCGGCGCCGATCTCGATGAGGTCGTCGCACTCCTGGCGCAGCGTCCGGGAGACCGCCCAGTTCCCGTCCGCGCTGATGTGGACCACGGTCACCCGGACGCCGAGGTCCTGCGCGTCGCACACGACCTGCGCCAGGTCCTCGTCACCGCTGACCACGACCGCGTCGCAGACCGCGCCGTTGCGGGCCAGCGTCATCAGGTCCCGGTGGACCTGGGCGTCGACGCCCTCGCGGCGGCCGGGGCGGATGCGCGACAGGCGGAGCTTCAGGCCGGGGATGTCGGCCAGCGTGTCGTGCTCCGGGGTGCGGCGGCCCTCCACGGTCGCCTCGTACCAGTAGCAGCGCAGCAGCGGCAGGCCGGTGCGCTCCCTCGACAGCTTGTTGAGCAGCTGGAGCAACCCCGGATAGTCCCAGGCGACCGACTCGCGGTGACGGGTCCCGTGCACCGCCATCGCGCCGTCGGCCAGCAGGTAGCCGGCGTCCACGAACAGCGCGCAACGATCCACACGACACCGCCCTTCCTACGTGGCCCGATCCTTCGGCTCAGACAGGCCTGAAACGGCCCCTGAGAGTCTGGACAGACGGCCCTTCCTCAGGGTAATCAAGCGGCTGACCCTTGGAGGGTGAATCCCGACGATTCCACCCGCGCTCGACCAAACGTTGGAGTGTTCACCGAAGACCGTACCAGTTCGTCCCGTTCACAGACCGGCTCGATGAGACACGCGCGCCCGCTCCCCGACATCCTGTCATCCGCACCCCGGACTCCGGGAGTGTCGCCCGCGTCAGGGGGTCGTCCGGACGCTCACCGCCGCCACGCCGAACAGCAGGACGTCCTGGCGCGTGCTGAGCTCCAGCACCGGGTCGTGGCCCAGCGGGGCGCGGAAGCGGTCCACGTCCGTGCCGAACGTCGCCCCGCCCCGCGCGCCGGCGGCGGAACCGTCGAACGGGTTGCGCGGGTCGCGCTCCCCTCCGGCGGGCCGCAGCGTCCGGCCGCCGATCCGCACCCGGTCGCCCCGGACGTCCGCGTCGCCCTCCCAGGTCACCAGCGCCATCCTCGCGGCCACGCGGGCGGGCCTCAGCCCGTCGAGCGGCACGCGCACGGAGCGCCGCCCCGCTCCCAGCACGGTCGCGTCGTCCACGACGACGGCCTGGCTGTACGGGCGGCGCGGATCGGCCACGATGACCACCAGGCCCCACCCCGCGTGCCGCGACACCCCCGGCCGCACCGAGGCGTCGGCCACCCAGTACGTCCCGTCGACCCTGTCCAGCAGGCGCGTCACGTCGGCGAACGCCTGGTACCCGCTCCCCACGGGGAGCTCCCTGTGGACCACCTGCTCCGCCCCGACCCGCGTGTACTCCCTCTCCCCGGGGGCCTTGAACCTGACGTGCCCGCCACCGGGCGCGCTCGCCGACCAGTACAGGCCCGCCCAGACCACCTTGCCGCCCGGCGGCAGCACGAGACGGGCGGCGCTCGAGACGCGCGTCGACGGGTCGTCGTCCCGGTCGAGGGGCCGCATCTCCCAGCCGTTGTTGTCACGCCTGCCGCCCCGCCGCGCGCGGGCGCTCTCGCACTCCGGGCGGGAGGAGGAGCAGCTCAGCAGGGTGTTGCCGATCGCGGAGACCGCCACCCGGCCGTCGGTGGCGAACCTGGCCGGGGCGCCCGTCACCCGCACCCCGGTGCGCGCCCCGGCCGTGGTCCGCGTCCCCGGGGCGGAGACCGTGACCGAGGGCGCCGCCCCCGGGGCCGCCTGGTCCGACACCAGGACCCGGAGGAACACCGCCGTGATCCGGCCCCCGGGGAGCGGCCCGCGGACGCACCTGGCCCCCCTGCTCCGGGCCCGGCAGGACCAGCCGTCGACCGTGCCGACGGGTGTCACGGCACCGACGGCCTGCCCCCTGCGGGAGGCGGGCGGCAGGCTCACGCCGCGCGGCAGGACGACGTCGGCGACGACCTCCCCGCTCGGCCCGCCTCCGGCGTTGCGCAGCCGCACCGCCACGATGCCCGCCTTGGACCTGACCAGGGCGCCGAGCACGTCGATCGTGGCCACCAGGTGGGGCGGCGGCGAGCCGGGACTCACCCCGGCGGCCCCGGGCGCCGGGGCACCCGGGACATCCGGGGCGCCTGAGGCGGCCGGGGCGTCCGGGGCACCCGGCCGGGCGGTGACGTCCCCGGGGGGCACCAGCGGCTCGCGGGCGCCGGGGGCCGGCGTGGCGGCTCCGGGCGTGACGGCTCCGGGCGTGCGGGCGGGGCCGGTGCCGGGGATCGGGAAGGCGACGATCGGCTCGGTGGCCGCGCTCGGCGAGGGCGCCGTCCGCCGGCCCGGCGTCAGGACGACGACCGCCGCCACCAGGACCACGACCGCGACGATGACGGTTCCGGCGGCGAGGGCGAGCCGCGTGGAACGTGGCGTCCTGCGCCAGAGACCGGGCAGCCCGCCCCCGTCCGCCGCGCCCGTCCTGGCGAGCGCCGCCAGATAGGCGGGGAAGGCGGGACCGACGATGAGCGGGCCGACGACGGAACGCATGCTCCGGCCGATGCCGGTCGCCTCCGCGAGCACCGCCCGGCAACCGGAGCAGCCGTCGAGGTGCTCGTTCACCACCCTGGCCTGCGCCCGGCCCAGGCTGCCGCGGACGTGGGGGCCCATCCTGGCCAGCACGGGCCTGCACTCGGGTACGTGGGTCTCGGCCAGATGGATGCGCAGGCACGCCTGGCGCATCCCCTCCCTGGCCCGGTAGGCGAGCGCCTCCGTGCCGCCGACCGTCAGCCCCAGCAGGAGCGCGGTGTCCTCGGGCGGGGTCTGTTCGACCTCGGCGTGCCACAGGACGAGCTGCCAGCGTTCGGGCAGCGAACGGAAGGCCCTGGCCACCGGTGAGCGCTCCAGGACCGCCGACGACGGGTCGGCGAGGGGCGCGCCCGGGCCGGGGACCGCCGCCCCCTCACCCGCGGGTTCCGCCCCGTCCCCGGCGGCATCCTCGCCGTCGGCACCGTCCCCCGGGGTCTTCCCGTCACCGCCCGCGGCGCGGTCCCCGGCGGCGCGGCGGAGCGCGGTGAGCAGGTGGATGCGGAACGCCTGCTCCGGGCCGTCTCCCCGGTCGATCACGCGGTGGATCCTGACGAACGTCTCCTCCGCGACGTCCGCGGCCTCGGTCTCGCCCGGCACGAGCAGGCGGGCCAGGGCGTGCGCCGCGGGAGCGTGCCGCCGGTGGAGCGCCCGGTACGCGGCCGGATCCCCGTTCCTGGTGGCGGCCAGCAGCTCGGCATCGCCTTGAGATGTTTTCCCACTCATTGTGACCTCGCCATTACCCATGGTTGCCTGCCGGATGATCCCGCAGTCCGTGGCGGGAGTAAACCCGGATCGCACTTTTGCCCCCGTCGGGCCCGCACCCGGGCCCGTCACGCGTCCTCCCCCGCTCCGCCGCGGGTCCGCCGCGGGTCCGTCGCGGCTCCGTCGCGGGTCCCGCGCCGGACCCCTGTGCCGGGCCCCGCGAGGGGGGTGGGCCCGACCGGGTGGCGCCGGAGCCGCCCTAACCTGTGTGCCATGAGCGATCGCGAGAGCCTGCTGGCGGAGATCAAGGGCAAGGGCGTGGTGCACGGCAAGGTCGTGCTCTCCTCGGGCCGGGAGGCCGACTTCTATGTGGACATGCGCCGGGTGACCCTCGACGGACAGGCCGCGCCGCTGGTGGGCCGGGTCATGCTCGACCTGACCGAGGACCTGGAGTACGAGGCGGTCGGCGGCCTGACGCTGGGCGCCGACCCCGTGGCGACCGCCATGCTGCACGCGGCCGCGGCCCGGGGCAGGACCCTGGACGCGTTCGTGGTCCGCAAGGCGCAGAAGGCCCACGGCATGCAGCGCCGTATCGAGGGCCCGGACGTGGCGGGGCGGCGGGTGCTGGCGGTGGAGGACACCTCCACGACCGGCGGGTCACCGCTGACCGCGGTGGAGGCGCTGCGTGAGGCGGGTGCCGAGGTCGTGGCGGTCGCCACCATCGTGGACCGGGGGGCCGGGGCGGCGATCGCCGAGGCCGGACTGCCGTACCGGACCGCCTACACCCTGGCCGACCTCGGCCTGGACTGACGGATCGGCGTCCCCTCCCGGGCCCGTCCTCGCCGGGGGCACCGGCGGAGGAGACGCGGGCCGGGAAGGGGGCGTGTCAGTCGCGGGCGGCCGTGAACTCCTCGCGCCCCCCGCTCCCGGCGGGAGGGCGAACGGCCCCGTTCACCTGGACGCGCACGGCTGCGGAGTCCGCCAGCACCACGTCGACCTTGGGGTCGAAGGACTGGAACCGCTCGCCGAGGGTCATCTCCCGGTCGAACAGCACGTCGCCCCCGGTGACCTTGAGGAAGACGGTGGGGCAGTTCTCCCGCAGGCACTCGACGAGGACCGTGGGGACCCGTCCGGCGGCGGACGGGGAGGCGAGGGAGGAACGGACGGCCTGGGTGGGCGCCGGGGGCGCCGGGGGCGCCTCCGTGTCGGAGGCGAGGCTGCCGATCAGCGACAGGACGCCGAACGCGATCAGGACGACGAACGCCAGCACCGCGAGTCCGAGAAGGACCAGGCGCGCGATACCCATGGGGTCAGACCTGTGGCGTCCCACATTGTGGAGGTTAGCGGTTCATGAGGAGGTTTCACGACTGACCGGGCGAATCGGCACGACCCGGCGGGCCGGTGACCAACGGGTGGACAGGCCGGTGGGCGACGGCGCCCGGACCGCTACCGTAGACCGGAGGTTCCCGGCGGACGGCCGCACCGGCCGAAGTGGCGGGGTGCGCTGTCCCGCCGTGAACGAACCCGGGATACTGGCCTACGGGCCATGTCCTCATGCCCCGCGCCTGCTGTTCACAGCCGTCTCCAGGGAGATGACACGATGCCTATCGCGACCCCAGAGGTCTACGCCGAGATGCTCGACCGGGCCAAGGCGGGAGGTTTCGCCTACCCGGCCATCAACGTGACCTCTTCACAGACTCTCAACGCCGCGCTCAGAGGGTTCGCCGAGGCCGAGAGCGACGGCATCATCCAGGTGTCCACCGGTGGCGCCGACTTCCTGTCCGGCACCACGGTGAAGAACATGGTGACCGGCTCGGTGGCGCTCGCGGAGTACGCCCGCGTGGTCGCGGCGAACTACCCCGTGACGGTCGCGCTGCACACCGACCACTGCCCCAAGGACAAGCTGGACGGCTTCGTCCGCCCGCTGCTGGACATCTCCCTCGAGCGGGTGGCCAGGGGCGAGGACCCGCTCTTCCAGTCGCACATGTGGGACGGTTCCGCCGTTCCGCTGGACGAGAACCTGGAGATCGCCAAGGAGCTCCTGGAGAAGACCGCCCGCGCGAGGATCGTCCTTGAGGTGGAGATCGGCGTCGTCGGCGGCGAGGAGGACGGCGTCGTCGGCGAGATGAACGACAAGCTCTACACCACCACCGACGACGCCCTGGCGACCGCCGAGGCCCTCGGCCTGGGCGAGCGTGGCCGCTTCATGCTGGCCGCCACCTTCGGCAACGTGCACGGCGTCTACAAGCCGGGCCACGTCAAGCTCCGCCCGAGCGTGCTCAAGGACATCCAGGAGGCGGTCGGCACCAAGTACGGCAAGGACAAGCCGTTCGACCTGGTCTTCCACGGCGGCTCCGGCTCGCTGCTGGAGGAGATCCACGAGGCCATCTCCTACGGCGTGGTGAAGATGAACATCGACACCGACACGCAGTACGCCTTCACCCGCCCGATCGTCGAGCACATGTTCAAGAACTACGACGGCGTGCTCAAGGTCGACGGCGACGTCGGCAACAAGAAGGCCTACGACCCGCGCTCGTACGGCAAGGCCGCCGAGACCGCGATGGCGGCGCGCATCGTCGAGGCCGCGCAGCACCTGAAGTCCGCCGGGACCAAGCTCTCCTGAGGACGCGCCCTCCCGCGCCGCGACCGGGCCGCGAACGTTCCGCGAGCCTGTCGTGGACCTGGCCGTGAACCAAGCCGTGAAACCGTCGCGAACCCGTCGTGAACGGGTCGCGAGCGGGGGACCAGGAGCGGGCTGTGAGATCGGCTCCCGGAAAGTCTCCGGGGGCCGATCTTGGCCTGACGCGGGTACACCAGGTAGGACTGTGGTTATGGAATCGCACGAGAACCTCCTCGCGGGCCCGCCGCCCACCCTCCTTCCCGATCTGCCAGAAGCCCGGGAGGCACTGGAATCCGGCGCCAAGGCATCTGACGTCGCCGCGCGTTTCCCGGCCCATCCGGCCGCCTGGGCGACGCTCGCGGACGAGTACTTCGCGGCCGGGCACGCCGTGACGTCGTACGCGTTCGCCCGCACCGGCTACCACCGCGGGCTGGACCAGCTCCGCAGGGCGGGCTGGAAGGGGCACGGTCCCGTCCCCTGGGAGCACCCGGCCAACCAGGGTTTCCTGCGATGCCTGCACGCGCTGGCCCGTGCCGCCCAGAGCATCGGCGAGAAGGACGAGGCCGAGCGCTGCTTCCAGTTCCTCAAGGACTCCAGCCCCACGGCGTTCGACGAGCTCACCGGTCAGTGAGCCGGCGCCCTCCGGATCCGGCCGGGTCCCGGCCCGGACGTCGGCCCGGACCCGGGCCCCTGGGACCCGGGCCCATCCCCGGCCGGCCCGGGCACGGGACCCCGGCACCGGGCCCGGCCCGAGCCCCGAACCCGCCCTGACCCCGCCCTGACCCTGCCCTGAACTGGCCGGATCCGGGCCCGCTCCACCGCCGGGATCTTCCGCCCCGCCCTCCGGCGAGGAGCGGGAGATCCCCATTTCGGACGCCGTCGGGTATTCTCTCCTCGCAAGAGCCCCTGTCGCGATTGCGCCAGGGGTTTTCGGTTTTGCGGTTGGAGATCACGATGCCGGCTGTGGTTCTCGTTGGTGCCCAGTGGGGCGATGAGGGCAAGGGGAAGGCGACCGACCTGCTCGGTGACCAGGTCGACTACGTCGTCAGATACCAGGGAGGCAACAACGCGGGACACACGGTCGTCATCGGCGACCAGAAGTACGCGCTGCACCTGCTGCCGACGGGGGTGCTCTCCCCGGACGTCGTCCCGGTGATCGGCAACGGCGTCGTCATCGACCCGGGCGTGCTGCTGAGCGAGATCGACGGCCTGGCGGCCCGGGGGGTCTCCGCCGAGCGGTTGCTGATCTCCGCCGACGCGCACCTGATCATGCCCCACCACAAGGCCCTGGACAAGGTCACCGAGCGCTACCTGGGCAAGGCCAAGATCGGCACGACCGGTCGCGGCATCGGTCCCGCGTACGGCGACAAGATCTACCGGATGGGCGTGCGGGTGCAGGACCTGCTGGACCCGGGCATCCTGCAGAAGAAGATCGAGGTCGCGCTGGGCGAGAAGAACCAGATCCTCACCAAGATCTACAATCGCCGGGCGATCGAGCCGGACAAGGTCCTGGAGGAGTACCTCGGCTACGCCGAGCGCCTCACCCCGCACATCGCCGACACCTCTCTGGTCCTCAACAGGGCCCTGGACGAGGGCAAGGTCGTGCTGCTGGAGGGCGGGCAGGGCAACCTGCTCGACATCGACCACGGCACGTACCCGTTCGTCACCTCCTCCTCGCCGACGAGCGGCGGCGCCTGCTCGGGGTCGGGCATCCCGCCGACCCGGCTGACCCGCGTGATCGGCATCCTGAAGGCGTACACCACCCGGGTGGGGTCGGGCCCGTTCCCGACCGAGCTCGACGACGAGATGGGCGAGTGGCTGCGCACCACCGGCGGCGAGTACGGCGTGACCACCGGGCGCAACCGACGCTGCGGCTGGTTCGACGCGGTCATCGCCCGGTACGCCACCCGGATCAACGGCGTCACCGACTACTTCCTCACCAAGCTGGACGTGCTGTCGGGCCTGGAGACGATCCCGGTCTGCGTCGCGTACGAGGTCGACGGGGTGCGCCACGAGGAGATCCCGATGACCCAGACCGACTTCCACCACGCCAGGCCCGTCTACGAGGAGTTCCCCGGCTGGAAGGACGACATCACCGGCGTCCGCAGCTTCGAGGACCTTCCCGCCAACGCGCGGGCGTACGTCAGGGCGCTGGAGGAGATGAGCGGCTCGCGCATCTCGGCCATCGGCGTCGGCCCCGGCCGCACCGAGACGCTCCAGATCCACCCGATGATCTGATTTGGGCCCCCGCGGCTCGCGTCCGGACGGAACGGGGCGCGAGCCGTACCGGGGAATCGGCGCGTGAGCTGGATAAGGTCCCTGTGTGCATGCCGAGATCCACGGTCACCGAGGAGCCCGCGGGCTCCGCCCCGAGAACACGCTGCCCGGTTTCGCCCACGCGCTGGAGGTGGGCGTCGACGCGCTGGAGCTCGACGTCGCGCTGACGGCGGACCGGCGGCCGGTGCTCACGCACGACCTCACCGTCTCCCCCGTGACCAGCGCCGACGTCCGCCCGGCGGTGCACGGCGACCCGCTCTTCCCGTACGTGGGCAGGCCCGTCGGCGAGCTCACCCTGGCGCAGTTGCGCACGCTGGAGTGCGGGGTGCGGGTGCCGCGCACCCCCGAGGACCGCTTCGCCGCGACCCAGGTCCCGGTGCCGAACACCCGGATGCCGACGCTGGGCGCGGTGCTGGCGCTGATGGACGCCTACGGCGCCGACGGGGTACGGGTGCACGTGGAGCTCAAGTCGGACCCGACCAGGCCGCACCTGAGCGCCGATCCGGCCGAGTTCACCGAGCTGGTGGTCGCCGAGCTGGACCGGCACCGCAGGCTGGACCGGTCGGCGATCCTCAGCTTCGACTGGCGGATCCTGCGGATCGCCCGTTCGCTGACCCCGGCGACCCCGCGCTACGCCCTGATCGAGCGCGCCACCATGGCCGACGCCTGGCTGGACGGCCTGCGCCTGGAGGACTTCGACGGCGACGTCGCGGCCGCCGCCGCCGAGGCCGGGGGCACCGTCCTTTCCCCCGAGCACGTGCTGGCCGACCCCGAACTCGCCCGGCGGGCCGAGAAGGCCGAGCTGCCGCTGGCGGTGTGGACCGTCAACGAGCCCGCCAGGGCGGCGGAGCTGCTCGACCTCGGGGTGGCCGCGATCGTCACCGACTACCCCGACCGGATGATCGATCTGTGGTCGGAGCGGGGGATGCGCGTCCCCGCGCCGGTCACCCCGACGCGCTCGATGAGCGCCTGATGACGCGCCGGGCCGGCCCGTAACCGGGTGACCGGGCAGACCGGCCGGGACGCGAGGGGACGGGCAGGGGGCCGGGGCGGCCCCCTCACATCCAGCCGTTGCGGCGGAACCCCCGGTAGAGCAGCGCGCAGGCGATGATCATCACGCCGATGACCAGCGGGTACCCGAAGACGGAGTCGAGCTCGGGCATGTGCTCGAAGTTCATGCCGTAGATGCCGGCGATCATCGTGGGGACGGCCATGATGGCGACCCAGGAGGAGATCTTCCGCATGTCCTCGTTGGCGAGCGCGTTGGAACGGGCGAGCGCGGCCTGCAGCACGGAGTTGCACAGCTCGTTGGAGGACTCGACCTGCTCGCAGGCGCGGGCCAGGTGGTCGACGACGTCGCGGAAGTACTCGCGCATCTCCGACGGGATCATCCGGCGCTGGGCCAGCGTGGACATCGGGGCCTGCAGCGGCATGACGGACCGCTTCATCTCGATCATCTCGCGCTTGAGGTTGTAGATCCGGCCGATGTCGCGGGCGCTGACGTCGGCGAAGACCATGGCCTCGACGTCCTCCAGCTCGGTCTGCATCCGGTCGGCCACGGCGAGGTACCTGTCGACGACGTGGTCGGCGATGGCGTGCAGCACGCCGGTGGGGCCGCGGCCCAGGAGCTTGGGCTTGTCCTCCAGGCGGTCGCGGACCTCGGTGAGCGGGCAGTGCCTGCCGTGCCGCACGGTGACCACGAAGTCGGAGCCGACGAAGACCATGATCTCGCCGGTGCCGATGATCTCGCTGGTGGCGGTCAGCACGTCGTGTTCGAGGTAGGCGACGGTCTTGAGCACCACGAACACCGAGTCGCCGTAGCGTTCGACCTTGGGCCGCTGGTGAGCCTTGACGGCGTCCTCGACGGCGAGCGGGTGCAGGGCGAAGACCTCCGCCAGCCACTCGACCTCGGGGGCGTCGGGCTCGTGCAGACCGACCCAGACGAACGCGTTGCCCTTGGCCGAACCGCTCTCGGCGGCGGCGTTGTGCGCGCGGACGCGTTCCAGGGCGTCGGGGATGCCCAGGGCGTCGATCTTCTTGCCGCCGATGTAGGCCGCGTACTCGACGAGCGAGTCGCTCGGCGGGACGCAGACGCCGGTCATCCGCTCACGGAGCGAGACCGAGGGGGCGTGCGGGGCACGGATCGTGCGGACGTGCTTGATGCGGGGAAAAAGAAGCGAGGAGCGCATGGCGAGCCTTTCCCGCCCGACCCGGCGGGATTCCGCACGCGCGATCTCGCCTCAGGCGGAGGCGGCCGGGCACGCGGCGCCGATCGGGCACCGAGACGAGGTGGTCGGAAGTGCGCACAGCAGGCGTGCGCGGCACGTACTGCTGGGATCGCCAGAGGACATCCCGAACCACCTCCAATCGGCAGGAGACACGCAAAGCCACCTGAACCTAACACGGTCGGGGGCTTGGTCTCAGCTTACCCACAGGTTCAAGCACCGATCATGCACAACCTGCCAAAATTCGCACCCGCTTTCCGGCCGTCCTCCGCGTGTACGACCGCGCCGCGGGCACGTGAGCCTCCGTCCGGGGGACGGGGACGGGGAACGGAAGGAACGTGATCACCACCGCCCGGCCGGAAGGGGACGCCCGGCCCCGGGGGCCGGCTCCAGCGCCCGGCTCCGGCCACCGGCGCGGGGCCGGGGAACGGCCCGGCTCCGGCGACCGGCACGGGTCCGGGGGACGGCCCGGCGGGACGATAGGCTTCGGCGAGTGCGCGTTCTTGTGATTGGATCCGGCGGGCGAGAGCATGCCCTGTGCCGGTCGCTGGCGGCCGACCCCCAGGTCACCGAGGTCCACTGTGCCCCGGGAAACGCGGGTATCGCGGAGGTCGCGACCCTGCACCCGGTGTCCCCGGCCGATCCGGCCTCGGTCACCGGCCTGGCCCTGGGGCTCGGCGCCGACCTGGTCGTGATCGGGCCCGAGGCGCCCCTGGTCGCCGGGGTCGCCGACGCCGTGCGGCAGGCGGGCGTGCCCTGCTTCGGGCCCTCGCGCGAGGCCGCGCTGATCGAGGGCTCCAAGGCCTTCGCCAAGGAGGTCATGGTCGCGGCCGGCGTGCCCACCGCCCGGTCGCGCACCTGCGTCACCCCCGGCGAGGCCGCCGCCGCGCTGGAGGAGTTCGGCACCCCGTACGTGGTCAAGGACGACGGCCTGGCGGCCGGCAAGGGCGTGGTGGTCACCGACGACCGCGACGAGGCGCTCCGGCACGCCGCCGCCTGCGGCCGGGTCGTCATCGAGGAGTTCCTCGACGGCCCCGAGGTGTCGCTGTTCGCGCTCTGCGACGGCTCCACGGCCGTGGCGCTGCAGCCGGCCCAGGACCACAAGCGCGCCCACGACGGCGACCGCGGGCCCAACACCGGCGGGATGGGCGCCTACACGCCCCTGCCCTGGGCCCCGGACGGCCTGGCGGAACAGGTGATGGCCGAGACCGTCCTGCCGACGATGGCCGAGCTGTCCCGGCGGGGCACGCCGTACGCGGGCGTGCTGTACGTGGGGCTGGCCCTCACGTCCAAGGGGCCCAAGGTGATCGAGTTCAACGCCCGGTTCGGCGACCCCGAGACCCAGGTCGTCCTGGACCGGCTCCGCACGCCCCTGGCGTCCCTGCTGCTCGCCTGCGCGAACGGGACGCTCGCCGGGGCGGGCCCGCTCTCCTGGCACGACGGGGCCGCGGTGACCGTGGTGATCGCCGCCGAGAACTACCCGGGCGAGCCGGTGCGCGGGGACGTGATCGAGGGCATCCCCGACCCGGGGCGGAACGCCTACGTGCTGCACTCGGGCACCGCCCTCGACGGCGACCGGCTCGTCTCCGCCGGCGGCCGGGTGCTCAGCGTCGTCGGCACCGGTCCCGACCTGCCCGCGGCGCGGGCGGCGGCCTACGAGGCCGTGGGGCGCGTCCGCCTGCGCGGCTCGCACCATCGCACCGACATCGCGGCCCGCGGCCTGACGGGGCAGGTGTAGCGCCGCCCGATCCGCATGTCCCGCCGAGCCCGGGGCAGTCGGTGCCCGCCGTCCCCGCCCCCGCCGTCCCCCCGGAGGAGCCATGTCGCTCGACCCCGCGATACCCCCCGAGCGGATCGGCGACACCGGCGGGCTGCGCTGGCCCGGCACCTGGAGGGTGTACGTGGCCACCAGGAGCGAGGAGATCAGGGCCGAGGCCGAACGGGCCCTGACCATGCGCGACGAGGCGGGCCAGCTCGTCTCGGTGGGTGAGGGCATCGGCACGCACCTGGCCCGCGCGGAGACCTACGCGCGCAGCAGGCACGGCCTCCGGCGCTGGCTGACCGGCCAGGCCATCGAGGGCGCCTGGTCCAACGTCCACAGCGCGACCGTGATGCTCTACGGCGTGCTGCCGACGGCCGAGCTGTGCGGGCGGGCGCCGGAGGTGGCCGCGATCGGCCGGGCCTACCTGCCCGGCGACGACCCCCGGCTGGTCCACCTGCAGGCCAGGCTGGCCGCCGGGAACCTCGGGGAGGACGACCGGCCGCTGATGCAGTCGGTGCTGCGGGCCGCCTACACCGCGCAGGCGATGGAGACCGGGCGGGTCCGGAGCTTCCGCAACCTGCTGCTCGGCGGGGTGGTCATGCTGACCCTGATCGTGCTGGGCGTGGTGGTCATCGGCGCGATCTGGCCGCACGTCATCCCGATGTGCGGCGACCGGTCGGTGATCCGCGCCCAGGGGCTGATGCCGGCCCAGATCTGCCCCACCGGCGGCCTGCAGCCCGGCCACGGCGACGTCCCGCTGGTGGCGCTGATCGGCATGCTGGGCGCGGCGCTGGCCACCGCCGCGTCGCTGTCCACCCGCTCGGAGCTGTCCACCCGCTACTCGCTGGCCGTCGTGCAGAACCTTCTCAAGGCCCCCGCCGGGGTGGCCACCGCCGTGCTCGGGCTGCTGATCCTGAACTCGGGCTTCGTACCGGGCTTCGCGGGGCTCGGCTCGCAGCCCGCGATCCTGGTCTGGGCGATGGCCTTCGGGTACGGGCAGCAGGTGGTGACCCGCTTCGTGGACCAGCGGGCCGACAGCCTCCTGTCGGCCGCCTCCCCGCTCACCACCGCGGGAGGCCGCCCGTCCCGATGAGCCACGGCTGAGCCACGGCTGAGCCACGGCCGCCCGCCCCGGCGGGCGCCGGCGCGGGTCCGTCGTGACCTGGGGGGCGACTATCGGCCGTCCGGCGGGTAGTTCAGCACCGAAGTGGCCGGTTCGGGGGCATCCAGCGGCTACTGTTGGCCGATAACCTCGGCTGCCGCCCCGCGCCACACGAATCACCGAAATCACTCCCAAGGAGCATTACGCATGGTCCGTTACCGCGTGCGCGGTGGCAACCCACTTCGTGGAACCGCCTTCATCCAGGGTGCCAAGAACGCCGTCCTTCCCATGATCGGCGCCGCGCTGCTGGCGTCCAGGGGGCGCACGGTCCTGCGCAACGTCCCCATCATCGAGGACGTACGGCGCGCGGTCGAGCTGGCCCAGACCGTCGGCGCCACCGTCGAGCTCCACGAGGCGGAGCGCACCCTGGTGATCGACGCCTCGACGCTGAGCAGCCCCGTGCTGCCCGCGGAGATCGCCCGCCGCTTCCGCGGCTCGGTGCTGTTCGTGCCCGCCCTGCTGCACCGTCTCGGTGAGGCGATCATCGAGGGCGTGGGCGGCTGCAACCTCGGCAGCCGCAACCTCGACTTCCACTACCTGGGCTACAAGCGCCTGGGCGCGATCGTGGACGAGGGCGACTCGGTCATCCACGTCAAGTCGGCGGGCCTGACCGGCGCCACCCTGTACCTGGACACCCCCTCGCACACCGGCACCGAGAACCTGATCATGGCCGCCGCCCTGGGGCGCGGCACCACCGTGATCGAGAACGCGGCGCTGGAGCCCGAGGTGCTCGACGTGATCGACATGCTCTCCCGGATGGGCGCGAGGATCAGCGGCGGCGGCACCGGTTTCATCACCGTGGAGGGCGTCGAGGAGCTCCAGGCCGTCGAGCACACCGTGATGCCGGACCGTCTCGACGCGGGCGTGTTCGCCATGGCCGCCGCCATCACCGGCGGCGAGGTCAACCTGGTCGGCGCCGACCTCGACCACCTCGGCGTGGTCCGCTACAAGCTGGAGCAGATGGGGGTGGAGTTCGCCGAGCACGGCGCCGTTCTCCACGTGCGCAGGGACCGCCCGCTGCGGCCGATCAACGTCATCACCGACACCTACCCCGGCTTCGCCACCGACCTGCAGTCCCCGATCATGACGGTCGCCTGCCTCGCCGACGGCGCCAGCTACATTCATGAACGTATCTTCGACGGTCGTTTCGCCCTGGCCTCAGAACTGAACAAGATGGGCGCCGATATTGAGGTGAAAGAGAACAGCGCGGTCGTTCGCGGCGCCACTCCACTCACCGGAACACAGGTGACGGCCCACGATCTGCGCTCGGGAATCGCCCTCGTGCTCGCCGGCCTCGCCGCCGAAGGCGAGACCGTGATCGAGTCGGGATATCTCATCGACCGGGGGCACTCTTATCTGGCCGAGCGTATGCAGTCGCTGGGGGCCGACGTGCGGCGAGAGATTTCTGCATCGTAATCGACGGGTTTGAGCCGCTCAAAAACCGCTCTGACCTGTGTAAACGGTGCCAGTCATGGCTTTAACCCGGAAGTTGCTTCCGGAATTGGCCGCAAATCGGGCGTGACATTACGGCCCTCGCGAGCGATCGTTCCAAAAGAGAGCCGAAAACAAACGGACGGCATGATGGGACGAACATTGGTCGAGCGGGGCGAAGAAGCGCCACGAGTGTCACGCCCGGGTGCCCTGACACCGGATCTCACCATCGGTGTGGTGGGCCCTCATGACCTCGTCGAACGGGTGATGTTGATGGGGCACGCGGCCGCCCCGTTACCCTGCCGCCTGGTGGCGGCGGCATACCGTGACGAGCAGGAGGCCGCGGACAAGGTCACCCGACTGGGAGCCGGGGTGGACGCATGCCTGTTCGCCAGCCCGGTCCCCTACGACCTGGCCCGGCGATCGGGGGTGCTGACGATGCCCGCGACGTACGTGCAGCTCGGCGGCGCGGCACTGATCGCCGCGCTGGCGAGGGCGGCGCTGGACGAGCGGATGGATCCGCGCAGGGTCAGCATCGACGTGTTGAGCAGAGCCGAGGTCGAGGAGGCCTACAACGATCTGAACCTTCCCTCCGGGGACGTGCAGAGCCGCGACGAGCCGGGCGCCACCGGCACGATCGCGGCCTTCCACGAACGCCTCGCCCGCCAGGGCAGTACGAGCGGGGCGCTCACCTGCCTGCCCGCGGTCGCCGACCGCCTCCAGACCGCCGGGGTGCCCGTGGTCAGGATCCGCCCCACCTCCGCCGCGGTGCGCACGGCGCTGCACACGGCGGCCTTGCTGGGCGCGCACCACCGGCTGGAGGAGTCACAGCTCACCGTGGTCCTGGTCGAGGTGCCCACGCTGCGCGAGCCGGTCCGCCGGGCCGCGCCGCGCTACTGGCGCGACGAGCTCCGGCTCTCCCTGCACCGGCTGCTGGTGCAGGAGGCGAACCGGATCAACGCGTCGGTCACCGCGGTGGACGACCACAGCTACATGGTCACCGCCACCCGCGGCTCGGTGGCCGCGGCCACCGAGGGGTTCCGGGTCCTGCCGTTCGCCGCGCGGGTCCGCGACGAGCTCGGCCTGGCGGTCGAGGTCGGCGTCGGCATGGGCCGCACCACCCACGACGCCGAGTCGCACGCCAGGGCCGCGCTGGCGCGCACCCAGGCGGGCAAGCAGGCCCAGGGGTTCGCGGTCGACCGGGAGGGCAGGGCGCTGATCCCCGCGCCCAGGATGCCTCCCCAGGGCACGGGCCCGCTCAAGCCCAAGGGCGTGGAGGTGCTGGCGCGGCTGGCGGCCAAGCTGGAGGGCGGGGACACGGTGGTGGACGCGGAGGGCGCCGGCAAGATGCTGGGCGTCACCCCGCGTACGGCACGGCGGTTGCTGCGCACGCTGGTAGACGAGGGACTCGCGTGGCCGCTCCCGCCGAACCGCACGCCGCAGCCGGGACGCCCCAGGCAGCTCTACCGGCTGATCGTGGAGAAACTCGGCACCCGCTGAGCTCCGGGTAACGCCCGTTCTCGCGACCGGGAGGCCTCCGCCGCAACCGGCCGGCGGAACCTCCCAGGTCGCGGCCCCGCCGCGGGTCCGAGGACCGAAACCCGCGATAGGGGATGTCGGGCCGAGCCGCTATTGTCATGAGCCATGGGTCATGACAGTGCTGACGGCCGTAAGAGGCTCCTCGTCTGGGGCGCTCTGGCGATCGTGTACGTGGTGTGGGGTTCCACCTACCTCGCGATCAGGATCACCATCGAGACGCTTCCGCCGCTGCTCAGCGGGGCGGGTCGTTTCCTCGTGGCCGCGCTCGTGCTCGGCGTCGCGGTGCGCCTGCTGAAGGGGCGCCAGGCGTTCCGGATGACCTGGAAGCAGGCGGGCGGGGCGGCCCTGATCGGCCTGCTGCTGCTGAACGGCGGCAACGGCCTGGTCGCCGTGGCCGAGCAGCACATCTCCAGCGGGCTGGCGGCACTGCTGGTGGCCTCGGTCCCGCTCTGGCTGGTGATCCTCAGGATCCTTACCCGGGACCGGCCGCAGATCCTGACGCTCACCGGGGTGCTCGTCGGGTTCGGCGGGGTGGCGGCGCTCTCGCTGAACGGCGGGGGCAGCGCGGCCGACGGCACCGGGATCGTGATCATCCTGCTGGCGTCGCTGTCCTGGTCGGTCGGCTCGTTCCTGTCGTCGCGCATCCCGATGCCCGCCGACCCCTTCGCCGCGAGCACCGTCGAGATGGTCGTGGGCGGCGCCGGGCTCGCCGTGAGCGCGGCCCTCGCGGGGGAGCACGTGGACCTCGCCACCGTCTCCACCCGCTCGTGGATCGCGCTGGCCTACCTGATCCTGGTCGGATCGCTCATCGGCTTCACCGCGTACGTGTGGCTGCTGGGCAACGCCCCGATCTCGCTGGTCTCCACCTACGCCTACGTCAACCCGGTCGTGGCTGTCCTGCTGGGCGCCCTGGTGCTGAGCGAGCCGGTCACCGGATCGATGGTCGCGGCCGGCGTGGTGATCGTCATCGGGGTCGCCCTGGTGGTCTCCACCGAGCGCCGGGGGAACGCCGGACCGCCCAGGCCCGAGAAGCCCCGGCAGGAGCCCGCGGCCGTGTAGGGCCGTGCGGCCCCGGCAGGGCCCCCGGCCGTGCGGCCCCGGTCCCGGGCCACGCGGGCCGGGAGCGGGACCGTACGGCCGGGAGCGTGACCGTACCGGCCGGCGGCGGACGCCGCGGGCGCGGTCAGGTGTCCCGGAAGGCGGCCGCGGCGGCCAGAAAGGTGTCGTTGGCCTCGGGGTCGCCGATGGACACGCGGGCGCCCTCGCCGGCGAAGGGCCGTACCGCGACGCCCTCGGCGGCGCACGCCTCGGCGAAGTCGAGGGTGCGCTCGCCCAGCCGGAGCCAGACGAAGTTGGCCTCGCTCACCGGCACCTCCCACCCCTGGGAGATCAGCGCCTCGCGGACCCGGCCGCGCTCGGAGACCACGGTGTCGACCCGCTTCAGCAACTCGTCCCCGGCGGCCAGCGAGGCGATCGCGGCGGCCTGGGCGAGGTGGTTGACCGCGAACGGGACGGTCGTCTTGCGGACCGCGCCGGCGACCGGCTCGCCGCCGATCAGGTACCCCACCCGCAGCCCGGCCAGCCCGTACGCCTTGGAGAAGGTGCGCAGCACGGCCACGTTCGGCCGCTCCCGGTAGACGGTGAGCCCGTCGGTGACCCCGGGGTCCCTGACGTACTCGCGGTAGGCCTCGTCCAGCACGACGAGCACACTCTCGGGCACCCGGTCCAGGAACGCCTCCAGCTCCGCCGCCTGGACGACCGTGCCGGTGGGATTGTTCGGGTTGCACACGAAGATCATCCTGGTGTGCGGGGTGATCGCGTCGGCCATGGCGTCCAGGTGGTGGGTCTCCCCCAGCAGCGGGACCCGCACCGAGGTCGCCCCCGCCAGGTCGGCCAGGAGCGGGTACGCCTCGAAGGAGCGCCACGCGTAGATCACCTCGGCACCCGGCTCGCTCACGGTCTCGAAGAGCTGCTGGGCCACCGTCACCGAGCCCGCGCCGAGCGCCACGTGCTCGGCCGGCACCCCGTGGTGCTCGGCGAGCGCCTCGGTCAGCGCCGTCGCGGCCGGGTCGGGGTAGCGGTGCATCGTGGTCGCGGCCCGGGCGACCGCCTCGACGACCGAGGGCAGCGGCTCGTAGGGGGACTCGTTGGAGGAGAGCTTGTAGGAGCGACCGTCGGCTGACACCACGGCCTTACCCGCCCGGTAGGCGGGCATCGTGTCCAGGATCGCACGGAAACGAGGCATGGCCTTACTTTAGGAGCAGCGGGCGGATGGGGCATCATCCTGTAACACTGGAGGTGAGAGGCATGCCCGACCGGGAGGACGACATGAGCATCGCACCACTGGCCGAGAGGCCGGGCGCCGAGGCGCCCGAGGCCGAGGCGCCGGACGCCGGGGAGCCGGACGCCGGGGCGGAGTCGCCGGAGGCGAGCTCACCCGAGCGTGAGCCGCTTCCCGCCTGGGTGTTCCCCCCCAAAAGGGGCTTCGTGGCCGGCGACCTCGACCGACTTCGGGGGATCCCTCCGCACACGGAACTCGTCGATGGCACTCTCGTCTTCGTGAGCCCCCAGACCAACTTCCACATGTCTATGCTCTTTCTCCTGGAGAGTGAGCTCCGTCGAGCCGTTTCGGCCGATCTGCGCGTTCGCAGGGAGATGACCGTGACGCTCGGAAAGCGTCAACGTCCCGAGCCGGACATCGTGGTGGTCCACGCCGAAGCCGTAAAAGGGCCGAAGCAGACCGCCTACCGGCCGGAGGACGTCGTCCTGGCCGTCGAGGTCGTCTCCGCCGAGTCGGAGGTCCGCGACCGGGAGCGCAAGCCCGTCATCTACGCCCAGGCGGGCATCGTCCACTTCTGGCGGGTCGAGGAGACCGACGACCGCCCGACCGTCTACGTCTACGAGCTCGACCCGGCGACCAGGACCTACGCGCTCATGGGCATCCACCACGACCGGCTGAAGGTCAGCGTCCCGTTCGACGTCGACGTCGACCTGACGGAGGTCGACGACCTCTGATCGACGGCCTCCGGCCGGTGAAAGGGCTCCACGGCTCACTGTGGGAGAGCTCCGATCCGCCCCGGTCATCGCTCGGACACTTCTGGACCTCGGCGAGTCCTGCTCACCCCTCGAACCCCGGGAAGTCACGGTCACACCCTCCACCCCTTTTCGGGCGTGAGGACCTTCCCGTCCACCCCGCTCCCTGCATCACTCCCTCAGGGAGCGCAGCATCGGCGGGTGGAGCATCACCGCGGGGCCGCGGCGGTAGAGCTTGGCCGGGCGGCCGCCGTCGCGGGTGGTGGTGGCGCCGGTGGGCAGCAGGAACCCCTCGGCCTTGGTGACCTTGCGGTGGAAGTTGCGCGGGTCCAGGCCCCGCCCCCAGACGATCTCGTAGACCCGGCGCAGCTCGGCGACGGTGAACTCGGGCGGGCAGAAGGCCGCGCCCAGCGGGGTGTACTCCAGCTTGGCGCGGGCCCGCTCGATCCCGTCGACCATGATCCGCCGGTGGTCGAAGGCCATCTCGCGCAGCAGCGCCGCGACCGGCTGCCAGCTCATGTGCGCCTCGGTGGAGGCGGGCAGGTCCGGGGCGAGGCCGAGGTAGGCCACGCTCAGCACGCGCTGGCGCGGGTCCCGGTCGGGGTAGCCGTAGGTCTGCAACTGCTCCAGGTGCACGGGGGCGCCGGGCAGGCCCGCCCGTTCGGCGAGGACCCTGGCCGCCGCGGCGGGCAGGTCCTCGTCGAGCTGGATGAAGCCGCCTGACAGGGCCCAGCGTCCCTCGTACGGCGGGTTGTCGCGCCGCCAGACGAGTGCGCTCAGCACCTGGCAGCGCACCGTGAGGACGACCAGGTCCACGCTGACGGGAATGCGCGGAACCATGGCAGGCACGTTACACCCCGGTCAGGTCTGCGCGCGGACGTGCAGCGGCCCGGCGGCGGCGCGTCCGTCGGGCGCGATGACCGTCAGACGGATCCAGGTGTCCTCCGGCACCCGGGACCAGTCGAACGGGATCCACGCCGTCCGCATCCCCAGCGGCAGGTCGGGCGGCGGGGCGGTCAGGTCGACCCCGGCCACGGCGACGACGTGGGGCTCCTCGCGCCCCTCCCAGGTGATCGAGACCGTGGAGCCCATCGGGATGCCGTACCCGCGGATCTCCACGCCGTCCTGGATGTCGCGCCGCACGCGCACCGCGTCGGCCGCGATGGGCCGGTCGTGGTCGCGGGCGATCTCCTCGGCCAGGGACGGCGAGCCGCAGGTGTAGAAGTCGCTCCACATGTAGGAGACGACCTTGGAGACGTAGCGCCCGACCTGGGTCACGGCCGTGTCCAGCCGCTCCTTGTCGGTGCGTCCCCGGCCGGAGCCGGCCGCGCACGGCTCCTCCTCGCCGCCGGACGGCTCGAACGACTCGACGTTGGCCCAGAGCTGCACGTCGTGGCCCTGCTCGACCATCCTGTTGCGGGCCAGGTACATCTCCCGGTAGTAGTCGCGGGTCGAGCCGTGGTAGGCGTCGCCGTTGGTCTCCTCGCCGACGACCGTCCGCAGCCGCTCGTCGACCTTCTTCCCGCGCTCGTCCGGCCAGAACAGCCCGACCTTCCCGGTGCCCCGGCTGTCCTGCGGCGCGACGATCCCGACGCCGGTCCTGGCCAGGGCCTCGAACCCCCGGGCGACCTGCTTGGGGGTGGCGCTGAAGGGCCGCTTCCTGCGCGCGTCGAGGTAGGGGCTGACCAGGACGGGCCTGCCGGGCATCTCCTGCTCGACGATCCCGTGCTGGGAGGCGTACACCTTGAGCGTGGGGTGGTCGTCCTCGGCGTCGCCGGCGTACTTCATGTCGCGCATCTGCAGCTCGAACGGCTGGTAGAAGCCGCCCAGCGACGCGCGGTCCTGGAAGCGGGTGCCGTAGTCCTGCAGGATCCGCCGGGTGAGGGTGGTGAGCGTGTCGGTGCCCTGCTTGGCGGCGCGGGTCTTCTGCGCCGGGTCGCGGGGGGCCAGCGGCAGCGCCGGGAAGACCTTCACCCCGAACTTGTCGCCGAGGTCGAGCAGCTCGGTGAGGCTGTCCTCGTGCGCGCCGGCGACCAGGATCACGTGGTAGCCGCGCCCCTTGGCCCTGATGTTCGCGCAGCTCGCGTCGTCGGTGCCGTCGTCGGTGGCGACGATCCGGTAGAAGACGGTCTTCCTCGTGACGATCCTCCGCTCGAACTCGGGGCAGCGGAACAGGCCGGGGCCGAACGCCTCGTCGGTGCGGTAGACGAACGTCCAGCTCACCCGGTTGCCGGGGTTGGCGGCCTTGAGGTCGTTCTCCGCCGCCAGCGCGCACGGCACCCCGTCCTCCTCGCAGGGCTCGTAGCGCGGGTCGATCTCGCCGTCGCCGCTCAGCACCCGGCCGGCGTCGTCGAGCCGGCGGGCCTGCAGCCCCCAGCCGATCCGGATCACGGTGTCGCCGCCCACCTCGTGGATGGCCCGGAACTGCCGCCGCCAGGTGCAGTGGTCGGCGGTGGGGATCAGCCAGTAGCCGGTGACCGCGTACGGCGCGCGGGTGGCCGTGTCGAACGTTCCACACGGGTCGGTGAACTCCGTCGTCCCGGGCACCGGGGCCGAGGCGGACGGGGACGACGCGGCCGGGGGGGCCGCCGACCGGGAGGAGGCCGCCGCCGACGTGCTCCGGCCGGTCGGGGAGTCGTCCCCGGCAGGCATGGTCACCACGAACACCGCCACGGCGACGAGGATCGCCGCGCCCAGGAAAGCGATGAGCCAGCGCACGTTCAGGACACTACCGTTCTCGTGATCAGGCAGACATAAGGAGCTCGGTCGTGCGGGACGTCGTCAGCTCTTGACGCCCGCCCACGCCTCCAGCTGGGCGACGAAACGGCGGGCCGAGTTGGGCCAGTGGTGGTTCGCACGGGCCGCCGCGTACCCGCGGGCGCCCCGCGCATGCCGCTCCCGGGCGTCGTCGCGCAGGGAGAGCACGGCCTGGGCCACCGCCTTGGGGTCGCGCCAGGGCACGACCACGCCGCTGTCGTAGCGCTCCACCAGCTCCACCGCGCGCGGCGACGGGGTGGTGATCACCGGGATGCCGTGGGCCATGTACTCCATGATCTTCGTGGGCATGGAGTGCCGGTAGTTGGGCTCGTCGTGCAGCAGCGACAGGCCGGCCAGCGCGCCGTCGAGCCGCTTGAGCGCCTCGTCGTTCGGCATGAAGTCGCGCCACTCCAGCACGCCCTCGGCCACCGCCTCGTTCAGCATCGGCCGCGACTGCGGGTCGGCGTAGCCGATCAGCTCGACCGCCACCCGGTACGGCTGGAGCAGCCGGGCCACCTCGACGGCCTCGCGCACCCCGCGCGCCTCCGACAGCCACCCCAGGTAGACGACGCGGTCGTCGCCGGGCGGGGTCACCTCGTCGGGCACCCAGGTCTCGTTGGGGACCACCAGGTGGGCCTGGCGGAACCGCCCGGCGTAGGCGGTCTCGGCCAGCAGCAGGTGCAGGTGCCGCTCGGCCGTGCCCTCCAGCAGGCGGGCCAGGAACCGCACCGGCGGACGCAGGAACGCCGGCAGCCAGGGCTTCAGCGAGAGCGTGGCCGGGGTGTCCTCGTGAACGTCCCAGACCACCGGGGGCCGCTTGCGCACGCCCACGACCGCGAGCAGCAGCTCGGGGTCGTGGACGACGACCAGGTCGACCTGGCCGCGCATCCTCTTGAAGACCTTGCGCGCGGCGCGGACGGCCGAGAGCCGCTTGCGCTCGGCGGCGCGGGGGAGGTCGACGCCGTTCACCCAGGAGCGGGCCATCACGCCCCGCGCCGTGTACGGGGCCGCGTACGTGACCTCATGACCGGCGTCCACGAGCGCGCGGATCTGCCGGTGCAGGATCCGGGCGTCCTCGGGGTGATGCACCACCGTCATGACGAGCACGTGCACTGCGCGCAGCCCTCCGTCGCTAGAGCCGCTCGACGCGTTCACCCTCGGCGAGCACGCCGCGGGTGTCGAGCACGAGCTTGCCGTGGTCCTCGACGACGGAGAGGTCGAAGGCGGCGTGCTGCTGGAGCAGCAGCGTCACGTCGGCTTCGGCGACCGCCGTCGCGAGGTCTTCCTCACGCGTCACCTGGACGTCGTCGACCCGCCACTCCTTGACGTAGGGGTCGACGAAGACCAGTTCCGCGCCCAGTTCCAGCAGCGCCCGCGCGACCGGCAGCGCCGGGGTCTCGCGCTCGTCGGCGATGTCGGGCTTGTAGGTCACGCCGAGCAGCACCACCCGGGAGCCGTTGACGGGCTTGCGGTGCCGGTTGAGCAGGCGCTGCACGCGGGCGACCACGTACGACGGCATCCGCTCGTTGATCTCCTGGGCCAGCTCGACGAACCGGAACGGGTAGCCGAGCTTGCGGACCGTGTAGGAGAGGTAGGACGGGTCGACCGGGATGCAGTGACCGCCGACCCCGGGGCCGGGGAGGAACTTCTGGAAGCCGAACGGCTTGGTGGCCGCGGCCTCGATCGACTCCCACAGGTCGACGCCCAGCTCGTCGCAGAAGATCGCCATCTCGTTGACCAGGGCGATGTTGACGTGGCGGTAGGTGTTCTCCAGCAGCTTGGCCATCTCGGCCTCGCGGGTGCCGCTGACCGGCACGACCTGCTCGACGAAGCGGGCGTAGAACGCGACCGCGCGGTCCTTGCAGGCCGGGGTGTAGCCGCCGACGACCTTGGGGGTGTTGCGCAGGCCGTACTTGGGGTTGCCCGGGTCGATGCGCTCGGGCGAGAAGGCGAGGTGGAAGTCGGTGCCCGCGGTCAGGCCGGAGGTCTCCAGGATGGGACGGGCGACCTCGTCGGTGGTGCCGGGCCAGGTGGTGGACTCCAGGACGACCAGCGTGCCCGCGCGCAGGTTGCGGGCGACGGTGCCGGTGGCGCCCTCGACCGACGACAGGTCGGGGCGGTGGTCCTCGTCCAGCGGGGTCGGCACGCAGATGACGACGGTCGCGCTGTCGGACAGCACGGCCTCGTCCAGCGTGGCGGTGAACCCGGCCGCCAGCATGTGCTCCAGGTCGGCGTCGGTCAGGTCGTCGATGTAGGACCTGCCGGCGTTGAGGGCCTCGACCTTGTCGGGGTCGAGGTCCAGGCCGACGACCCGCAGACCCGCCGCCGTGGCCTCCTTGGCCAGGGGCATGCCGACGTAGCCCAGACCGATGACTGCCAGGTCGTAGGCAGTCACAGGATGACCTTGGAAAGCCGGAAACAACACTTCATGGTCGCAAAGGCTATCTCAAGTACGAACGAGCCACGCCTAATGCGATTGAACCCATCGCAAACGGACGGCATCCCCGTTACCAACATGAGACCATCAACCGGCGATCGATTGGTAAATGTCACGGTACGTGGCTGCGATGCGGCTCCACGTCCGCTTGGCCGCCACCTCGGCCCGCCCGGCCTCGCCCATCTCGGCCCTGCGGGCCGGGTCGTCGCGGAGCCCGGCGATGGCCTTGGCCAGCGCCTCCGGGTCCCCGGCGGGCACCAGCAGCCCTGCGCCCTCCGAGCCGACCAGCTCCGACAGGGCCGGCAGGTCGCTGAGCACGACCGGCTTGCCCAGCGCCATCGCCTCGACCGGCTTCAGCGGCGTGACCAGGCGGCACACCCGCAGGTCCTCTCGGGGGCAGACGAAGATGTCGATGGCGGCCTGGGCCTGCAGCGCCTCGTCCGGGCCGACGCGGCCGGGCAGGATCGCGACGTCGCCCAGCCGGAGCTCCTCGATCTGCTCCAGCAGGGCCGGGCGCTCGGCGCCGTCCCCGACGAGCAGCACCCTGACCGGCGCGCCCTCGTCGCGCAGCAGCGCGGCGGCGTTGATCATGGTGGCGAAACCCTCGTAGGCCACGATGCTGGAGACCGAGCCCATCACGATCTCGCCGGGCTCGATACCGTAGGCGGCGCGGAAGGCCGCGCCGTCGTAGTCGGCGGCGAGCAGCGCGTCGTCCACCGCGTTCGGCGCGAGATAGATCTTCTCCCGGGGCACCCCGCGTTCGGCGATCTCCGTGGCCATCGTCTCGGCCAGGGTGACGACCGCGTCGGCCGAGCGCATGATGAACGCCTCGCGGTCGCGCTGCAGCAGGTGCCGCTGGCTGCCGACCCGCTTGGGGTCGCGGGAGGCCCAGGTCTCCTCCAGGAAGCCCCGCACCTCGTACACCATCGGCGTGCCGGTCCGCTCGCGCACCGCCAGCGCCACCGAGCCGTTGCGGTGATCGGTCGCGGCGTGCAGCACCTGCGGCCGCAGGGTCCGCACCAGCTCGGTCACCTCGCCGGCGCCCCGGATCATGCGCCCGTGGCTCTCGAAGGGCACCTCGCCGCTGGGGATCAGCCGGTGGTAGGGGATCCCGTCGATCTCCTCGTACGGCGTCGCGTCGGCGTGGCCCTGCATCATCGGCCAGCCCCAGCTCGTCACGACGTGCGGGTCCAGGCCGGCGGCCTTCTGCGAGGTGACGATCCGGTGCGTGCGCACGGTGTACCCGGCCTGCGTGTACGGCAGCGCGTTGGTCACGCAGTGCAGCACCCGGCCGGGGAACCGCTCGCCCACGATCACCTTGCCCTTGGGCGGGATCGGGTTCGGCTGGATCGCGGCCAGCTCGCCCGCGTAGTAGGCGGCCCGGCGCTTGATGAAGGGGTACCGGGTGTGCGCCTGCAGCACCGCGACGGCCTCGCTCATCCGGCCGGAGTCGAAGTGCTCCTTGGCCTCGGCCCAGGGGCCCTTCACCATGCGCATGCCGAGCTTGCGGACGACGACCCTGGCGCGGCGCGCGACCGGCCAGGCGAACCGGCCCACGACCGGGCGCATCCGCGGCGGCAGCGTCTCGGCGGCGGCCTGCGCCACCCGTACCGGGTCGGACTTGACCTTCGTCACCACGACGCGGGAGACGATCACCGGGTGCTGGACGAATCCCCTGAGCAGGCCGCGCAGCCCGGCCCGGGACGACTTCGCCGACACCGAGGGCACGCCGGTCACCTGGGAGGCGTCCGCGACCGGTGAGACCGGCTCGACGGTGACCGTGCCGGGGTCGGCGTCGTCGAGGGGGGTCTCGGAGGGGGCGGGGGTGCCGGGGGCGTGGTCCTCGGCGTTCTTCGGCGGGTCCGCGTCTGTGGACTGCGGCGGGCCCGTGTCCGTCTTCGGGCGCTGTGGCGCGTCCTCGGCCGGGGTCCGGGGGGTGTCCGTGTCCGCTTCCGGGGCCTGTGGCGCGTCAGCGTCCGGGGTGGCGGCGTCCGGGGTGGCGGCGTCCGCGTCGGTCTCCGTGGGCGGCTCTACGGCCGGGGATGTCGCCTCGGCGGGAGACGTCGCCTCGACGACCGGGGACGTGGCCTCTGAATCTGAAGGAGACGTCGCCT
This sequence comes from Streptosporangium sp. NPDC023615, assembly GCF_040640155.1. Taxonomy (NCBI): domain Bacteria; kingdom Bacillati; phylum Actinomycetota; class Actinomycetes; order Streptosporangiales; family Streptosporangiaceae; genus Streptosporangium; species Streptosporangium sp. NPDC023615. Next base: position 69,194 of record NZ_JBFABE010000020.1, read on the forward strand.
CGACCGCCGGGGGTGTCACCGGCGGGTAGGGGCTCGACGGAACCGAGGGCGTCGGCCGGCCCGGTGGCTTCGCCGGGGCCGAGTTCGCCGGAACCGAGGGGGAGTCTGGCCTGCTGGCATCGGATACCACGCGGTGACCGTACCATAGGCAAGGTTTGCCCCACTGCCGCATGAAAGGCGAGGTCAATGAGGGACTCTGCCCATCCGGGCGCTGCTCAGGACCCCGGCGATCCCCTCGTCCTGCACGTGCTCGGAGCACGCCCCAACTTCGTCAAGGCCGCCCCGGTGGTGCGCGCGCTCGCCGAGGCGGGCGTGCGGCAGGGCATCGTGCACACCGGCCAGCACTACGACGCGCTGATGTCGGACGTCTTCTTCGCCGACCTCGGCCTCCCCGAGCCGATCGCCAACCTGGCCGTCGGTTCCGGCTCGCACGCCCGCCAGACGGCGGCCCTGCTGGTCGGGCTGGAGGACGTGATGACCGAGCAGCGGCCGGCGCTGGTCGTCGTCTACGGCGACGTGAACTCGACGCTGGCCGCGATCCTCGTCTGCGCCAAGCTGCACGTGCCGACCGCGCACGTGGAGGCGGGGCTGCGCTCCTTCGACCGGGAGATGCCCGAGGAGGTCAACCGGATCGTCACCGACGCCCTGTCCGACATCCTCTTCGCCACCTCGCCGGACGCGCTCTCCCACCTGGCCGCCGAGGGCGTCGACCCCGCCAGGGTCCACCTCGTCGGCAACCCGATGATCGACAGCCTCTTCTCGGCGCTGGACCGCCTCGACCCCGCGCCGGTCCGCTCCCGGCTCGGCCTTCCCGAGCGGTACGGGGTCGCCACCCTGCACCGCCCCGGAAACGTCGACGACCCCGCCTCCGCCAAGGAGCTGGTCGACGCCGTGCTGGAGGTGAGCGCGCGCCTGCCGCTCGTGGTGCCGCTGCACCCGCGCGGGCGCACCCGCCTGGCCGAGGCCGGGCTGGTCGACTCCGAGAACCTGCGCATCGTCGATCCGCTGGGGTACGTGGACTTCCTGTCGCTGGTGCGGGGCGCGACGCTGGTCGTCACCGACTCCGGCGGCGTGCAGGAGGAGACGACCATGCTGGGCGTCCCCTGCCTGACCGTGCGGCCCAACACCGAGCGGCCGATCACCATCACGCACGGTACCAATCGTCTGGTCACCCCTGCGCAGCTTCCCGCCGCCGCCGACCGGGCGCTGGCCGACGGCGCCGTGACGCCCTCGGGCGAGCTGCCCCCGCTCTGGGACGGCAAGGCCGGTCCCCGGATCGCCCGGGTGATCGAGACCTGGCTGCGCGGCGGCAACCTCTCACCGGCCGGGCAATCCGTATCGCCCAAATCCCTCTAAAGCGTCTATCGCGGCGCGGCTGACGCCGTACCCTGGCACGACCCCGGACAAAGGCGATCCCCCATGAGCGAAGAGACCCCCGAAGAGCCGAAGTTCCAGCGTCTCGGGCCGATCAACTGGCTGCCCGAGGAGCGCAAGACCGTCGAACGCTTCGAGGAGCGTGTCCGGGACCTGGAGCGGCGCCTGGCCATCGCCGAGGCCAAGGCCGACTACGCCCAGTGGAAGCTGGAGTCCACCAAGGTCCAGCGCCCCTACCGGGTGGCCGAGGCGCTCACCGCGGCCAAGGGGTCGGGGGTCGGCGCGCTGCCGGGGAAACTGCGCTCGGCCATGCAGGCGCGGCGCGGGCCGAAGCCGCCCCGGCCGGTGACCGAGGTGATCGAGGAGCTCGACCGGCGGGGACCGTCGGTGGACGTTCCGGAGGTCAAGTGGCCTGTGGGACCGATCGTCCGTTCCGACTTGAAGGTCGCGGTCATTCTGGACGACTTCTCCCGGATGGCGTTCCGCTACGAGTGGGACCAGATCGAGTTCGGGCTCCGCGACTGGCCGGAGATCTTCGCCGAGCGGCGGCCGGAGCTGTTGTTCGTGGAGTCGGCCTGGTACGGCAACCAGGGCCGGTGGCGCTACCAGATGACCGGGACGAACGCCCCCAAGGCGGAGCTGCGCGCCCTGCTCGACTGGTGCCGCGCCGAGGGGATCCCCTCGGTCTTCTGGAACAAGGAGGACCCGCCGAACTTCGACTTCTTCATCGACACGGCCAAACTGTTCGATCATGTCTTCACCTGTGACGGCGACATGGTCCCCCGCTACCGCGAGGTGCTGGGGCACGACCGGGTGGACGTGCTGCAGTTCGCCGCGCAGCCCCGGGTGCACAACCCGATCCAGGACAAGCGCGGACGCGTGCACGACGTGGTCTTCGCGGGCATGTACTTCCGGGACAAGCACCCCGAGCGGCGCGAGCAGATGGAGACGGTGCTCGCCCCGATCCGCGAGCTCGGCCTGCACATCTTCGCCCGCAACGGGACCGTGGACGAGAAGTACGCCTGGCCCAAGGAGTACGTCCCGCACATCGTGGGCGAGCTTCCGTACGACCGGATGCTGGCCGCGTACAAGATGTACAAGGTCTTCCTGAACGTGAACTCGGTGCTGGAATCGCCGACCATGTGCGCCCGCCGGGTCTTCGAGCTGTCGGCCTGCTCGACGTCGGTCGTCTCGGGCTGGTCCCGTGCCATCGAGGAGACGTTCGGGTCGCTGATCCCGATCGCCCGTGACGAGCTGGAGTCCTACAACCAGGTCCTGCACCTGATCAACAGCCCCGAGCTGCGGGCCCGTCAGGGGCACCTGGCCATGCGCGAGGTCTTCGACAAGCACCTGTTCTCGCACCGGGTGGACCAGATCCTGACGGTCCTCGGCAGGCCCGTCGAGCAGCGGACCCGGTCGATCTCGGTGGTGCTGCCCACCAACCGCGCCTCCCAGATCGAGCACGCGATCTCCTCGGTGGCCCGGCAGGTCCATCGGCCCGTCCAGCTCGTCATGGTGCTGCACGGGCTGGACATCGACCCCGTGGTGGTGGCCGACAAGGCGCGGATGGCCGGGATCACCGACGTCGTGGTGCTGCCCGCCGACCGGTCGCTGTCGCTGGGCGCGTGCCTGAACATGGGCATCGCCGCCGCCGAGGGCGACCTGATCGCCAAGATGGACGACGACAACCTCTACGGCGAGCACTACCTGTCGGACCTGGCGCGCGCCTTCGACTACTCCGACGCCGAGCTGGTGGGCAAGGGCGCGCACTACGCCTACTTCGAGGGCAGCAACGCCACCATGCTGCGCCTGCCGGGGCTGGAGCACCGCTACGCCTTCCTGGTGCAGGGCGGCACCTTCCTCGGCAAGGCCGACATGTTCCGGCACTACGGGTTCGAGGACGTCACCCGAGGCGAGGACACCCGGCTGGTGCGCCGGCTGAAGGAGGACCGGGTGAAGATCTACTCCGCCGACCGGTTCAACTTCGTCTACTGGCGCAGCGGTGACGCGGGCATGCACACCTGGCAGGCCGACGACATCAAGCTCACCCGCAACGCGCAGTTCTCCTTCGCGGGCCGCCCCGACGACCACGTCATGATCTGACGTTGGTGGAGCGGTTCTTTCCTGAGGAACGGATACGAACGACCGTTTCGCCAGGCGTGTAGCGGTGTTCGTCGGTTGTCCGGCCGGTGGGTGCTGTGTTCGCGCTCCGGTGGGCGGGTGCTCCGGGCGGCCGTCGTCGGTGGCGGTCCGGTGGGTTCAGGCCTCCGGCCTGGCGGGCGCGCCGGTCGCGGGCCTTTATAAGCCGTCCGGAGCACCCACCCACCTCCGCGCACGTCTTTCCTCGCCGTACGCCTGCGGTCCGTAGCGGATTTCTCGCGGGCCGCCCATCGGGCTCTGCGACGCTGAAGCGATCCGTACGGGTCGTCCAGGGTCCGTCGCCGTAGCTGACGCGTCGGTGCGGGAAGGAGCGCAGCGTGCTCGCCGTAACCGTCACATCTCGTCCGACCGATGTCCTCAGGCCTCGGCCGGCAGCTCCCGCTCACCGGCAGTCGGTCGGCTGCCGGTGACCAGGAGCGGCTTGCTAGGAGTCGATCACTCGGGCCTGGGTGGTCAGCAGATGACCAGGACGAGGGAGACGACGGTGCAGTTGGCCGAGGCGTTGTCGTTGGCCGGGTTGGGGTCGGCCGGGGCGCTGGTGGTGCGGGTTCCGGTGACGGTGACGGTGCCGAGCGACAGCAGTGACAGCGGCACCCGGAACGTCTTGTTCACAGAGGTCCCGTGGGCGATGGCGCCGTAAGCACAGGTGACCGTGGATCCCGCGGCGGTGCAGCCGGCCGACAGGTTCGTGGCGGACGCGCCGGGCGGCAGGGTGGCCTTCACGGTGGCGGAGGTGACCGCGTTGGGGCCGTTGTTGCGGGCGGTCAGGGTGTAGCGCAGGTAGGGGATCAGAATGCCGAGGTTGGGCTGGGCGCCCAGGTCGACGTCGGTGTCGGCCGTTGGCGGGACGCCGGCGGGGGCCCAGTCGGTGGCGAACTGGAAGCCCGGCACACCCGACAGCAGGGTCTTGCCGGTGCCGTCGGCGTTCATCGTGTAGATGTCGCCGTTGGAGTTGTAGGCGATCTTGGTGCCGTCGGGTGACCACTGCGGGGTGTCGGCGCCGACGGCGTCGTTGGAGATGTTGGTCAGCCCACTGCCGTCGGCGTTGATCGTGTGGATCTGCCCACCGCCTCCCATGATCGGTCCCAGCCCGAAAGCGATCTTGGCGCTGTCCGGGGACCAGTCGGGCCCGAACGCGTCGCTACCGGAGGGCACACTCGTCAGCTGGGTCACGCCGGTGCCGTCGGGGTTGACGGTGTACAGGTTTCTGTTCGAACCGTAGACGATCTTGGTGCCGTCGGGTGACCAGGCGGGGAAAGAGCCGCTGACGCCCAGGGCGGTCGCGCCGGTCCCGTCAGCGTCGATGACCTTCAGCCCGCCGAAGGTGCCGTAGACGATTTTGGTGCCGTCCGGGGACCAGTCGATCCTGCTGTCGAGGATGCCCTCGGTGCTGATCTGGACCTCTCCGGTGCCGTCTACGTCCATCGTCCACAGGTGCTGGGTGTCGGTGAACCGGGTGAAGGCGATCTTGGTGTTGGTGGCATTCACGACCGCGTTGCCGTCATCGACGGCGTTGTCGACGACCTTGGCCAGGCCGGTCCCGTCAGGATTGATCGAGTAGATCTCCTTGTCCGGTTCGCCGCCCTGATCGGTGATGTAGATCTTGCCGTTGACACCGGGGAACGCGGCATGAGCCGTCGGCGGGGCGATGACCTGCGGACCCAGTACGGGCAGTACGAGCGCGGCCAGAAGCACGCACACACGGCGGACGCGCAAAGAGGGAGGGGAACTCACGAAGGGGGTCTCCAGTTCGGTCTCTCCGCACCGCCCCGGCCGGGACCCCGGCCGGGCCCCTGTCCATCCGCGAGCGACGCGGCCCTACCTGGACCACGCTCGCCACGACACCACGAGTACCGGCCGGGGACGGGTACGTCCTGGGAGCCGCCGCCCCGGCCTGGTCCTGGATCAGCGTCCGCTCACCGCGCGAATACTGCCAGTAGTACATGTGACACCTAAGCGTCACATAACAAGATCTAATAGGGGAATTGCGCTTGATTTGCCCTCCGGCTCGGCAGAACGGACGCTGATGAAAGTCTCCTGTCAGGAACGCCCACCCGCTCCGGCTGGGCGAGCGTGCGCTTGGCCACCGTACGACTCCGATATGACGTAGGGACCCCACGGTGGCAGCGCGTTGAAGAGGAAACGATCGCCGCATCGGGCTTCAGTAGGAGGTGATCCCGAGGCCCTGCTCGACGAAGTGGAAGACGTCGGTGTACGGGTCGCGGTTCGGCAGGGGCACATGGTCGCCGTGCTGGGCGTTCATCCGGAGGGCGCGTCGCTTCGCCTCGGTGTAGCGGCCCATGACCTGCTCCGCGTACACCTCCTTGATCTTTTCCGCCTCGTTCCTGAAAGGAAGGCGATCGGTCACCAGGTCACACACCTGGTTGAAGGTGCCGGCCACATCTTTGTGGTGCAGAAGTCTCCATACCTCGAAGCATGGGTGCGAGAAGGCGATGCGGACCTTTCCCTGGCGAGCCTGTTTGAAGGCTCGACCGAGTTCTTGGTGGTCGTCCCGGTCGAACAGGCACCAGACCTGGGGACGGATCTCCTCCCGCAGCCGGTTGCGCTCCGCCTCGCGGGTCAGCCTGTGCATGAGCGGCACCGCCGCCTCGACCAGGTCGATCGGCTTGCGCTGGGAACCCCCTGCACCGGCGTTCGCGATGTGCACCTCGACAGGTAGCCTCTGCTCGCTGAGAAGCTGCTTCATGATGTCGATGTACGAAGGCTCGGTGAGCCTGCCTTCGGTGAAGACGTGAACGACCCGGTTGCGCTTGTCGCGCCGCTGTCCGGACGGCTCCAGCACGTCCTTCCCTCGCGCACGCGTCATTGAGCCCGCTCTGCGGTGTGCCGGTGCCTGCGCGTGCTCACGGCGGACAACCGCCGGGCGAACTGTCCCTCCACGACGGAGGGAACCCCGCCGAAAGCTCCGGCAAGGTAGGACTCCATCAGGTTCTCGTCCTCTCCCGGTTCGGCTGCCGTCAGGGGATAAAGTTCCGTGGCGCCGCCCTTGTCCTTCTCCGTCAGCCACACCTGACCCGGTTCCAACAGCCGCTCCCCGCTTGGGGTGGTGAGCAGCGACGGATCGTGTGAGGTGAAGACGAGCTGCGCGCCCCCGGGGTTGGCGTGCGGGTCGTGGAAGAGCCGGACGACCTCGGCGGCGAATCGCGGGTGCAGGCTCGCGTCCAGCTCGTCGACGAGCAGTACGGCCCCCTCATCGAGCGCCAGCAGCAGGGGGCCGAGCAGCGCGAACCAGGATCGAGTGCCGAACGACTCACTCCGCCAGTCGAAGGCGACGTCCTCGGCGGCCGACCGGTGGGACAGCCGCACCGTCGGCCGGTTCTTGCCCTCCTGGACGACCTCTGCGCCGGTGATCCCCAGATCCGCCACCCTCAGCAGTTCGTTGATCCGGCCTGCGCGGCTGCCGGAGAGCTCTCGCAGGGTGAACTCCTCCCGTTGCTCGCGCTCCTCCTCCGGGTTGACGATCCGCAGGTTGCGACGGAACCAGTGGAAGAGCGCCGAGAGTTGCGGGTGGTTGTCGGTACCGGCTGTGGACAGCACCAATGTGTTGGAGCGTGTGCGCTTGGCCAGCTGTGCCCGGTCCTTGATCCGATTGCCCGGCCATTCGTACACCCCGGCTCGCGAGGCGTCACGGTCGAGCCACACCTGACGGTGACCTCGGGGGTAGCTGTGGATCCACTCGGCCTCGACGCGTCTTGAGCTCAGCTCGAATCCGTACGTCCAGCGCACCTCGTCCAGCACGAGGTCGGCCTCGAAGAAGCTCGGCTCGCTCTCGCCCTTGGGATCGAGCCCGTAGGGCTTGCGCTGGGTTCCCTCGAACGAGGCCCAGTGGGCATAAGAGTCGAGAACTGCCGCTCGCATATCGGTCAGTGCGGCCAGGACATTCGATTTTCCCGAGGCGTTGGCGCCGAAGATGCCGACCAGCGGGAGAACGCCTGCGGAACGGCTCCCACCGAGTGCTGTCTCCCGCGCCACCGCGCTCGGCTCGTGTTCGGGGACGACGAAGGACAGCTCCTGCTCGTCGCGTAACGACCGCACGTTGGCGACACGGAACCGGAGCAGCACGCTGTCCCTCCTTTCACCCCATGGTTAGGGTAACTGTCCGATCTTCAAGTGGCGCGCTCCGGCGACGATCACGCTTTGATGAGTTTCGAGAAGGGCTCGTCGCACCGATGTCACTCACGGTACGCGGCATGCCCGTCTGCTCGGTGCGCCGTCGTGCTCGCCGTGGCCGAGGATTCGCGGAAGGTGGTGGTCGGTCAGGTGGGGAGGGGGTCGCTTCCGTCGGCCGCGACGCGAAACCAGACGGCGGTGCCCGCGTCGGTGTCGTGGTGGACGCCCCAGCCGGTGGCCATGGCCTCCACCGGGAACAGGCCGCGCCCGCCGTCGCTGTCGAGTCCGGACGCGCGGACGAAGGGCAGGCTGGTCGCCGAGCCCTCGTCGATCACTTCGGCGTGCACCATGCCGCCGCCGAGGCCCAGGCACACCGTCACCGATCCTGCCGCCCTACGGCCGGAGCCGGAGTGGACGACGGAGTTCGTCACGACCTCGCTGAGCAGCAACACCACGTCGTCGAGGGCGGTGTCGGAGACTCTTCCGTTCAGAAGGTGTCGCGCCCAGGCGCGCATCGTCGCGACCGAGGAGGGGGTTCCCGCGAACTCGGCGTGACCCAGCGGGTGCAGGACGGCCCAGCGGTCCGAGGTCGTCCACTGCCGCTCGTACCGGCAGGCGGCCTGTGCGGGTGTGCTCATGCGATCGCCGCCGAGACGATGACGTCGGCCGCGTTGTCGGCTTCGGCCCACACCGCTTCACCGGGCCGCCACACCCGGGCCCACCAGGGGCGCCAGACGAAGACCCATCCCCGGTCTCGACGGACGACCGTGATGCGGACACGGGTCTGGCTCCCGGACATGACCTCCAGGATCGGTTGTCCTGCCCGAGGAAGTACCAGCGAGGCGCCGACCCCCAGCTTCCGCAGATCCCAGCCCAGCCTCACCAGATGAACGAACTCCTCCTGCGGATCTCGTGTGTTCACGTGTCGGCCTCCTACTGCCTATCCATCAATGGGAGGTGCAGCTTGTTCCGGGTCTACTGCAGACCGAGGACTATGCTCGCGTGGTGATCGGCGCCGGGAGGCCCGGACCGTATGACGGCGAAGACGTCCATCGGCGAGTCAGGGCCCGTATGGCACGCCGCACACTGCTCAACCGACCTGATGCGCCGGAGCTTTACGCGGTGATAGACGAAGGCGTCATTCGTCGTCCTATCGGGAATTCTGCGCTGATGCGTGACCAGTTGGAAGCGCTGTTGACTGCCGCACGGCGTTCCAATGTGACGATTCGGGTTCTTCCCTACAGCGCCGGGGCGCATGCCGGCCTGGAGGGGGCGTTCACTGTCCTGTCCTTCACGGAAGAGATCGACCCCGCCGTCGCCTACGTCGAAGGCACGGCCGGTGACGTCTATATCGAAAGCTCAGATCAGGTAGATCGCTATAAAATGGCATTCGCACGCATCTGTGATGCGGCTCTGTCCCCGGAAGCGTCCATGGGGCTGATCACCGAGGCGAAGGAGCGGTTATCCCATGACTGATCTGACGAATGTCCTCTGGCACAAGAGCAGTCTGAGCGGCAGCGGCAACAACTGCGTCGAAGTCGCTTCCGTCCCGGGCTTGGTGGCCGTCCGCGACTCCAAGGACCCTGGCGGTGCCACGCTCGTCTTCTCGCCACGTGACTGGACCGCCTTCCTCGGCCGCGTCAAGACTGGAGACTTCGACGCACGCCCCTGAGCGGGGAGGCGGTCCGAAGACGTCCCGGGCCATGGTGACGCGCCCGCCCGGGCCGGAGCACCGTCAGGTCTTCCGAAGGTCATCGTGCGATCAGGTCAGGTCCTCTTCGGCCGGTGAGGCGTCGTGTGTGGACGCAGGACCGTGAGCGAGCCTTCCGCGACACCACGGCGAAGGGGAACCGGTCGGCCTCAGGGCAGGGCGCGACCACCCCTGTCATGATCGCGCATGTCCGGCCCGGGGTTTCTGGGGACCGGACGGCGGCGTGAGGTGGTGGAGGAAGGCCTCGGCGATGGGCCTGAGGCGGTCGGGGCGCCAGACCACGGCGTAGTCGAACGTGGCGTCGCCCTCCACGGGGACGCAGACCAGGCCGGGGCGCGGGTAGAGGTCCGGCGTCTGGGCGCCGACGAGGGCGACGCCGTGGCCCGAGGTGACGTAGGCGAGGATCTCCTGGAAGCCGGGCAGGGACACGGTGTCGCGGCCGGGCACCGGCAGATGGTGATCGATCCAGTAGCCGGGCAGGTCGTCGGCGAAGAAGACCCTCTCGCGCGCGATCTCGTCGTGGCCGACGCGGCTGCGGCGCGCCAGCCGGTGGTCCTCGGGAACGGCGAGCATCACCGGCTCCGACAGCAGCACCGGCCCGGCGGCGAGGTCCGGCTCCCGGACCGGCAGGGGCAGCACCGACAGGTCGACCTCCTCCCGGCGGAGGGGGCCGAAGAGGTCGGCGAGCGCGGTCTCGCGGATGGCCACCCGGCGGCCGGGCACGCGGCGGCGGAAGCCGTCGGCGAACGGCAGGAGGACCTGGGCCACCGCGGCCGACATGTAGCCCACGTCCAGCGTGCCGACGATGCCGTGCCCCGCCGCGGTCGCCCGTGCGATCGCGGCCTGGACCTGCGCGTGCGCGGGCCGCAGGTCGTCCAGGAGTTGCCTGCCGAGCGGGGTCAGCTCGACCCGGCGGGTGGTGCGGTGGAACAGCGGCGCGCCGAACCGGCGCTCCAGCTTGGCGACGGTCTGGCTGATCGTCGCGGCCGAGACGTGGAGACGTTCGGCCGTACGCGCGAAGTGCAGCTCCTCGGCGAGCACGAGGAACACCTCGATGTCCTGACGCTCCACCGTTCCCTCATTCTTCAGCAGGGGCGAACAATTGTTCCAGATTTCGTGATTGATGAGACCCGACGGTGAGCGCGAGGATGGGCGGCACATCGAAGATCACGGGAGGGACGATGACGGACACGAGCGCGGCGGGCGGGCCGGCGCCCGCGGGTGGGCACGGGACCGCACCGATCGAGGATCTCACCGCCGGGCCTCTCGCCCGGCCGGTGACCGGCATGTGGGAGACGGTTCCCCGGTTGCTCGGCGACAACCGCTACCTCGTGCTCGCCACCGCCGACGGCCGGGGGCGTCCGTGGGCCACCCCCGTCTTCTTCGCCGTCCGCGACGAGGACCGGCTCTTCTGGGTGTCGTCACCGGACAGCAGGCACTCCCGCAACATCGCCGAACGCCCGGACGTGGCCGTCACGGTCTTCGACTCCCACGCGCCCGTGGGCGGCGCCGAGGCGCTCTACCTGGAGGCGACCGCCGGCCCCGCCGACGATCCCGCCGAGGCCGTGGCGGCGCTCAACGCCCGCCTTCCCGCGGGCAAGGAGCTCACCGGAGACGACCTCGCGCCGTCCGGCTCCCTGCTGGCCTACGGTGCCGACGTGCGAAGGCACTTCGTCCTGATCCGGGGTGGGGACTCGCGCTTCGACAACGTCACCGACGCGCGGCTCCACGTCACCCGCCCCCGGTAGGAGGGCCCGGCCATGGCCGCGGGCGTCCCGCGCGGGGCGCACGTCGATCGTGAGATTCATCGTCGGTACGGGAAAGAAGGCACACCGTGGGCAAGCTCGTCTATTCCATGATCACGTCGCTCGACGGCTACACGAGCGACAGGGACGGTGACTTCGGCTGGGGCCGTCCCGATGAGGAGTCGCACCGGTTCGTCAACGAGCACGGGCGGTCGATCGGCACGTACCTGTACGGCCGCCGGATGTACGACACGATGTCCTACTGGGAGACCGCGCACACGGTGCCCGGTCAGGAGCCGTTCATCCTGGAGTGGGCGCGGGTCTGGCAGGCCGCCGAGAAGATCGTCTACTCCACGACGCTGCGCGAGGTGACCGGCGGGCGGACCCGGATCGAGCGGACGTTCGACCCCGAGGCGGTGCGGAGGCTGAAGGACGAGACCGAGCTCGACATCGCCGTCGCCGGGCCGCACCTGGCGGCGCAGGCGATCCGGGCCGGACTGGTCGACGAGTACCACCTGTTCGTCGGACCGGCGATCGTCGGCGGCGGCACCGCGTTCTTCCCCGGCGACGTGCGCGTCGACCTGGAACTGCTGGACGAGCGGCGCTTCGGCAACGGCGTGGTCCATCTGCGCTACGGCGTCAGGGACGCCGGGCAGGGGTGAGGCGTGCGGGCGGCGCGGAACGCGACGACGCCCCCGCCCGGATGACTCCGGGCGGGGGCGTCGCGGTGCCGGGGGTGGTGGTCTCCGGATTCCCTCGGGATCTCCCCTTGGGAACCGGCCACCCCCGGTCACGTACTAGCGAACCCCGCGCCTGCCGTAGAGGTTCACCGCCAGGATGACACCGACCGCGGCGACGGCGACCTGGAGGAGGATCTCGATCCAGTCGATCCCGGACGTGCTGTCGACCCCGATGGCCCTGGCGATCGCGGTGCCGATGAAGGCGGCGACGATGCCGACCACGATCGTCAGCCAGATCGGGATGCCCTGCTTGCCGGGCACGACGAGCCGGCCCAGGAAACCGATGATGGCACCGATGACGATGGCGGTGATGATGCCGGTGATTGTCATGTTCCACGCTCCCTGTCTGCTCAGCTGCCAGGCGTATGCCCTGGAAAAGAGGAACAACACATAACGGAGTGATCTCAATCGATAGCCGCCGGTCACGGAACCGTCACGTAGTGGTCCGGTCGGTCATGGCACCGCCGGGGAGCCGGACCCGACCGACGGCACCGCCGGGGATACGGTCGCATGATACCCATTTATCCGTTTTAGTCGACAGACGTCTTTCGATAAGCCTTATAGGGGATATGTCATAAAAGACAGCCAAAGGCATGGGTAAAAACTTCTCGGATGCCCAGCGCGGCGGTCGGCGAGATCCCTTCAGATAGGGAGGATCGCCCCATGACCGATCCTCGCGAGATCAACCCACGTAAGGCTCTGGAACTCGGCATGGACCGGCTCATCTCCCGTCGAGACATCGTCGACGGGGTCATCGCGACCGCCGGGATCGCGGCGTGCTCCCCGCCCCGTCCGGAAGGGCGGGACGGCCACGGCGGGCGGGACCGCCTCGTACGCGCGCACTGGCCGGTGGGCACCGTCCTCCACCCGTCTCCACCCCTGGGCTCGCGCGGCGGGGGCACGGGACCTGCCGGTCTCGCCCGTGTCCTGCGCGACCCCCGGTTCCGGCCGCCGGCGGGCACCCCCGAGCCCACCGGCGAGCACTACGACCTGGTCGTGGTCGGCGCCGGGGTCAGCGGTGTCAGCGCGGCGTACCGGTGGCTGGAGCAGGCCCCGAGGGCGCGGATCCTGATCCTGGACGACCACGAGGAGATCGGCGGGCACGCCCTGCGCCACGGGTCCCCCGCGGGTGGCAGGGGAGGGTCTCCGGTGGCGTACGACGGGGCAGGATGCGCCGAGGAGCAGGCGGCGTGGACACCGGAGGGCAGGGAACTGCTCGGCAAGCTGGGTCTCCGCTCCCGCGGACCCGGCAGGCACGCCGACCACGACCCGTACCCGGACACGCCGATGCACGACAGCGTCTTCTGCGACCGGGAGACGTTCTCCTCCGAGAGGCTGGTCGTGTTCACCCCGGGGCGGGCCGGGCGGTGGATCACCGATCTCCCCGTGACCGAGCAGGCCAGAAGGGACCTGCTGAGGCTGTACCGCGACCCGCCCGACTGGTTCCCGGGCCTGTCCCCCGAGGAGAAGCAGGAACGGCTGTCCCGGCTGACCTACTCGGGTTTCCTCGGGAGCGTCTGCGGGGTCCACCCGGACGTGCTGAGATTCGTCAGGACCATGCCGGTCGAGAGGCGGGGTTACGGATCCGACGCGCTGGGCGCGATCGACGCCTGGGGAGAGGCCGACGAGTACCGGTACGCCGGGTTTGCGGGGCTGGGACTCGACAGGTCCAAGCCGTCCCGGTACAACTCCCCCACCGTGATCAAGGAGTGGGGGGCGGGTGAGTCCCCCGCCTGCCGCTTCCCCGGGGGCAACCAGGCGATCGTCCGGATGATGATCGCCCGGATGATCCCCGGCTTCGCCACCGCCACCGGCGCCGAGGGCATCATGACCGCGCTCTTCGACCACACCGTGCTCGACCGGCCGGGGAACCGGGTCCGCGTGCGCCTGCGCAGCCCGGTGGTCTCGGCGGCCAACGACGGCCCGGCCGGGACGGCGGTCTCGGCCACGGTCGGCTACGTCGACGGTGAGCGGGTGCGGTCCGTGCGGGCCGGTGGGGTGATCATGGCCTGCTGGAACGCGGTGATCCCCTACCTGGTCGGCGACCTGCCGTCCGCGCAACGGGTGGCGCTGCATCGGGCGATCAAGGTCCCGGTGGTGCACGCGGAGGTCCGGCTCCGCCGGTGGCGGGCCTGGAGGGAGCTCGGGATCAGGCACACCCGTTTCACCGGCGCGTACTGGTGCGCGGCCGGGCTCGCCGCCCCCTCCGGGCCGGGCGGCCGCCGGCGCGGGGACGGTCCGGTCAGGCCGGACGAGCCGATCACCGTGCACATGGCCGGCGCTCCCGTCACGCCCGGCATGTCCCCCGCGCTGGGCTCGGTCTCGGGGAGGTACGCCCTGATGGCGACGCCCTACCACTACCTGGAGTACGGCATCCGCGACCAGCTCGCCCGGCTCCTCGGCCCGGCGGGGTTCGACCCGGCCCTCGACATCGAGGCGATCACCGTCAGCCGCTGGGGGCACGGCTACGCGCCCGAGTACGCCACCCCGTGGGACCTGGCGTTCTATCCCGACGGCCACCCGCCCGCGGCCACCGCCCGCCGGACGCACGGCCGGATCGCGATCGCCAACTCCGACTCCGTGCCCTCGGCCCGCACGGACGCGGCGGTCACCGCGGCCTATCGGGCGGTCGCGGAGTTGCAGGGCTGAACCGCGGGGGGCGCGGGAGGCGCCGGGGGCCGCGGGAGGCACGGGGATCGTGGGGAGGTCCGGGCGGGTCAGGCCGGTCTCCTGAGCCGGGTGAAGGCCCAGCTCATGTCCGGTTCGACCGCCCAGCGGGTGGCGCGCCGCACCGGTGTCGTGCACAGCAGGGCGGCGAGCCCCGCCCCGAGGAGCGCCACGGCCACCACTCCCGGCACGGTCTGCGACCAGTCCCCGTAGAAGCGCTCGGCGACCTTCACCACCATGCCGTGGAGGAGATAGGCGTACATGGTGGCCGTGCCGAGCCCGGAGTAGCGGGTGTGCCGGGACGGGGTGACCGCCAGGAAGGCGGCGACGAGAAGCGCGCCCGCCGCCAGCATGCCGAGGCGGATCAGACTGCCGGTGAGGTCGTCGACGCCGATCACGTCGTTGGCGTGCCGCCAGCGGATCCACTCGGTCTTGACGTGGGTGTGCAGGACGAGCGCCGCCACCGCCCCGGCGGCGAGCGTGACCGCCCCGGCGATCCGCACCGGTCGCCGCCGCAGCCACGCGAAGTGCTCGGGACGCAGCATGAGCCCGAGCACGTAGAACGGGAGCAGGCCGAGGGTGCGGTTCATCGACAGCTCGTCGGGGAGCCTGCTCATGCCCGACAGCAGCGACAGCCCGACCGCCACCACGAGCGGCCACCTGAGCTGCTGCCAGACCGGGGTGGAGAGCCGCCACAGGAACAGCGACATCAGGAACCAGGTCAGGTAGTACGGGTCCAGGAGGCTGATGTCGAGCTTGCCGTACAGGACGAGGCGCGGCAGCGAGTAGAGCAGCTCGAAGATGACGTACGGCACGGCGAGGGTGCTGATCAGCTTGCGCGCCTTGCCCGAGGAGAAGGTGAAGTTCCGCGACAGGTAGCCGCTGAGCACGATGAACAGCGGCATGTGGAAGACGTAGACGTAGAAGTAGGCCGCGTGCGCGACCGGCACGTCCCGCAGGTCCTCGATCAGGTGCCCCGAGACGACCAGCGTGATCGCCAGGAACTTGGCGTTGTCGAAGAAGGGGTCCCTTCGCGTGGCGGGCGGAAGGACGACCCGCAGCGGGGTTGGGGCGCTCACAACCCTCGGACCGTAGCCGCGCCCGCCCAACGCACGGCGAACGGCCGGTGACCTCCGGGCGGCCGGTACGCGACCGGCCGGCGCCGGTCGCCCGGCCGGGGCCGTGTCCCCGGGCGAGGCGAGGCGGTGTCACCGGGTGAGACCGTGTCAGCCGGGTGAGGCCGCCGGGTGTCCCACCGAGGCGGTGGTCAGGCGACCGCGGTGGCGCTGGCCTCCCAGAGGGCGCGGGCCAGCGCGGGGTCGCTCATCCTGGCGGGGACGGCGGCCGGGGCGCTCTTGGCGAAGTACCGGCCGGGGTGGGCGGCGCCGTCCGGATGCGTGGCCAGATGGACCATGGTGCTCGCCCCCTCCTCCACGCTCCGGCCCATGCCGGGGACGTTCTTCACCATCCACATCATGAACGTGGCCGGGGCGAACTCCGTCTTGATCACCCCGGGGTGGAAGCAGGTCGCGGTGACCCCGGTGCCCTCCAGACGCCGGGCCAGCTCGACCGTGAAGAGGGCTCCCGCCTGCTTGGAGTCGCCGTACTGCAGCCAGCCGCTCCAGCGGCGGCGCTCGCGGTCGAGGTCGGAGGGGTCCAGCCGCCCGGTCCTGGCCGCCCGGGAGGAGGTGGTGATCACCCGGCTCCCCAGCCGGTCGAGCAGCAGGGTCGTCAGCAGGAAGGGGGCCAGGTGGTTGACCTGGATCATCGTCTCGTGACCGTCGGGGGTGAGCGTGCGTTCGGTGGTCATCACCCCGGCGTTGTTGACCAGGACGTCGATCCGCCCGTAGCGCGAGCGCAGTGTCGCGGCGAGTTCGCGCACGTCGTCCAGGCGGGTGTAGTCACAGGTGAAGGTGTCCGGGACCCGGTCGCTCACCGCCCGCACCCGCTCCGCCGCCCGCGCCGTCCTGCCGGGGTCGCGGCCGACCAGGACCACGTCCTGCCCGCGCCGGGCGAGTTCCACGGCGGCCGCCTCGCCGATTCCGGCACTAGCCCCCGTAATAACACTAATCATCAAATCCCTCCCCCTGCGCGGAAACCTTATTCGGTGCTAGTCTCCTGTGCGATCTTCCGGAGGCGTAATCCATCCCAAAGCGGCACGAGCCTCCACACGCTCAGGGGTTGGGACGAGTGGACATGGGCTCTAGGAACCGCTCGATTCGGTTCAAGATTTTCTTGCTGCTGCTCCTGCCGCTGCTCTCCCTGAGCGCGCTGTGGGGATTCGCCCTCAACCTGACCATCGGCGACGGGATCTCCCTGCTGAGGGCCAACACCCTCTACCAGACGGTGGGCGTCACCTCCACCGACCTCGGACTGCAGTTGCAGGCCGAGCGGACGCAGTCGTCGATGGTGGTCAGCTCCCGGGTCATCACCAGCGGGATGGGCGAGCAGCGCGCCCGTACCGACCGCTCGATCGAGGCGTTCCAGAAGGCGGCGGCCGGCGACGAAGCCGTCACCCCGGAACTCCGCGCCTCCCTGGACGAGCTGCTGCGCCGGCTCGACGGCCTGCCGAGCATCCGCTCCGGCGTCGACGGCGGCCAGCAGTCACGGCTGAGCGTGCTGTCGAGCTACAACCAGATCCTCGACGCGGTCTTCCTGGTGTACACCCAGATGACCGCGGTGCCCGACCTGTCGATCTTCCAGCAGGCCGCGGCCATGCAGGGGATGGGCAACGCCCACGAGATGATCGCCCGGGAGAACGCGCTGGTCAGCGGCGCGCTGGTCGACAAGCGGATGTCGGAGGAGGAGCGCAGGGCCTTCGGCGAGTACGTCACCACCCGGCGCTTCCTGCACAACCGCGGCGTGGCCTCGCTCGACGCCGAGCTGAGCGGCCCCTACCGCGACACGTTCCGCTCCTCGGTCTTCGAGAGGTTCACCGAGCTGGAGCGGGCCGTCGCCGGGGGGACCGGCGACCGCCTGCCCCTCGAGGCCGCCGGCTGGAAGGCGTCCGTGAACGAGGTCTCGACCTGGCTCGACAAGGTCAACGCCTCCTCAGCCCGCACGCTGGCGGACCGCGCCCAGGGGATGGCCACCGACGTCCTGATCCGGATCGTGATCGCCGGTGGCGTCGGCCTGATCGCGGTGGTCGCGTCGATCATCATCTCGGTCCGCTTCGGCCGCCGCCTCGCCTCCGAGCTGGCCGGGCTGCGCTCGGCCGCCCTGGACCTGGCGGACGTGCGGCTCCCCCGCGTCGTGGAGCGCCTGCGGCGCGGCGAGGAGGTCGACGTGCGCGCCGAGGCGCCGCCGATCCAGGCGGGCGGCTCGACCGAGGTGCACGACGTGGCCCACGCCTTCGGCTCGGTGCAGCACACCGCCGTCGAGGCCGCCGTCGGCCAGGCCAACCTGCGGCGCGGCGTCAGCCAGGTCTTCGTGAACCTGGCCCGCCGCAAGCAGAGCCTGCTCCACCGCCAGCTCGCCCTGCTCGACAGCATGCAGCGCCGGGCGACCGACCCCGACAGCCTGCACGACCTGTTCCGGCTGGACCACCTGACCACCCGCATGCGGCGGCACGCGGAGAGCCTGATCATCCTGTCCGGCGCGGCGCCCGGCCGGTCCTGGCGCAGGCCGGTGCCGGTGATCGACGTGCTGCGGGCGGCGATCGCGGAGGTCGAGGACTACACCCGCGTCAACGTGCTGCCCGTGGCCGACGTCTCGCTCGACGGGGCCGCGGTCGCCGACATCACCCACCTGGTGGCCGAGCTGATCGAGAACGCCACGATCTACTCGCCGCCGCAGACCACGGTGACCGTCCGCGGCGACGTGGTGGCCAACGGGTTCGCCGTCGAGGTGGAGGACCGCGGCCTGGGCCTGAGCCCCGCCGAGTACGAGGCCGTCAACGCGCGCCTGGCCGACCCGCCGGAGTTCGACCTGGCCGACAGCGACCGGCTGGGCCTGTTCGTGGTGGGTCAGCTCGCCTCCCGGCACGGCATCCAGGTCATCCTGCGCGGCTCGCCGTTCGGCGGCACCACGGCGATCGTGCTCCTTCCCCGGGCGTTGCTGGCCCAGCAGGACAAGCCCCTCACCCTCACCGCGCAGCGGACGTCGTACACCGCCGAGCGCGTGGACGAGCGCCCGGAGGGGCTGTTCGAGCCCGCCCCGCGTGAGGCGCTCCCGTCCGCGCCGGGCGGAGGCGGCCTGCCCCGCAGGACGCGTGGCGCCCCCGCCGTCCAGCCCGCGGCCGCCCCCTCGCTCAGCGTCGTCACCGACCTGCCCGCCCGCGCCCCGGCGCCCGGTCTCCAGGAGCGACCCGGCCAGGACGGCGGGGGCGAGACGGTCCGGGAGGCGCCCTCACGTCCGGCGTCCTCCCCCGGTGACCCGCGCCGGCCGGTGCCCTCACCGGCGGGGGCGGCCCTGGCCGGGGCGAGGGCCCCGAGGACGCCCCAGGCGGGCCAGGTCTCTCCCGAGACCCGGGAGGCGCCCTCCCGGGGCGGCGGTGCGACCGGCTGCCCGGCGGCGCGCCCGTCGGCCGTACAGCCTCCCGCCGGACCCGGCGGCCTGCCCCGCCGGGTCCGCCAGGCGAACCTGGCGCCTCAGCTCCGCCAGGAGGGCGAGGCGGCGCCCGCGGCACCGGCACCGGCACCGAAGGCCGAGCCGTGCGAGGAACGTTCACCCGACGAGATCCGCGCCATGTTCTCCGCCTTCCAGGCGGGCGCCCGGCGCGGACGCGAGGAACAGAACGACGAATCGCCACACCACACGACAGGCGACAAGGGGGACAAGTGACCGGAAGATCGACCAACACCGGCGAGCTGAACTGGCTCCTCGACGACCTGACCGGCAGGGTGGGCGCGGTGCGCCAGGCGGTGATCCTCTCCACCGACGGGCTGGCCGTCGGTTTCTCCAAGGGGCTCAGCCGCGAGGACGCCGAACATCTGTCCGCGGTCGCCGCCGGGTTCCAGAGCCTGGCGCGCGGAGCGGGACGCCAGTTCGGCGGCGGCGAGGTGCGCCAGACCATCGTGGAGATGGAGTCGGCCTTCCTGTTCGTCACCGCCGCCGGGCAGGGCACCTGCCTGGCCGTGCTGAGCAGTGCCGACGCCGACGTCGGCCACGTCGCCTACGAGATGGCGATGCTGGTCAAGCGGGTCGGCCAGCACATCTCCGCCAATCCGCGCCAAGGTCTCTCGTGAGCGGCGGACCCGGCGGGCGCGACCCCCAGGGCCCGCTGGATCGCCGGGCCCGCTGCGGGAGGTCCGGATGACGCACTGGATGGACGAGGAGGCCGGGCCCGTCGTCCGGCCGTACGCGCTCATCGGGGGTCGCACCCGTTCCTCCGGCGACACGCTGGATCTGGTCGCGATCGTCACCTCGACCCGCTCCGTCCCGCCCGGGGGATTCATCCCCGGGCCGGAACAGGAACGCATCCTCGCCATGGTCACCACCCCCACCTCGGTCGCCGACGTCGCCTCCGACCTGAACCTGCCGCTCGGCGTGGTCAAGGTCCTCCTCGGCGACCTGAAGGACCACAAGCTCATCTCGATCGGGCGCGCCTCCGCGAGCGAGCGCATTCTCAAGGAAGTGATCAATGGACTTCGGGCCCTCTGACGAACCCGTCGCCCTCAAGATTCTCATCGCGGGCGGTTTCGGGGTCGGTAAGACCACGCTCGTGGGCGCCATCAGCGAGATCCGCCCGCTCCGTACCGAGGAGGTGCTCTCCGACCGTGGGATCGGCATCGACGACGTCGACGGTGTGGAGGGCAAGACCACCACGACGGTCGCGATGGACTTCGGTCGCATCACGATCAGGGAGGGTCTGGTCGTCTACCTGTTCGGCACGCCCGGCCAGGAGCGGTTCTGGTTCATGTGGGACGAGCTGTCCTACGGCGCGCTGGGCGCGGTGGTGCTGGCGGACACCCGGCGGCTGACCGACTGCTTCCCGTCCATCGACTACTTCGAGCAGCGCGGCACGCCGTTCATCGTGGCCGTCAACTGCTTCGACGGCGCCGACCGGCACGAGGCCGAGGACGTCCGGGTGGCGCTGGACCTGGACGCGGACGTGCCGGTGCTCCTGTGCGACGTGCGGCGGCGGGTGTCGGCGAAGACGGTGCTGGTGACGCTGGTGGAGCACTCGCTGAAGGTACTGACGGCCAGCCAGAGCTGACCCGCCGGAGGCGGGGCCGAGCCCTCGGTGTCAGGGAGCCGAGGGCGCCGACGACGGCCCGAGGGCACCGACGACGACCGGGGCCGGGAGCCGAGAGGCCCGGGCCGCCCGGGCCTGCGCCGGCAGGGGAAGGCCCGGCGGGGCCGAGAGGGCCGGAAGCCCGAGAGGCCGGGCGGGACCGGGCGGGACCGGGACGGTCAGAGGGCCCGCAGGCCGCTGATCAGCTCCCTCAGCAGGCTGTCCGTGGGCGCCGACGACGCCGGCGCGGGCGACCGCACCAGGATGAGCCCCTGGTCGAGCATGTCGCCCAGCAGGACCTTGACCACGCCGATCGGCAGGCCCGCGTCCGCCGCGATCTCCACGATGGGCCTGGCCCGCCCGACCAGGCCGAGCAGCCTGCGGTGCTGCAGTCCCAGGCCCGCCCCGGCGGGGATGGGCGTCCCCGCCGCCGTCGCCGTCGAGAGCAGGTCCAGCGAGGAGGAGGACGTCCTGGTGCGCCCTCCGGTCATCGCGTAGGGGCGGACGACGGGACCGGCCTCCTCGTCGACCCACTCCACGTCGTCGGTCACTGCCCGGCCATCCTCGGCCCGGTGGCCAGGTGCTGGCCGACGCGGGTGACCAGGCGGGCCATCTCGTACGCGATCAGGCCCACGTCGGCGGCGCCGGTGGTCATGACCGACAGGCAGGTCCCCTGCCCGGCGGAGGTGACGAAGAGGAAGGCGGCGTCCATCTCCACCATCGTCTGCCGTACGGCGCCGCCGCCGAACTGCAGGCTCGTACCCTTGGCGAGGCTCTGGAACCCGGAGGCCACCGCCGACAGGTGGTCGGCCTCCTCCTTGGACAATCCTCGGGACGAGGCCATCATCAGCCCGTCGTTGGACAGGATCAGCGCGTGCGAGACGTCCGCCACGCTCGTGACGAAATCGTCCAGAAGCCAATGCAGCTCACCCGGCACGTGATGTAACCCCTTCCGGTCTGATGGTCTCGCTGGTCTCCGGCCGTCCCCGGCCCGGTGGCTCCGTCCTCGCCGGACCCGCCGGCCCGGCCAGTCCGGTCACGTGGTCACCGTCGTGGTCGCGGCTCATCGCGTGGCACCGCCGTCCTCGTCCTCGGCCCGGCCCCGGCGCCAGCCCGACTGCAGGGCGCTCATCAGCGCCCTCGCCTCCTCGGGGGAGCGTGCCCCGGCCCTCGTCTCCCCGGAGGAACGCGCGCCGGTCCCCGCCCCCTCGGCGGAACGCGCGCCGGCCCCAGCCCCGGAGGGGGCGCCCGGCCGTGGCTGCGGATCCGCTCGCCGCACCCTGCGGGGCAGCCCCTCGCCGGTGCGACGCGGTGGCTTCCACAGGTCCGCGGGGACCGGCACCGCGTGCTCCGCCGGTCCGGTCCGCCGGGACGGTCCGGTGCGCCCGGCCGGTCCGGCCCGCGTGGGCAGGACGGTGAGCACCGGCGGCGACGACACCGGCGCCACCGCCGACACCGGCGCCACCGCCGATTCCGGCGACTCCGCCGACTCCGGCGGTGACGGCTCCGCGGGCTCGGGGTCGCCGAGCAGTTCGCCCGGGATGACGAGGAGCACCCCGGTCCCGCCGTACGGCGAGGGGCGCAGCGTCACCCGGACGCCGTACCTGGCGGCCAGCAGCCCGACCACGGTGAATCCCAGCCGGTCGGTCTGGGCCGGGTCGAACTCCGGCGGGCTGGCCAGGCGCTCGTTGACGGCGGCGCGCTCGTCCTCGGTGAGCCCCAGCCCCCTGTCCTCGATCTCGACCGCGAAGCCCCGGGCCACCGGTTCGCCGCGGACCGAGACCTGGCTGTCCGGCGGGGAGAAGACGGTGGCGTTCTCCAGGATCTCGGCGAACAGGTGCATCATGTCGGCGACGGCGTTGCCGGCCAGGGTGGTGCCGCCCATGGGATAGATCCGTACCCGGGCGTAGTTCTCGACCTGGGCGGCCGACCCGCGCAGCACGTCCTCCATCGGCACCGGCGAGCGCCACCTGCGGCCCGCCGCCCCGCCGGACAGGATCACCAGCCCTTCGGCGTGACGGCGCATCCGGGTGGTCAGGTGGTCGAGCAGGAAGAGCTTCTCCAGCGCCTCGGGGTCCTCGGCCCGCTGCTGCATGCCGTCGAGCAGTTTGAGCTGGCGCTGCAGGAGCGACTGGCTCCGCCGCGCCAGGTTGCGGAACGCGTGGGAGACGCCCTCGCGCAGCCTGGCCTGTTCCACGGCGGCGTTCACCGCGCTGCGCTGGACGCTGTCGAACGCGGTGGCCACGTCGTGGATCTCGGAGGTGGTGCCCACCGGCTCCAGCGGGGGCGCCTCGGCCGCCACGTCCACCTTCTCGCCACGGCGCAGCCTGCCCATCACCCGCGGGAGCCGGGTCTCGGCCAGCTCCGCGGCGGCGCCGCGCACGGCGGCGAGTTCCCGGGTGATCCCGCTGCCGATCCGGTACGACACCAGCAGCGACGCGATCACCGCGATGAGGCCGATCAGTCCGACGACGCCCGCGCGGACGAAGGCAGTGGCCGCCGCGGGCGCGGCCCGGTCGACGAGCTCGGGGGCCACGACCTCCAGGGACCGCCGGTAGGTGACGTCCAGCGCGTCGCCGGCGGCGCGCCAGGCGGCGGGCGACACGCGGGCGCCGGACAGCAGCCGGTTCTCCAGCGCGGTGAAGCGGGCGTACGTGGAGGAGGCGATCATCTCCGAGAAGGGGCCGCGCAGCGCGGGGTCGAGTTCCGGCATCGCCTGTTCCATCAGGAAGATCCGGTTGGAGACGAGCCGGCCGAAAAGCCGGCTCTCGGTCTCCGTCATCGGCCCCTTGAGCGCCAGCACGCCGGCGGCCAGCGCCCGCTCGCGGCTGAGCAGGTCCACCGCCTGGTTCATCATCGTGATGCCCCGGGACTGGCGGTAGAGCGGGAGGTCGTTGGTGAGGCTCAGGGTGTTGAAGAGCCTGTGCAGGGCGTCCGGCAGCCGGGAGAACTCCTCGGAGAGCCCCACCGGGCCGATCCGGCCGTCGTCGATCCTGGCGCGGATCGCGTCGAGCGCCTCGGTCTGCCGCAGCAGTTCGGCGTGGTGCGTCCGCATCTCGTCGGACATCTTCGAGCGGGCCGCGTCCCCGGCCGTCTCGTCGCGGAAGCGGGCGCGTGCCTGGTCGGTGACGGCGCGCTGCGCCGCCATGGTGCGGTGGTCGGCGTCGGAGCGGGTGGCCAGGAACTCGGCCGACAGGATGTGCTCGCGCTGGACCTCGCTGCCCAGCTCACCGGCGGGCTTGCCCACCGTCGCGTACAGCGTGCCGATCGAGAGCAGGCTCATCGAGTCACCGACCGTGACGATCGCGGCGAAGCCCCAGACCGCCACCAGCGAGGTCAGCGGGATCACCAGCAGCACCGAGAGCTTGAATCGGATGGACGTGCTCGATGCCATGTCACCTCGACGGCTCGCTCTGGGATCGCCGGGGAACACCCCGGGCGATCTCTAGATCGTCGAAGAGAATAGCACCGGTGGCTTCTCTTATTTGTATTCTATTTGTGACATGTCAGGAAATGGTAATAAGGGAGAGGAAAAGGAACCCGTGACGGTGTGTGGTCGCCGGGTCGTCCCATGACGGGGCCTGGGGATCGTGCGCGGGTCACCCCAGGACGGCGTGTGACGCCGGGGCGGCGCTCCGCACGCGGCTCGGCCGCGCCAGCCGGACCGCGGGAACGGCGGTCAGCGCGGCCCCGATCCCGACCAGGCTCCACTCGACGAGGCCGATGAGCACGCCCTGGCCCGGGAGCGCCACGTAGGTGAGGGCCAGCAGGCCGAACCCGCCGGCCAGCGCCAGCCACTCCACCACCCTGGCCACCGGCCGCCACCGCTCGTCGGCGTTGAACCGCGCCGCCATCAGGCCACCGGCCGCCGGCATCGCGACGAACGCGGCCATCGCCACGAGGTGGTGCGCCTGGGCGACGGCCTCCATGGCGCCCGCGGGCAGGACCGCGGGCAGCGCCGCGACGAGGATCAGGCCCGCGCCCCACACGAGCGTCAGCCTCTCGGCCGGCAGGCCCACCCGCGCCCTCGCCACCCGCAGTGCGGCCACCACGGCGAGGGCCGCGACCCCGAGCGACGCCAGCATGAGCGAGGTCGCCCCTCCGCGGTCCAGCACCGCGTACTCGCTGACCGGCAGGTTCAGCGGGTCGGCGTACGAGGCCGGGCCGATCTGTCCCACGACGGCGGCCAGGGCGGCCGTCACGAGCGCGGCACAGGCGATCAGGGGGTAGAGCCTCTTCGACGCGAGCATGGGTCAAGACTGTCCGCCGGAGGGCCTTCCGGACATCCGGCGGCACCCCTGATCCAACCCTGAGCCACCCCTGAGACGGCCCGGGATCACCCCGGGACCGCCCTCTCGCCCCGGGATCACCGGCCCCGCCGGGGGATCACCCCTCGGCCCGGGACGACCGCCCGGACGCGGGGGCGCCTCGGCGGGGCCGGTGGCTCAGCGCAGGGCGCGGGCCTCGGCGTAGCGGGCCCTGACCTCGGGAGCGGGGTCGGCCTCGTAGTGCTCGGCCCCGCCCGCCTCCCAGACCGGGGGCTCGTCCCCGCCGAGCAGCCAGGCGGCCTGCCGTGCCGCCCCGTCGGCCACGTACTCCCCGGGCTCGGGGACGACCACCGGCCGCCCGAAGACGGCCGGGGCGATCCGCCGTACCGCCTCCGACCGGGCGCCTCCCCCGATGAGCAGCACCCTCGCCGGGTCCAGTCCGAGGGCGTCGAAGGCGTCGGCGAGGTGGCAGAGCAGTCCTTCGACCGCCGCCCTGGCCAGGTACTCGGGGGTGGAGGTGGCCAGCGTCAGGCCGTGCAGCGAGCCGGTGGCGGTGGGCAGGTTGGGGGTGCGCTCACCCTCCAGGTACGGCACGTACACCAGACCGCCCGCGCCCGGCGGCGCCGACAGGGCCAGCCGGTCGAGGTCACCCAGGCCGACCCCGAGCATCCGCGCGGTGGCGTCGAGCACCCTGGCCGCGTTGAGCGTGGCCACCAGCGGCAGGAACCGGCCGGTGGCGTCGGCGAAACCCGCCACCGCGCCGCTCGGGTCCGCGCTCGGGCTCTCCGCGACCGCGAAGGCCGTCCCCGAAGTGCCGATCGAGACCACCACGTCGCCGGGGAGCGCGCCGACCCCGAGCGCCGCGGCCATGTTGTCGCCCGTCCCCGGGGCGAGCCGCACCGTTCCGCCGGCGGGTACCCCCGAGACGGGCCGTACCTCTCCGGCCGGGTCGCGGGGGCCCAGCACGGCCGGAAGCTCAGGGAGCGCGCCGAAGGCCTTCTGGAGCAGGTCCGTCCGGTAGGCGCCGGTCGCGGGCGACCAGTAGCCCGTGCCCGAGGCGTCTCCCCTGTCGGTGACGAACTCGCCGCCCAGCCGCCAGGTGAGCCAGTCGTGCGGCAGGCAGACGCGCTCGGTGCGGCGGGCCGAGTCCGGCTCGTGCTCGGCCAGCCAGCGGAGCTTGGTCACGGTGAACGAGGCGACCGGCACGCTGCCCACCGCCTCGGCCCACCCCCCGGGACCGCCCAGCTCGCCGACCAGGTCGGCGGCGGCCCCGGCGGAACGGGTGTCGTTCCACAGCAGCGCCTTCCTGACCACCCGGCCGTCGGCGTCCAGGCAGACCATGCCGTGCTGCTGGGCGCCGATGCTCATCGCCTCGACGCCGTCCAGCCCGCCGGCCCGCTCCAGCGCCTCCCGCAGCGCCTCCCACCAGGCGGCCGGGTCCACCTCGGTGCCGTCGGGGTGGGCCGCGCGTCCCTGCCGGACCAGGGCGCCCGTACGGGCGTCCCTGATCACCACCTTGCAGCTCTGGGTCGAGGAGTCGACCCCGGCCACCAGCGTCATCCGCGGACCCCGAGGAGGTGCTCGACGGCGAGCTGGTTCAGGCGGGTGAAGTGGAAGCCGCGCGCGGCCACCGCCTCCAGGTCGAAGTCGTCGCGCTCCAGGTCCGCGAGCGTCTCGCCCGGGGCGAGCGTGGGCTCGGAGAGCTCGGCGACCTTGCTCGCGGCGAGCGCCTCGGCGACCTCGGGGTCCGCCCGGAAGGCCTTCACCTTCTCCTTCAGGATCAGGTACGTGCGCATGTTGGCCGCGGCCGAGACCCAGACGTCGTCGGCGTCCTCGGTGCGCAGCGGCTTGTAGTCGAAGTGCCGGGGGCCGTCGTAGCCGCCGTTCTCCAGCAGGTCCACCAGGAAGAAGGAGTTCTTGATGTCGCCGTGGCCGAAGATCAGGTCCTGGTCGAACTTGGGACCGTGCTGGCCGTTGAGGTCGATGTGGAAGAGCTTGCCGTGCCACAGGGCCTGGGCGATGCCGTGCGCGAAGTTGAGCCCGGCCATCTCCTCGTGGCCCACCTCGGGGTTGAGGCCGACGCGCTCGGGGTGCTCCAGCTCGTTGATGAACGCCAGGGCGTGGCCCACGGTCGGGAGGAGGATGTCGCCCCGCGGCTCGTTCGGCTTGGGCTCCAGGGCGAACCGGATGTCGTAGCCCTTCTCGATCACGTACGAGGTGAGCGTGTCCATGCCCTCCTTGTAGCGGCTGAGCGCGGCGCGGACGTCCTTGGCGGCACCGGACTCCGAGCCCTCGCGCCCGCCCCAGCAGACGTAGGTGGTCGCGCCGAGCTCGGCGGCGAGGTCGATGTTGCGGATGACCTTGCGCAGGGCGTAGCGGCGGACCTCGCGGTCGTTGCTGGTGAACCCGCCGTCCTTGAAGACCGGGTGGGTGAACAGGTTCGTGGTGGCCATCGGGACCTTCATCCCGGTCTCGGCCAGCGCCTTCTTGAAGGCGGCGATCGCCCTGTCCCGGTCGGACTCGACGGCGAGCAGGTCGTCGTCGTGGAAGGTGACGCCGTAGGCGCCGAGTTCGGCGAGGCGGTGGACGCTCTCCACCGGGTCCAGCGCCGCCCGGGAGGCGTCGCCGAACTGGTCGCGGGCCTGCCAGCCGACGGTCCACAGCCCGAAGGTGAAGCGGTCCTCGGGCGTGGGGGTATAGGCGCTCATCTGTGTTTCCTCCGAATTAATCCACGTTATGGACTTAATATGTATCGAGCTGGTGGGATCGTCAAGAGGTGGTTGTTCCATGACACAGGCCCTGCGCCACGACGCGATGCGCGCGCGCAACCTCGGCGTGGTCCTCGCCGAGGTCCGCAGGAGCGGTCCCGTCAGCCGTGCGGCGCTCGCCGAGATCACCGGGCTGACCAAGACGACGGTCTCGAAGATGGTCGGCGACCTGATCGCGGCGGGCATGGTCGCCGAGTCCGGCGCGGTCAGGGACGGCGAGCGGGGACGGCCCGGCACCGCCGTCGCACTGAGCGGCGGGCGGGTCGCCGCGCTCGGCCTGGAGATCAATGTCGACTACCTGTCGGCCTGCGTGGTCGACCTCACGCTCGCGGTGCGGACGCGATATGCACAGGCTGTGGACAACCGCATGTCCTCGCCTGTGGAAACCCTGTCTCACCTGCAGGAACTTGCCCAGAAAGCTGTGGACGAAGCCCAGGCGCAGGGGCTCGTCATCGCCGGTGTGACCGTCGCCGTGCCCGGCCCTGTGGACAAGGGACTGGTACACGCCGCCCCCAACCTGGGCTGGCACGACGTCCGCGTCCCCGACCTGCTGAGCCTCACCGTGGAGGTGGACAACGAGGCCAACCTCGCCGCCCTGGGAGAGCTCTGGTTCGGCTCGGCCCCCGAGGACTTCCTGCACGTGTCGGGCGAGATCGGCATCGGCGCGGGCCTGGTCGTCGGCGGCGCCCTCTTCCGCGGCGCCAGCGGCCTGGCGGGAGAGCTCGGGCACGTGGTCGTCGCCCCCGACGGGCCCGCCTGCCGCTGCGGCGGCCGAGGCTGCCTGGAGCAGTACGCCGGGCAGGACGCGCTCCTGCGGGCCGCGGGGCTCGGCGGGACCGCCGGAGGCGTGCCGGAGCTGCTGGAACGGCTGCGCGCGGGCGAACGACGCCCGCTGGAGGCCTGCGAGCGCGCCGGCCGGGCGCTCGGCGTCGCCCTGACCTCCGCGGTGCACCTGATGGACCCGGGAACCATCGTGCTGGGCGGCGTCTTCGCCCCGCTGTTCGAGTGGATCAGGGAACCGGCGCACCGGACGATGACCGCCCGGCTGTCCACGATGCGGCACACCGTTCCCGCGCTGACCGTCTCACGCCTGGGCGGCGACGCGGCGACCCTGGGCGCCGCCGGCCGGATCATCCACCGGGTCATCGCCGATCCGTATTCATGGCGACGCTTCGCGTCGCGGTGAGGCCGCTTGGATCCGGCTCCTTCCCTCGTCGGACGGAATCGTTCGTTCCTCACGGTTCCGTCCTCCTCGGTCCAGTCGCCGGCGCGGCCTCACGGGAGTCCCGGGGAAGGATGGATGGCGCATGAGGATCCGGGTGTCAGGAGGAAACCGGAGACCTGGGCGGGATCACGGGGTCAGGCGTCGTTGGAGGATCATGCCGGGCCATGCGCCCACGAAGAACGGCATCGACCGGGTGAACCCGCACCGCTCGTAGTAGCCGACCAGACGGCCGTCGTCGCCGGCGTAGCAGTCGACGCGCAGCAGTCCCACCCCGCGCCGGACGGCCTCGCCGGCAGCCCAGTCGAGCAGGGTCCGGCCCACCCGACGACCGGAGAAGCGCTGGTCGATCACCAGCGCCCGCACGTACAGCTCGGGTTCGGGCGCCGGCATGACGTACGGGTTCGGCGGGCCCACCACGACGCACCCGGCGGGCCGGCCGTCGAGCTCGGCGATGCGCATGCCATCGCCCGCCGCCCACTGCCTGACCTGCTCGATCCGCTGGGGATCGCGGCTGAACGGCTCACTGCCCCACTGACCGGTACGCCCCCGGCTCACCAGGAACTCCACGGCGCTGTCGAACATCCTGAGTACGGCCCCGACGTCGCCGGGTCCGCCGTCGCGGATCGTCACCCGCCCAGATTACGGGGCGGCACCGGCCGGGACGGGCGGATACGGCGGTGAAGGCGTCAGGGGTGGTCGGGAGTGACGGGAACGGGGGCGGCACGGGGAGTGGCGGGAGTCGGAGCGGTGGGGATCGGGGTGGCTCCGGGAGCGGCGGGGAGCGGGGTGTCGGGGGTGCCCGGGAGGGCGTCGGGGGCGGGGAGGAGGGCGGCGCACAGGGCGGTCAGGTGGCGGAGCCGCTCGGGGTCGAGGCGGTCGAGGAAGACCTGCCGTACCGCCTCGACGTGACCGGGGGCGGCGGCCGCGAGGGCCGCGAACCCCTCGTCCGTGAGGACGGCCCAGCTCACGCGCCTGTCGGCCGCACAGGGCGCGCGACGGACCCAGCCGCGTTCCTCCAGCCGTTTCACCGCGTGCGACAGGCGGCTCTGCGAGGCGTTGACCTCCGCCGCCAGCTCGCTCATCCGCAGGGTGCGGCCGGGCGCCTCCGACAGTTTCACCAGCACCGCGTAGTAGGCGTGCGGCATGCCCGAGTCGCGCTGCAGCTGCCGGTCCAGCTCCTCCTGGACGAGCTGGGAGGCGGTCAGGAACGCACGCCAGGCACGTTGCTCGTCATCGTCCAGCCATCGCGTCACGCCCACAGCTTACTTGAACTCTCAACAAAGTGAGGTAAGATACTTGAGAGTTCAAGCTTTAGGAGGAACCATGCCGGTCCAGCGGCTCAACCACGCCGTTCTCTTCGTCCGTGACGTGGAGCGGAGCGTCGCCTTCTACCGGGAGGCCCTCGGCTTCACGGTGGTCATGGGCACGCCGCGAGCCGCTTTCCTGCAGGCCTCGGGGTCCACCAACGACCACGATCTCGGCCTCTTCGAGGTGGGCGCGCAGGCCGGCCCCTCGGGCGCCGGGCGCGCGACCGTCGGCCTCTACCACCTCGCCTGGGAGGTCGACACCCTGGAGGAACTGGAGCGGATCGCCCTCAGGCTCGGCGAGCTCGACGCCCTCGTCGGGGCCTCCGACCACTCCACCACCAAGGCGCTGTACGCCAAGGACCCCGACGGGCTGGAGTTCGAGGTCTCCTGGCTGGTCCCCGCCGACCTGCTGACCGAGGAGGCGCTGAAGGGGCGCACCACCATCAGGCCCCTGGACATCGCGCGGGAGAAGGAGCGCTACGGCGCCGAGACCCGCGGCGGGGTCGGCGTCTCGATCCCCGCCTGAGCGATGGACCGAAACACCCGGAGATGAGGTGACCCGGCGGAGGCCTCCCCAGCCCTCCGCCGGGTCACGGACTCTCCCGACGTGCCCCCTCAGACGAGGGATACTCCCCGTTCCCCTATTTTTTACCTATCCAAAATTCGGCTCGCGGGTGTCAGAGCCGCGCGAACCACTCGCGGACCGCGTCGACGCCCCCGGTTCCGAGGGCGACCATCAGCGCGCATCGCGCCTTCTGGGGCGCCAGCCCGCGGGCGCCGATCGCCCCCACCTTGGCGGCGAGCCCCTGCACGGGACCCGCCTCGCCCAACGGCCCCCGGCCGGTACGGCAACGCGACGCCACGACCACCGGGATGCCCCACTCCGTCAGCTCCGCGATCGTCGAGAAGAGACCGACCGGCACGTTGCCCGCCCCGGTCCCCTCCAGCACGACACCCTGGGCTCCGGCGTCCACGACCGCGGTGAGCAGGCCGGGCTCGATCCCCGGATAGGTCTTGATCAGGGCCACGTCCGAGGCGGGATCCCCTCCGAACGCCGGTGGCCGGGGCGGGGGCGGGACCAGCGCCTCCACCCGCCCGCCGAACACGCGGCCCAGCGGCGGGAAGGGCGCGGAGGAGAACGCCGCGACGCTCGTGGCGTCGGTCATGCTCACCCAGCGGGCGGCGTGGATCTCGTCGTTGACGCACGCGACCGCCCCGGCGCCGCGCAGCGCCTCGTCGACGGCGGCGACGACGGAGGAGACGAGGTTGCGCGGTCCGTCCGCGGACGGCTCGTCCACGGAGCGGACGGCGCAGGTCAGCACGACGGTGCCGCGCTCGGCCGCCCGGCCGAGGAGCAGGTCCGTCAGGTAGGCGGTCTCCTCCAGCGCGTCGGTGCCGTGAGTGATCACCACACCGTCGAACCGGCGTTCCAGAAGGGCCGAGCGTGCCCTGCGGGCCAGTTCCAGCATCGTCGAGGGCGACATGTCCCAACTGGGCTCCGCCGTCACGTCCTCGGCCACCACGTCCGCGGTGATCGTGCCGGGCGGCAGGTTCCTCAGCAGTTCCGCCCCGGACGCCGCCCCCGGCCGGTCGGGGGCGTAGGAGTGGGCGATGGTGTCACCGGTCGCCAGGAGCAGCACACGCTTCACGGACGGAAACCTTTCGATGGCCGAGGAGACGTCCGGTCCGTGGGCGGGCAGGCATGCGGAAACCGGACGGGGACGGGCGGCAGGGCCGACGGCGGGACGGGAACGGGAAGGGGGGCGGAGGGAGCGGGGAGGGTGGCGGAGCGGGTCGCAGGGCGGGCGGTAGGACGGGTGGCAGGGCGGGCCGCAGGGGTGACGGCGGTCGGGCAGTGGGTCGGACACGGTTCCCTGGGGCTCGTGTCGGCTCCCCACAGGACCCGCACCGTCGGGACGAAGCCGCTCCGGACACGGCCCACCTATTTATAACCCATCGATACCCCTACTGGGGTTATGTTCGCGGAGCCGTGGGGCCGTGGGGCCTTGAGTTCGGAGGTCATGAACCGAGGGGTCGAGGGGTCGAGTGGCCGGACAGCCGTGAGGCCGGGAAGTCATGGAGTCGTGGGGGCCGGCGGCCAGAGGTCCGGGAAGTCGCCACGGGGTCGTGGGGACGGTCAGGCGGCCGGGAAGCCGGGTCAGGGGGGCGGCGGGAGGAGGCGATGGAGACCGGACACGCCGGGGTCCGCGAGACCGTCGCTCACGAACAGTCTGTGGGCGGTCTGCCGAGCCCCGTCCCTCCCCGCGCCGAGCACGAACTCCTCGGGTGTCCGCCCGAACAACCGCCGGAGTGCCGCCGACCGCCCCAGCAGGTGCTCGATCAGGTCGCGCTGGGGAGCCAGTCGCAGCGGCCCGCCCTCCTCGTCCACCAGGCATCCGTGCCTGCTCACGTAGACGTGGCACGGCGGGAGCGTCTCCCCCGAGGAGAGGGTGACCGGGAAGGAGTCGCCGGGCAGGACCGTCCGGCGGTAGTTCGGCTCGGTCGCGTCCAGCACCGCGAGCTGGGTCTCGTCCACCCAGACCACGAACAGCAGCGAGGCTCCCCGCGCCCCGATGGGCGTGGCGGGCAGGTAGGCGTACCGGCTGATGTGCGCCGAGACCCCGGGGGCGACACCGTGCACGGCGGCCGGGGTCAGCGGGACGACGGCCCGGACACCGGCGGCGGTGAACTTGCGGCGCAACTGGCCGGGGGCGGCGTTGGAGCCCACCGCGACCACCGGGTGGCGCGCCTCCAGCGGTGCCGCACCGAGGGCCGCCAGGTGGTCGGCGAGCCTCGCGCTCCGGCCACCGCACCGGACCCGCCCGTCGGCGAGGGCTCCGGGCGCCTCCTCCATCGGCAGGAAACGGTCGTCGGCCAGTAGTCCGGCCGCCGGAGGAAGACGGCCGGGATAGGTCAGTGGGGCGGACATCGGATCGTCGGCGAGAAGCCCGGAGAAACCGGGGAGGCCGGAGGGGGACCGCTCCGTCGCCGGTGCCGGATGGGGACGGTCGTCACGCGCGGCGCCCATCCCCCAAGGGTAGGCGGGGCCGGGAACGTCCTCGCGGGCGCCCCGGCACGCGCGGGAGGGGTGGGGCCTGCCTCACCTTTTTCCCGGACCCCTCGCCCATGTGCCCGGGGCGGCGAGGTCCCTACGGTGTTCTCATGACCGCCGTCGAGATGATGCCCACCCCCTGGACGAGGATCAGCGCTCACTGGTCGGCGCGGACCTGGATGCGTACCGTCCATCTGGTCTCGGGGGCGTCGCTGGCCCTGCTGGGCGTCGCGGCGCTCTCGGCCCTGGCGGCGGCCGCGGTGCTGCTGGTGTGGACCGTGGTCGTGCCGGTGGCGGCGCTGCTGCTGTTCTTCGTGGTCGTCCGGTTGCTCACCCGGGTGCAGCGGTCCCGGTTCGCCACCTTCCTGGACGTCGACATCGCGCCGGTCCCGTGCCGCCCACTGAGCAGGAACCCGCTGCGGCGGCTGCTCCAGGAGACGCGGACCTGGAGCGCCTGGCGCCGGCTCGGGTACCACCTGCTGACCGTGCCGATCAACGGGATCGGCGCCCTCTCGGTCGTCGGGGCGTGGTCGAGCGCCCTGATCACGGCCGTGCTCGCCGTACGGCACTGGGTGCTGGCGGAGACCTGGCAGAGCGTGGGGTTCGTCTTCGCCTCCGGGATCCTGTTCATCGCCGCACCGTGGGTGGCCCGCGGGTTCACCGCGCTGGACGTGATCGCCGCCGAGGCCCTGCTCGGCCCGAGCCTCAGCGACCAGCTCGTGCTGCGGGTGGAGACGCTGCGGGAGAGCCGCGCCGGGATGGTGGACGCGGCCGACGCCGAGCGGCGCCGCATCGAACGCGACCTGCACGACGGCACCCAGCAGCGGCTGGTGTCGCTGGCGATGAACCTGGGGATGGCCCGCGCCACCCTCACCGACCTGCCCGAGCCCGCGCGCGAGGTGATCGTGCGGGCGCACGAGGAGGCCAAGCTCGCCCTGCGGGAGCTGCGCGACGTCGTCCGCGGCCTGCACCCGGCGGTGCTGGACGAGCAGGGCCTGGACGCGGCGCTGTCCGGTCTCGCCGCGCGGGCCCCCTTCCCGGTGCGGCTGCGGGCCGACCTGTCCGGGCGGACCGCCCCCACGGTCGAGGCGGTGGCGTTCTTCGTCGTCTCCGAGGCGCTGACCAACATCGCCAAGCACGCGCGGGCGTCCGGCGCCGAGGTCGTCGTCGGCCGCGACGGCGACGTGCTGCGCCTGTCCGTGCACGACGACGGTGTCGGCGGGGCGGACCCGGACCTGGGGAGCGGGCTGCGCGGCCTGGCGGGGCGGGTGGCGTCGGTGGACGGCATCCTGGACGTCGACAGCCCGCCGGGCGGGCCGACGACGATCAGAGTGGAGCTGCCGTGCGTGTAGTGCTCGCCGAGGATTCCGTGCTGCTGCGCGAGGGGCTGGTCCGCCTGCTCGGCTCGGCGGGCATCGAGGTGGTGGCCTCCGTGGCCGACGCCGACGGGCTGCTCCGCGCCGTGGACGAGCACGATCCCGACCTCGTCGTGACCGACGTGCGGATGCCGCCCTCGCACACCGACGAGGGGCTGCGCGCCGCGCTGGTGCTGCGCCGGCAGCGGCCCGCGCTGGCGATCCTCGTGCTCTCCCAGTACGTCGAGGAGCGCTACGCCACCCGGCTGCTGTCCACCGCGACCGGGGGGATCGGCTACCTGCTGAAGGACCGGGTGGCCGACGTCGAGGAGTTCCTCGACGCGGTACGCCGGATCGCCGGGGGCGGCACCGCCCTGGACCCCGAGGTGGTCGCCCAGTTGCTGCTGCGCGGGCGCAGCGACCCGCTGGACCGGCTGACCCGCAGGGAGTACGAGGTGCTGTCGCTCATCGCGGAGGGCCGGTCCAACACCGGGATCGCCGAGGCCCTGGTGGTCTCCGAGAGCGCGGTGGGCAAGCACATCAACAACATCTTCGCCAAGCTCGACCTCTCCGGCGCCGACAAGGACCACCGCCGGGTACTCGCCGTCCTGCGCTTCCTCAAGGTCTGAGAGAACATGTCCACACGGAACACCGTCCGGATCGCCTGGCTCGCCGTGGGCGGGACGCTCACCGCGCTCGCCGTGGCCTTCACCACGCTGGCGGCGCTGGCGGAGATCAACGCGCCCGACCGGATGGTCGAGACCACGTCCAGGTTCCACACGCTCACCTCCCCGAAGGTCGTGGTGCGGGCCACGGGTCACGTCGATCTCACGGTCGTCACCGGTCGCGAGAAGCGGCTGGACGTCGAACGGGAGCTGCTGTGGACGCGGCACCGGCCCGTGGCCACCGAGCGGTGGGACGGCCGGACGCTCACCGTCGACGCCCACTGTCCCGGCGACCCCGGCGGCCCCGGCGGCCCCGACGGCCCCGACGGCCCCGACGGCCCCGACGGCCCCGAGTGCCGGGCGCAGTACGTCCTGACCCTGCCCGCGGCCACCGGTGTCGAGGCGTCGATCCGCAGCGGGACCCTGTCGGTGAACGGGGTCCACGGCGACCTGCGCCTCTCGGCCGACACCGGTGACGTGATCGTGATGGACTCGCTGGGCACGCTGCGGGCGCGGGTGCGCCGGGGCAACGTGTTCGGCCTCGACCTGAGGTCGGCCGGGGCCGACGTCGAGACCGGCAGGGGACACGTCAGCCTGGGGTTCACGAACCCGCCCGGCGACGTCAGGGCCGTGGTGAGGTCGGCCGGGGACGTCGAGGTCAGGGTGCCGGACGAGGGCGACGGGAGCGGGTACGACGTACGGACCGCCTCCGGTGACGCGACCGTCGCGGTGCGGATCGACCCGGACGCACCGCGCCGGATCACCGCCCTGACCCCGGCGGGCGAACTGCACGTCCTGCCCTCCTGACCCCGGCGGGCGAACCGCGCGACCTGTGCCCGCCCGGCCCGCGACCCCGTCCCGGGCGGCCCTTCCGGTCCTGGGGGGCGAACCCGGCCGGCCCGGCGGACGAACCGCGTGTCCTGTGCCCGCCCGGCCCGCGACCCCGTCCCGGGCGGGGCGGGGCATTGCGAACACAGGTTTGACCGGGTCGAAACCAGTACCCGGCCGCCCGCGCACGCGTCGGGGACTTGAATCGGAGGCATGACTCCCCACGACGACCCGCGGGGCCAGGCGGTCATCACCACCGCGATGCGGCTCTTCTCCGCGCTCGGCTACGACGGCACCTCGCTGCAGGCGACGGCCGAGGCCACCGGCGAGGATCCGGCGTGGATCCAGGAGCGGTTCGGTGAGAAACGCGACCTCTACCTCGCGGTCGTCGACCACGCCGGCCGGGCGGAACGGGCCGTCGTGGAGGACGCGCTCGCCGCCCTCCCCGCCGCCGACGCCGAGGGGGTCGCCACCGCCCTGTACGGACTGTCCGAACGCTACCTGGACTTCTGCGCCGCCAATCCGCAGATACCCGCGCTGTGGATCCACCGCTGGCTGGGGGACGCCGCGGACATCCCCGAGGTGGAGGGGACCCATTCGACCCCGCTCCTGAACTTCACCGCCGACGCGATCCGCTCGGCCGCCAGAGCCGGGTTCGTCGACGGGGAGGTGGACGCGGACCTGATGGTGCGGACGCTGGTGTGGAGCGTGTACGGGTTCCTGCACGGCGAGATGATCGCCCAGGCGGATCGCTCGGTCTCCGCCCACCCGGAGGCGCGGCGGCGTTTCCTCGCCCACCACCGCCAGTTGCTCGACCGCGTGCTGAGGCTCCCCGGCGCCTGAGACCGCCCGAGGCCCGAGGCTCCCCGGGACCTGGGAGGCCGCGACGCGGACCGGGGTCTTCCGGGGCCTGAGGGTCTCCGAGGTCCGGCGCTCCCGGGGCCCGGGGCCCGGGAACTCCCCCAGGTGCGGGGCTCCCGTGCCGGCCGCCGTCGTCCCCGTCCGTCCCGTCGGTACGAGCGATCACCGTATCGCCGATCATGGACGTGGGGTGGGGAAGCGCGCCCGCGACGGGTCCGGCGGTCCCCTCGACACCCGGGCACGTCCGCGCCCATGATGTCGGTAAGGTGCTTCCACCGGCCGGGGACGGTGGCGACCCGCCGCCGCTCCGTGCATCTCGGCAGTCGCGAGAACCGACGGGGGTTTTCGGAGCATGACCGCAACGTCCATCTCGTCCCGGGGTGAGACCCTGGCCTTTCCTCCCGGTTTCATCTGGGGGGCGGCCACCGCCGCGTACCAGATCGAGGGCGCGGCGCACGTGGACGGGCGTGGCGCGTCCGTCTGGGACACCTTCTCCCACACGCCGGGCAGGATCGCCGACGGCCACACCGGTGACGTGGCCTGCGACCACTACCACCGCTACGCCGACGACGTCCGCCTCATGGCGGAGCTGGGGCTGAGGGCCTACCGGTTCTCGATCGCCTGGCCCCGGATCCAGCCGGCGGGGTCCGGCCCCGTCAACGCGGAAGGACTGGACTTCTACGACCGGCTGGTGGACGAGCTGCTGGCCGCCGACATCGTTCCCTACCCGACCCTCTACCACTGGGACCTGCCCCAGGCGCTGGAGGACCTCGGCGGGTGGACCGCCCGCGACACGGCCTACCGCTTCGCCGACTACGCCCGGATCGTGCACGACCGGCTCGGCGACCGGGTCGGGACGTGGATGACGGTCAACGAGCCGTGGGTGGCCGCCGTGCTGGGATACGGCATCGGCGTGCACGCGCCCGGCCGCGCCTCGGCCGCGGAGGCGTTCCGCGCCTCCCACCACCTCCTGCTCGCCCACGGTCTGAGCGCCCGGGTGCTGCGCGAGGGCGGTGCCCGCGAGATCGCCCTCACCCTGAACCTGGCGCCCGTCCTCACGCCCGCCCAGCTGAGCGACCCGGACCTCCCGGTGTCCGCCGAGGACGCCGAGGCCGTCGACCGGGTCGACTGTCTCATCAACCGCCAGTTCCTCGACCCCGTCCTGCGCGGGGAGTACCCCCGGCCGACGCTGGAGATCATGGACAGGATCGGCGGTCTGGAACACATTCGCGACGGCGACCTGGCGACGATCAACCAGCCCGTCGACCTGCTGGGGATCAACTACTACACGCCCTGCGTCGTACGGTCCGCGCCGGGCGAACCGGCCAACGCCGCCTACCCCGGGACCGAGGACATCCGCTTCAGCGGGGCCCACGCCCCGACGACCGCGATGGGCTGGGCGATCGTGCCCACCGGCCTCACCCAGGTGCTCACCCGGCTCTCGCGCGACTACCCCGAGGTCGGCCTGCTGGTCACCGAGAACGGTGCCGCGTTCGACGACCTGGTGGACGGCGACCGCGTGCACGACACCGACAGGACCGCCTTCTTCGAGGGTCACCTGCGGGCCGCGCACGCCGCGATCGAGGCCGGGGCGGACCTGCGCGGCTTCCTGGTCTGGTCGTTGCTGGACAACTTCGAGTGGGCCGAGGGCTACCACAAGCGCTTCGGGATCGTGCACGTCGACTTCGAGACGCAGCGGCGGCTGCCCAAGGACAGCGCGCTGTGGTACCGCGAGGTGATCCGGCACAACGGGCTGCGCCGCGAACGCGCCAGGCGGCCCACCCTGGAGGCGGTCGCCGCCCGCGCCGGGGTGTCCAGGTCCACCGTCTCCAGGGTGATCAACGGTGAGGACACGGTCAGCGACGAGTTCCGCGCGATCGTCATGAACGCCGTGGACGAGCTGGGGTACGTCCCGAACTCGGCGGCCCGCAGCCTGGTGACACGGCGCACCGACTCGATCGCTCTGGTCGTCTCCGGCCCGGCCGCCGCCGCGAGCGCCGACGCGGGCGCCGACGACCCGGCGTTCTCGGTGACCCTCCGCTCGGTCGTCCGGGAGCTGGAGGAGGCGGGCAAGCGGGTCACCCTGATGCTCGCCGACTCACAGGACGGCCGCACGCGGGTGGAGCGCTACGCCGCCTCCGGGTACGTGGACGGGGTGGTGCTCGTGTCCGGTCACTCCTCCGACCCGCTCCCTGCGGCGCTGGTCCGCACGGGCGTTCCCGTCGTCGTCCTGGGCAGGCCGGTGGCGGCGCACACGCCGTACGCCGACGTCGACGACGCGGGCGGGGCCGCGGCGGCGGTGGCGCACCTGCTGGCACGGGGACGGCGGCGGATCGCCGCCATCGCAGGCCCCCCGGACTCGCTGGCCTCGCGGGCCCGGCTGGAGGGGTACCGCGAGGCGCTGCGCGACACCGGGTACCGGTCGATCATCGCCGTCGGCGACCTCACCCTCGCCTCGGGCGCGGACGCGATGCGCCAGCTCCTGCGGGACGACCCGGCGCTCGACGCGGTGTTCGTCGCCGGTGATCCGATGGCGATCGGGGCCCTGCGGGCGCTGGCCGAGTCCGGGCGGCGGGTGCCCGAGGACGTCGCGGTCGTGGGCTTCGGCGACGTCGCGACCGCCTCGTACACGGTGCCCGCGCTCACCACGGTGCGCACGCCGGGGACGGAACAGGGACGGACGGCGGCGCGCCTCCTGCTGCGTCACCTCGCCGGCGGTCCCGCCTCCTCGGCGATCCTGCCCACGGAGCTGGTCGTCCGCGAGTCCACCTGATCTCGGCGGGGGGCCGGAGATCGGGGCGCGGGGCGGGCGAGGGGCAGGGCTTCCGGGGGACAGAAGGGAAGGGTCCGCCGCGGTGACGACGGACCCTTCATGTCTCACGCTCCGGGCGGACGGGCCCCGGTGGGCGGGATCATCCCTGTCCCTACCCGGCGGCTCGGGCCGTGACTCCTGTCGGGCCGGATCGGCCGACGAGGACGGCGGGACCACTCAGTCGCGGGCCTGCTTCCCGTCGGCCCTCAGCGCGTACCAGTCGTCGCCGAAGCCCTCGGCGTCGTGCCCCTTGACCTCCCCGGCCGCGGTGTCCCTGGCGAAGTAGTAGAGCGGGTGGCCGTCGTAGGTCACCTGCGTCGTGCCGTCGTCCCGTTCGGTGGTGGCGAGCAGGTCCGCCTTGACACCCTTGCCCGCCTCCGGCTCGCCGTCCGTGACGTACGGCGGCCAGGCCCGCGCGCAGGCGTCCGAGCACGATGACTTGCCGTTCCTGTCCTTCTCGAAGAGGTAGAGCGTGCGGCCGCCCTCCCCGACCAGGATGCTGCCGATCCGCGTCTCGCCCAGCTCGACCCTGGCCCTGGTCGCCGCCGAGGGGTCCGCGGGCGAGGTGGGTGACGCCTTGACCTGGTCCGCGACCAACGGTTCGGTCGTGCTCCCGTCGTCGGCGCCGCCGCATCCGGCCGTGAACACGCCGAGCGCGAGCACGCCGGCAAGAAGCAACTTCCTCATCTCCGACCCTCCAGGTGAGCGGTGCCGTTACCGCTGCCCAGCAGACACGCTGCGGCTCCGGCGGGAGGTCGCGACACGGAGCCCTTGGACAGGCCTTTGCCCTCCTTTGCAGAGGTTCAACGGGCGGGCCGGACCTCAGCCGGTGGGGCGGGAGGCCGTGCGGGAGCGGCGGCGGTGCGCCCTCTGGCGGCACGCCGTGCCGCAGAAACGCGCGGGACGGCCCGTACGCGCCTCGCGGAGCGGGGCACCGCACATCTCGCAGCGTGCGAGCCCGGCGCCGGAGGCGCGTTCCTCGTGGGACGACGCCCCTTCCTGACGGCTCGCCGTCCCCGCCGGGGCGCCCGCCCTCCCCGATGGGCGCGCCCCTTCCTCGCGGGACGGGGACGCGGTCCGAGTTTCGTTACGGTGAACGACCGCGGCACGGTGTTTCGTCGCGCGGCCGGGTTCCGTGGCGCGGCCGGGCTCCGTCCTGCGACCGGGTTCCGTCGCGCCACCGGGTTCCGTCGCGCCGCCGGGCCCCGGCCCGACCCGCGTGCCCGGAACGGCCGGGGCGGTCTCCCGGCGGGTGTCGTAACCCGCGCGGGCCGCGGCGATCTCGTTCTGGTGCCGCTCGGTCCAGGTGACGAGCGACCGGATGGTGTCGTGCAGGGTCATGCCCAGCGGGGTGAGCTCGTAGTCGACCCTCGGCGGCACGACGGGGTGCACGGTGCGGCGCACCAGCCCGTCCCGCTCCAGGTGGCGCAGGGTGACGGTGAGCATGCGCTGGCTGACGCCGTCGATCTCGCGGCTCAGCTCGGTGAACCGCAGGGAGCGCCGGT
The DNA here is from genome assembly GCF_040640155.1 of Streptosporangium sp. NPDC023615. Classification (NCBI taxonomy): domain Bacteria; kingdom Bacillati; phylum Actinomycetota; class Actinomycetes; order Streptosporangiales; family Streptosporangiaceae; genus Streptosporangium; species Streptosporangium sp. NPDC023615. The sequence goes on from NZ_JBFABE010000020.1 coordinate 110,543, forward strand.
CGAGGAGCGCGATGACGAGCAACGACCACTTGTCCGCCACGCGGTCCAGGATCTGGCGGACCTCGCAGTCCTCCCGGGTGTCCCACTGCCAGGCGTCGACGTAGGCGTCGCCGGCGTCGGAGCAGCGACTCGGTGACTTCGAAGTGCCTTCTTCCATGCCCATCGATGCTGCCTCAGGATGCGATTACTTACAAGAGGGAACCGGCAGCCGCGGGGAACCGGACGCGGCTCTCCCGTCCCCCGTACCCAAGGAGTCACCTCGTGTCCACACCGTCGTCCCCGCCGCTCTCCCCGGCGCCCGCCGGTCACACCGGCCGCGCCGACCGTATGAGCGGGCGTGCCTGGGGCATGTTGTTCGTGCTGTGCGGCGCGATCTTCCTGGAGGGGATCGACGTGGCGATGCTGAACGTCGCCCTGCCCGCGATCCGCTCCGACCTGGGGCTGAGCACCGGCTCGCTGAGCTGGGTGATGAGTTCCTACGTGCTCGGCTACGGCGGTTTCATGCTGCTGGGCGGCCGGGCCGCCGACCTGCTCGGCCGGCGGAGGATGTTCCTGCTCTGGCTCGGCGTGTTCGTCGTCTTCTCCGGACTGGGCGGTTTCGCGACCGAGGAGTGGGTGCTCGTCGTCGCGCGTTTCGTGACGGGGGTGGCCTCCGCGTTCATGGCGCCCGCCGGTCTGTCCATCATCACCACCGGCTTCGCCGAGGGGCCCCAGCGCAACCGCGCCCTCCTCGTCTACGCGGGAACGGCGTCGGCCGGTTTCTCGCTCGGCCTGGTCGTCGGCGGCCTGCTGGCCGCGATCAACTGGCGGTGGGTGTTCTTCGCACCGGTGATCATGGCTTCCCTGATCCTCGTCGCCGCCCTCGTCCTGATCCCGGACGACGGACGCCCGCGCGGGTCCGCCCGCGGCTTCGACCTGGCCGGTACGGTCACCGTGACCGGCGCGATGCTCGCGCTCGTGTTCGGGGTCGTCCGCCTGGAGGACCCCGCCACCGGATGGGGCTGGACGGTCGCCGCGTTCGCCGCCGGGTTCGCGCTGCTCGCCGTCTTCCCGGCGATCGAGCGACGTTCGGCGGCGCCCCTGGTGCGCCTGGGTCTCCTGCGCTCGGGCCCGCTGGTACGGGCCAACCTCGGCTTCCTGCTGTTCTCCGGATCGTTCTTCGGGTTCCAGTTCCTCGTCGTGCTCTACCTGCAGGAACTGCGTGGATGGTCGTCGCTGCAGGCGGCCCTGGCCCTGCTGGCCATCAGCATCGACGCCGTACTCGCGCCGACCCTCACCCCCCGGCTGGTGAACCGCTTCGGCAACGTCCGGGTGATCCTGTGCGGGCTCTTCCTGGCCGCCGTGGCCTACCTGCTGTTCCTGCCGGTCGGCCTCGACTGGACCTACGCGGCGATGTTCCCCACCATGATCATTCTCGGTCTCGCGTTCTCGCTGGCGTACGGGCCGTTCACCATCGCCGGGACCGACGGGGTGAGCGAGGACGAGCAGGGGCTCGCCGGCGGCCTGCTCTACACCTCCTTCCAGTTCGGCGCGGCGCTCGGCCTGGCGGCGGCGACCGCCGTGAACGTCGCCGCCACCGGGGCCGGCGGGTCAACGGCGGCCGCGCTCGACGGCTTCCGCGCGGCCCTGTTCGTCCCGGCCGCGATGGCCGTCGCCGCGGCGGTGGTCACCGCCTCGGGGCTGCGCCGGCGCGCCGGCACGCTCCTCGGGCCCCGTCCCGGGAGCCCCGCCACCGAGACGCGGTAGGCGGGGACCCGGGCGGCGGGGCGGGCTCGTCACCCGGCGTCCGTCTCCGCCGCCCGCGCCGCGGCCCGGTAGGAGAGGACGACCACGCCGCTGCCGAACGTCGTCGTCCCGGCGAGCTCGAAGGGGAACCTGCCGGTCTTCTTGAACAGCAGGTCCCCGGGGTCGCCGTCCCCCACGATGATCGGGTGCACCCAGAGGCGGAGTTCGTCGAGGAGGCCGTGCTCCAGCAGGGTGAGCGCGACCGGCCCGTAGCCGTACATCAGGATGTCCTGGCCGGGGCGCCGCTTGAGCGCGGTGACCTCCTCGACGAGGTCGCCCCCGAGGACGGTCGAGTTGTTCCACCCGGCCTTCTCCAGCGTGCGGGAGGCGACGTACTTGGGCAGGGAGTTCATCCGGTCGGCGAAGCCGTCCTCGTCGGTCATGGCCGGCCAGGCCTCGGCGAAGCCCTCGTAGGTGAGCCGGCCCATCAGCAGGGCGTCGCTGGCGAAGAGCTGCTCGCGGGCGAAGCGGCCGGCGTCCTCGTCGAAGTAGGGCATGGCCCAGCCGCCGGGGTCGCCGATGTAGCCGTCGAGGGACACGTAGGTCGAGGAAACGATCTTTCGCATGGGGGTCTCCGTTGATTCGCGTGTTCGATGAGGAACGTTCGTGACGTCGTGGTCGTGGTCGTGGTCGTGGTCGTGCAGCGGCCCCGCATCGGTGCCGGTCGGTGCCGGTCGGTGCCGGTCGGTGCCGGTCGGTGCCGCGAGGGGGCTTTCGCGTGGTCAGCAGGGGTAGGGACGCCCGGCTCTGGCGTCGCGCAGGGCGCGGGCCCACCAGGTCAACTGGTCCAGCGTGGTCGTGGCGGCGGTGTCGTACTCGGTGCCCGCCCGTGGCCAGCCGCCGTCGGCGGCGAACTGCTCCCAGTAGCGGGGCAGCGTCACCCCCGCGTGGACGGCCACCGCGTGCACCTCGGTGAAGACCTGGCGTAGCTGGGCCGCGGCGAACAGGCCGCCGGAGTCGTTGCCGTAGGAGACGAACGCCACCGGCTTGGCCTGCCACTCCCGGTAGAACCAGTCGACGGCGCTCTTCAGCGGTGCCGGGAAGCTCCGGTTGTACTCGGGTGTCACCACCACGAACGCGTCGGCGCAGGCCAGGCGCGGTGCCAGTGCCGCCACCGGGGCGGGAGGCGGCTCGTCGGTGTCCGTGAGCGTCTGCGGAAGCGCGACCTCGGCCAGATCGATCAGGTCGATCTCCAGCTCCGCCCGCCTGCGCGCCCGCGCCACGAACCAGTCCGCCACCGTGGGGCCGAACCGGCCGACGCGGGTACTGCCGACGATCACCGCCACCCGCAACCGGTCCTCGTTCTGCCTTTCGGACATCTGCCACCTCCCTCGTCCTCGTGCCCGGCTGATGTGTTCAACCATGCCGGAGGGTGTTTACGACATGTTTACGGCCGGTCTCCGACGGGCTTACGGCCCTCTCCGGCGCCGTACCCCGGCCGGTCCCGTATGGTGCGTTCATGCGTTTCGGGGTACTGGGTCCGCTGGCGGTGTGGACGGCGGACGGCACGCCCGTGACCGTCCCCGGCGTGAAGGTCCGCGCCCTCCTCGCCGTCCTGCTCGTCCACGAGGGGCGGCCGGTCCCGGCCGACCGGCTGATCGACGACCTGTGGGGCGAGAACCCGCCCGGCAACCCGGCCGGGGCGCTGTCGGCCAAGGTCTCGCAGTTGCGCCGGGTCCTGGAGGACGCCGAGCCGGGTGCCCGCGAGACGGTGGTGTCGCCCCCGCCGGGGTACGTGCTGCGCACCGGCGCCGACGCCGTGGACGCCCACCGGTTCCTGTCCCTGGCCGACGAGGCCGACAAGGCCGGCCGGGCCGGCGACCCCCGGTCGCGCGCGGCGCTGCTCACCGACGCCCTCGCCCTGTGGCGCGGTCCCGCGCTGGCCGACTTCGCCGACGAGCCGTTCGCCCGTTCCGTGATCACCCACCTGCACGAGCGGCGGCTCACCGCCCACGAGGACCTCGCCGAGGCCCGCCTGGCCCTGGGCGAGCACCACCGCATCGTCGCCGAGCTGGGCGAGCTGGTCGGCCGGTACCCGCTGCGGGAGAGGCTGCGCGCCGCGTACATGACCGCCCTGTACCGGTCCGGACGGCAGAGCGAGGCGCTCGACGGTTACGAGGGGCTGCGCGCCCACCTGGCCGACGAGCTCGGCCTGGACCCGGGCGCCGACCTGGTGGCCCTGCACCGGGCGATCCTCGTCCGGGATCCGGCGCTCGACCCGCCCGCCGCGCCCCGGGCCCCGGCGGAGGTGCCCGCCACGAACCTGCCCGCGCCGCTCGGCCCGCTGATCGGCAGGGACGAGGCGACGGCCGAGATCGGCGACCTGCTGCGCACCGATCGCCTGGTCACCCTCACCGGCCCGGGAGGGGTGGGCAAGACCCGCCTCGCCGCCGAGGCCGCGAGGCTGCGGGCCGGTGACTTCCCCGACGGGGTGTGGCTGGCCGAGCTGGCCGCGCTCGGCCGTCCGGGCGCGGGGAACGCCGCGGGCACGAAGGACGCGGTCGACTCGACGGCCGACGAGGTCATGCGGGTCCTGGGCGTCCGCGACACCGTCGCCGCCGAGGGAACGCCGTCGGCCCGTCTGGCCGGCGCGCTGCGTACCCGGCGGCTGCTGCTGGTGCTGGACAACTGCGAGCACCTCGTCGAACCCGTCGCGGAACTGGTGGAGCTGCTGCTGCGCGCCGCGCCGGAGCTGCGCGTCCTGGCCACCAGCCAGGAACCCCTCGCGCTGACCGGCGAGACGGTCTGGAACGTCCCGCCGCTGGAGACGCCCGCCGCGGCCACCACCGACCCGGCCTCGCTGGAACGGCTCGGTTCGGTCCGGCTCTTCGTCGCCCGTGCCCGCGCGGCGGACCGCGGGTTCACCCTCGACGCCGGTACCGCCCCGGCGGTCGCCACGCTCTGCCGCCGCCTCGACGGCATCCCGCTGGCCCTGGAGCTGGCCGCGACCAGGGTCCGCTCGCTGGGCGTCGCCGGCCTGGCCGAACGCCTGGACGACCGCTTCCGGCTGCTGGCCACCGGGCACCGCGGCGCCCCTCCCCGCCAGCGGACCCTCCAGGCGATGATCGACTGGAGCTGGGACCTGCTGGGCGACGCCGAGCGGCTGGTCCTGCGCCGGTTGGCCGTACACGCCGACGGGTGTTCCCTGGACGGTGCCGAGGCCGTCTGCGGCGCGGACGACCTCCCCGCGGCGGAGGTGTTCGACCTGCTGGCGCGCCTGGTGGACCGCTCGCTCGTCACCGTCGTGCACGGCGCCGACGGCCCCCGCTACCGCCTGCTGGAGTCGGTGGCCGCCTACTGCCTGATGCGGTCGCACGAGGCGGGCGAGTCGGAGCGGCTGCGGGAGCGTCACCGGCGCCACTACACCGCCCTCGCCGAGCGGGCCGCGCCCGGGTTGTACGGGCACGACCAGCAACGGTGGCTGCGCCGCCTGGACGCCGAGAGCGCGAACCTGCGGGCGGCGCTCGACGGCGCGGTCGCCGCCGGGGACGCCGAGCAGGGCCTGCGGCTGGTGAACGCGCTGGCCTGGTACTGGTTCCTGCGCGGCCGGACGGCCGAGGCGGGACGGTCGCTGTCCGCGGCGCTGGCCGTCCCCGCCGGGACGCCCGCCGCCGCGCTCCGTCCCCGGGTCCTGGTCTGGCGGGCGGGCATCGCCCTGCTGCGCGGCGAGAGCACCGACCGGGCCACCGCCCTGCGGCTGTACGAGGACGTCGGCGACCCGGCCGAGCGTGCCCGGGCCCAGTGGTTCCTCGCCTTCTGCGGGATGGGAGCCGGTGACCTCGCGCTCTGCGAGAAGCTCCTCGATCAGGCACTGACGGCCTTCGAAGCCCTCGGCGACCGGTGGGGGACGGCCGCGGCCCTGGTCGTCCGGGCCCAGTACGCGCACGTGCGGGGTGACCTGGCCGCCCTCGAACGCGACAGCGAGCGGGGGGCGGAGCTCTTCGACGAGCTGGGCGACCGCTGGGGCCGGTTGCAGGCGACCGAGTGGCTCGGCGGGCTGGCGGAGATGACCGGTGACCACGAGCGGGCCGAGCGGCTGCAGGGCGAGGGGTTGCGCATGGCCGAGGAGCTGGAGCTCTGGCCCGAGGTGGCCGGCCGGCTGGCCTGGCTGGGCTGGATCGCCCTGCAGCGCGGCGACCACGCCCGCGCCCGGGCCTGCGGGGAGCGGGCGGCGCGGCTGGCCGCCGAGCAGTCCCACCAGAGCACGCAGATCTTCGCCGAGACGGTGCTCGGGTACGCCGCCCGCAAGGAGGGGAGGTTCGGCGCCGCGACGGCGCATCTGCGCACCGTGCTGGCGTGGACCCCCCGGGGGGACGGCGGGACGGACCGCGCCATGCACGAGCCGATGATCCTGGCCGAGCTCGGGTTCGTGGCCGAGCAGCTCGGCGACGCCGAGGCCGCGCGGGACCTGCACCTGGAGGGCCTCGTCGCGGCGCGCGGGCTCGACGCCTCCCGGGACGTGACGCGGGGCCTGGAGGGCCTGGCCGGCGCGCTCTCCCTGGCCGGGGCGCACGACCGGGCCGCCCGGTTGCTGGGGGCGGCCGCCGCGGCCCGCCGGTCCACGGCCATGCCGCTGGCACCCGCCGAGCGGGACGACGTGGACCGGATCACCGGGCGGGTGCGTGACGCGCTGGGCGAGGAGGGCCTCGCGGCCGGACTCGAACGCGGCGGCGACCTCACCCCCGGCGAGGTCGAGTCCCTCGCCGGCCTGCCGGTCGTCCCCTGATCCCGCCCGGTCAGGCCCCGACCGGACTGCCGGGCCTGGGGAGGGCCTCGATGGTCCGCATGTGCCGCTCCCCCCAGTCGCCGAGCGGGATCAGGGCCTCGTTGAGCGAGTGGCCGAACTCGGTCAGCGAGTACTCCACCTTCGGCGGGACCTGGTGGTACACCTCGCGGTGCACCAGGCCGTAGGACTCCATCTCGCGCAGTTGCTGGATCAGCATCTTCTCGCTGACGCCCGAGATCGACCGTCTGAGCTCCCCGAACCGGAGGGGTTCGTGGTGGAGCGCCCACAGGATCAGCGCCTTCCACTTGCCGCCGACCACGTCGACCGCGGCGTCGAGCCCGCACGAGTACGTCCGCTTCTTCATCCCGCCCGCTCTCCTCACACACCAAAAGGTAAGTACCCAACAAAATAGTAGGTACTTGAGGAATTCCCAGTGTGGCACCAGCATCGGGAACACGCCGGTCGGGAACGAGGGACGAGGCCCGGCCGCGACGCCCACCTGTCGCACGAACGAATCGGGGACGCCGTGACCACAGACAACCGCCCGCCCGTGACGGTCATCGGCCTGGGCGCCATGGGGAGGGCGCTGGCCGGGGCCTTCCTGGACGGCGGCCATCCCACGACCGTGTGGAACCGCACGGCCGCGAGGAGCGAGGAACTCGTCCGGAGAGGGGCGACCGCCGCCGCCACCGTCGCCGAGGCGGTCGCCGCGAGCCCGCTCGTGGTGGTCTGCGTGCTCGACCACGCCTCCGTGCACGCCGTCCTCGACGCCGCCCCCGGCGTCAGGGACGGCGTCGGGGAGGGCGTCGGGGACGGCGCGCCCGGCGCCCCGGGCGGTTCCGGAGCCGGCGTCCTGGCCGGCCGGACGCTGGTGAACCTCACCAACGGCACGCCCGCCCAGGCACGCGAGACGGCCCGGCGGGTGGCCGGACACGGCGCCGAGTACGTGGACGGCGGCATCATGGCGGTGCCCCCGATGATCGGGACGCCCGCTTCGCTCGTTCTCTACAGCGGGTCGCGGGAGTCCTTCCGCGCCCACGAGCGCGCCTTCGAGGTGCTGGGCGCCGCGATGTACCTGGGGCCCGACCCCGGCCGGGCCGCGCTGTACGACATCGCCCTGCTGAGCGCGATGTACGGGATGTTCGGCGGGTTCTTCCACGCCCTCGCCCTGGCCGGGTCGGAGGGCGTCCCGGCGGCGGAGTTCACCCCGCTGGTGGTCTCGTGGCTGAACGCCATGACGACCTCCCTTCCCGGGATGGCGAAGGCGGTCGACTCCGGCGATCACTCCGCCACCGGTTCGAGTCTCCGGATGCAGGCGGTGGCCTTCCCCAACCTGCTGGACGCCAGCAGGGACCAGGGGGTCGACACCGCTCTGGTGGAGCCCATGCGGGCGCTCCTGGACCGGGGGGTCGCGGCGGGCCGGGGCGCCGGCGACGTCTCGGGCGTGGTCGATCTGCTGCGCACCGGTCCCGCCCGAGAGGGGCGGGACCGCTGACCGCTTCCCGTCCGTACGCGGTCCCGGGAAACGGTCGCCGGGAAGTGGCCGCCGGGAAGTGGCCGCCGGGTCCACGCCGGCGGTGCCGGCGGGAACCCGGGCCGGTGCCTTTCATCGCCCTAGAAGGCGTTGCCCCAGCGGCCGCAGTCGTCGAACTTGTCGTCG